>CAZWZG010000023.1:0-27622 GCA_964638245.1 uncultured Rhodobacterales bacterium
CGGCGTTTGCGCACCGCCAGCCCTTCCTCGCGGTAGAGCCGGTAGATGCGGTTGATGCCCGAAGGCTCGCCCTCGCGACGCAGCAGAATGAACAAGCGTCGGTAGCCAAACCTGCGACGTTCATTGGCCAGATCGCGCAGCCGCTGACGCAGCTCGGTCTCAGGCGGTCTGATCGACCGGTAGCGGATCATCTTCCGATCCGCCCCGACAATCTGGCAGGCCCGCCGTTCCGACAGGCCCATCCGGGCCCGCAGATGCGCAACGGCCGCGCGCTTTACGGCGGGCCTTACCATTTTTTTGAAAGCAGTTCCTTCATCGCCGCCGCATCAAGCATCTGCTCAGCCAGCAGCTTCTTCAGCCGGGCGTTCTCGTCTTCAAGCGCCTTGAGCCGCTTCGCATCGGAAACTGTCATGCCGCCAAACTTGGCTTTCCAGTTGTAGAACGTCCCTTCCGACATGCCGTGCTTGCGACAGAGATCCGCGCACGTCGCGCCAGCCTCATGCTCGGTCAAAATGCCGATGATCTGTTCTTCCGAAAATCTTGATCGCTTCATCGTCCGTCCCTTCGTTGGGTCGGACTCTAGTTCCAGGTGGAGGAAAAATCCCGTGGCAGGTCAAGCGAACCACAGGCAATGTTCCCGGTGACCTGCAAAGCGTCCTTGCTTTCTCAGTTCAACCACGCTCGGTGTAACGCATATGCTCCAGATGTGGGCGGAAGCCAACTGCAATTCCGTTCAGGGCTCCAGGAACTTCGCGATCACCCTAGATAATTCCTCAGGTACGGCGAATTGAGGGAAGTGGTTGCTTTCGAGCGATTCGAGAACGATGTCCTTGTATGCTTGCACCATAGCGTTTTGCGACTCGACGGAAATGACATCGTCTTCAGAACATGTTATATAAAGCTTTGGCAACGCTTCAAATTCGGCCGTTCGGCTGAACTCTGATGCCAGTGGTTCTTCAGGTTGATACACCAACTTCATCCGACCCAAATGTGGCTCGAAATCTTCCCACGTCTCTTGCGACGAACTAAAGCCGGACTCCTTGATCCACTGGATTATCGACGCTGGCGACTGACCTTCGTCCGGAAGCATGGCCGCAACGTATACAAGCTTGGAGATCCGTTCAGGGTATTGGCGGGCAACCTCTGATATCACTGCACCGCCCATGGAATGGCCGACCAACACGACATCGCGATCGGTGCCGTCGGGAAAGCGCTCTGCAACAGAGGAAACATAGTCTGCCATGCTTAAGCCGGATGTGTATTTTCCTCCGCTTATCAACAAGACTGCGAACAGTATAAATGGATTGCTCATGTCGATTAATTGGTCGTGGCCGGGAAGCGGGAAGTTCGACACGTTGCCGTCCACGGCATCCGCAAGAAGCCCTGGAACTTCCGCCCAGCTATCCGCGTCAGCATTCATCCCGTGCACAAGTATTATCTCTGTCAAACCGTGTTCTCCCTTTTCCGCTTCTGACCTGCACCGACCAATCGGTCGCCATTGTGAAGCTTACTTATTGAGCGCACACTGACGGCAATAGACCCTCCTGACCCGTCCGATAGGCAAACGCGGGTTTCAAATCGTGTCACTCTCGCGAGGTGCAGTGCCATCGTGGCTCAGATTCGCAGCCGACATCGCATCTACGACAACGCCCTTCGTGATTATTTGGTGGTCCGTCCGACCAATCGGCGTTGATCAACTGAACCACGTTTCCATTGTCTGAGTCACAGTAGATACCCAGAGTTCCGTCTGATTTCCTCGCAGTTCCTTGCGACTCGCGAAGAATTGACGCATCGCCCTTCGCGTCCAGCCAGGTTTCCTCGGCGGTATCAACCTTCAGAATAGCAAAGGCCGTTCCCCCCGCGTCTCTCAATTCGTACGTTACGATTGCCATGCGTACCTCTTTCTCCTAGATTGGAATCCCCATCGACGGTGTAGCGATTGCATGCAACAGGACATCGAAGGGTCCTGACACTCACTCAATGCAAAGTTCGCGCATCTATGCGTCTCACGCGTCGATTACCTTGACGGTCACATTCCGCCCGTCATTTGGCTGAAGCTCATTCCACATTTTCATCATTTTTGTTCGGTCAAGCACAATGCAGCCATCAGACCAACTCGCATCCTTCCCCTCATGAATGAAAATCGAATGGTTGTCCGTTCCCGGTACAACGGCGTCAGGCAAATATATGCCTGGGCGCAGTTCGCCTGTAACAGAATCCTTCTTTGAAGTCATTCGAGTCTTTGAGCAATTAACGTAGGTGCCGGCAGCGATCTTCACATTCGGATCCCAATAGCATGTCTCGTTCAGTGAAACTGACCCTGACGAAAATTCTAACTTGCCCGTATCGCCCGTGCGCGTGACAGTCACGGTGTACGCGCTTCGATGGCTGGCATCGCTAAGCCCTTTGGAGGTCTCGTCAGGTTCGAACCTTGTGCCCAAGCTCCCGATGCCACCCCGCAGAACTTCAGCCACTTCGTGAAATAGGACCGAGCCTCCAGCCATCAGGCCCGCAGATACGACGATGTCGCTTCCAAACCAGATGATAGAGGTGATCCAGTGCTGAGAAGCGGGATCTCCGAGTGTGGATAGTAACCGCACCCCTGCCAACGCGACCAAGATACTTAGGACGATAGCCGCGGTATTGGCGGCACGAGTCGCGTCGTTACCTGACTTCTGTTGCTTAGGCGCAAAGCGATCGTCGCCATTTTGTTGGCTTGCATTTAGATACACTTCGACCGAACGTTCGATCAGTACGGCGAAGACGAACATATACTGAAAACGAGCCCAGAACGCCTCTTCCCAGTTGGGATCCGGCACAATCTCAGCGCCGATTCGGCTACCAAGCCAGCCGAGTCCAAAGCAGCCAGCCACTGCTATCAATCCTTGCCAGAGTTTTTCTAAATTCATGCGAAATCCCTCCTGTTGAACCTACCGTCAGCAAGGCTGGCACCAACTCGCAAGTCAGGTCATGTTTTCAATGAGATGAGACGTACGTCCTATACCCAGTCGGTCTCCTCATCACCCCAACGCCGAAACCACGCCGACGGCAGAAGGCATCAAATTCCTTGAATTCTAACCACCCTAGAGTAGCGTGACCATAGAGTGCACGGGGGAACTCGCTTTGGCAAGACATCCGTACAGGAACGCCTTATTGATCAGTTCAGCGAAGCAGTACTGCGGAAATAAAACAATTCCTTCGTGTTTTGATTTAGTGGCGGAACCAAGCCCGAATGCGCGAATTTCTTTTGCACGTCGCCTCGCGGCTTGCGCAAAACGGGTCGCCAATACAGATTTGTCCACAGCATTCCGCCCGTATCGCTCGGCGGTACGAAGTTACGAAGTACCGTCTTCGCCGCCCAAATTGTCGGCGCATTCGTCGGCACGCAATTGTGAGAAACTACACTACAAGTGGCGCCGGCGCTCGCCGGCCAAATGATTAGGGAATCGATAAAGCACAACACGGAAAGGACCTTCTCTCGCGAGCATTATTTTGGCTTTTTGCCATTCGGCGTGCGCTCGCAATGCAATTCGTTCCAGCCCCGGAGGCACCCAAAGGCCGCCGGGTCGCTTTGAACCGAAGTACAAATCCCCCAAGGAATTCGGCTGGTCAGGATCCAGCACAATTGGACAACCGCAAAATCGATGGCGCAAGACGATCCGCAGGAGGAGCCTATGACCATCATAAAACCCGCATTTCGAATCTTCGGCGCCTTCCGCTATCATCAGCCAGCCGATGCGCAGGACATGGGATGGGAAACCACCCTTTCCACCGCTGGCAACCTGCTCGAGATTTCATACGCACAGCTTGCGCCAGACGACGACTGGCGCGCCTTTGCGCGGATTTCGCATTGGTACGGCGGCGCGTTGCCTGAATGGACCGATGCCCTTCCCGCCGGCGAGGCCGACAACATCTTCAACGCCGAAAGATACGACGACATCATCGAGACGCTCAAGAGCCCAGATCCCAGCCTCTTTTGGATCTGCGACCCCAGCATGGGCACACCCGAGAAAGGACACCGGCTCCGGCTTTTGGACTGTGTGGCATTCGACCAATTCGAGGATGAAGTCCAAGACGAAAAGAACGAGTTCTCCTTTAGCAGGTTCGCATTGCGCGGACGGTACCAGTACAAATCCAATGATGTTGGCTCGGTGGTGACGTTTGGGTCGTCCAGCGCCCATGGAGGTGTTACGGCCCTGCGTCTGGAATTCGGCTTTCCGATGGTGTCCGGATTGGGATTGGACGAAGCGGCATTGGCTGTATTCAACCTCTATCCCACCATACGAGATTCAGATGATGGCAGCGCTGCGTCACTGGTTCAACCAAGCAACACCTATGCAACCGCCGCAGGGGTTTCAGCTCCTTCTCAAGAGGCCGTGCGCCGCTTCGGGCAGCTGCACTTTGCGCGCTCTAGAAATACTGCTCGCGGGCACGCGCCGATCGATCAAGCCACCGGCGGAGTGACCCCAGACCACGAAGGGTTTGTGGAGGCCTTAGGTCTGAGAGACGTCACGCCGAACAGGACAAACTGGATCGAGTTTCTTGGCGGCCCCCCGGGCGACAAGCCGACCTATTCGATTGCTGTGAGATCTTCGCTGTCTGCCTCGGGTGGATTCCCAGTATTTGGCGCGGCTCAACCCACTTTGGCGGTGGGCGCTTTCGAGGCAGAGACCATTGCGACATGCGACCTAAGCGATACCGAACTAGCCAAGGCGTTGAGAGCCCCCCTCACGGAAATCTCCTGGCAGATGCACAGCGCACTCAGGTGGAACACGATACAGCCTCTGGAGGCCGGAGCACTTACGGCTACAGCGCCAGATGATAGTCCCCTTAAGGGCGGTGGGTTGCAAGAAGCCGCCCGTCTCTCTCGCGTCGCGCGGGAGGGATTAGTGGCTACGACCCGGCAGCCTCAATCCATCCTGCCAGACCTTACTTTTTCTGGCAGAAGCAGCACACAAGTAATTCCCCTGATTGCCTACGTGGCGGCAGACCATTTTCACATAAGCGGTACTTTAGGCGGCACCGTAGAGATTAAGTTGGCGGAGGACACCCCGTCCGAAGACAGGTCGCCGCTTGGATTTGGGGTAACGCTTGACACAAAGAGACAGGGTGAAGATGTGGATCAACTTCACGCCCCGGCAGCGCGGCGATGGCGGCATGCGCCAGCCCCGAAAGAACACCTGGAGCTGAAGCTCGGTCTCCCTTTGCTCATGGATCGCGCCGACCCATCTACTAAAGGCGACGACTTTCAGGTGATCTTTGCCCATCATCCCGAGGCGCGATCTACTCGGACCGACCTTGCGCAAGTCATGTTTCGGATCGACAACTCGGGGTTGGCACGGCCGCGCTCGAATCTTTCGGCGCGGCTCGGCTCCTTGCAGCTGACCGGCACGCAAGAACTCTTGTACCATAGTAGCGACAAAGACACCGTAACCAGCCAAATGGTCCTGCGCAGGGCAGACCGGCCAACACCGGATCCTTTGCAGGACGCCAAAAACACACCTCGCCTCGACGTCGAGTGGCAACTGGACCTCTCGCTAGCAGCGGCGCGACCGGTGACGGTCGACATACGGCATGGCGATCGCGACGAGCGCCCGACGGATCTTTTGATTCAAGAGGTTTCGCGCGACGTACCCAATGAGGGCAACGGCCAAATCGCAGCCCTGCATATGAAGTTAATAGAACGGCTGCGCGACGACCAAGATCGCCACCTCCAGGGCGAGTTGCGGGACGTTAGCGCCGACACCTTTGGCCGGCGGGATGTGACAGTGCTGTCCGATCTGCCATTTTCGGTTTACCGCTATAGCCGCCAACCCTTCGAAGAAGCTGGGGGCGAGGACGGAAGCCTTGTTGCAACCTACGACAGCGACCAACGTCAATGGCTTAGGCGACAGAGATCAGAGACCTATCTTATGATGCGACCGCCCGGGGCACTGGGCGAAGACGCGGACAAACCAGGTATGCTGGAGCTCCACGACCCAGAACCGTCGCGAGATCTTCAACACCCATTGCGCCCGACCCTGCCACCAGAGAATGGTGTTGCACGCCGGGTGGCGCTGGATATGCGGCTCGCCCCACCAAGCGCGCTCTGGATCAAGCCAACTGATCTGGAGCGCAATTTTGTCCTGCCGGAATACGCGGGCCGGGATCTTTTTCGCCAACGTGGTGACTTCGGGCTGGGTGTCGAAATGGCCGCGCTGCGCTCCGAGGCACTCTACGGTCTGGCTCTGGGCATTCTCGTGCCTACGGCAACCCGCACGCGCCCATCTCCGCGTGTGGCCGAGATTGAGGCCCTGGTTGGCCAAATGTCTCCACCGAGAGATTCAGGCAGTAGCCAGGAGGAACGATGGAAAGCGCTCTATAAAACATTCCGCAAACGCCCGGAACATCTGGAGTTCTGGACCCTGGACGCTTCTGCGCGATCGCCCTTTGTACCAGCCCACTTCGAGGACGGCACGCGCTTTACCCTCCGCCGGACCGCAGTGATGGCGCCCCCAATAAACGATGCGCGCATCGAGCCCACTAATCGCGGTGGCCCGATACAACCGCCACGGTTTGCCGAGCATGGGCTCGCGGGCGGCGCGCTTTGGCCGGTGGAATCCGCCAACTTGGTGCGCAATCTGGCCGAAACCAGCGTCGCGGACGGCGGCACGCTCGACGGGGTTGCCCTGTCACCTATGGGGATCAGCGCCGATCAATCGGTGAGCTTCCTTGAGGGCAAGGTCAAAATCCTATCCGAGACTCGGGAGGGCAGGCTGCACAAGCAGCGGGTAGAAGTGCTCGGCCGCATCGGCGCGCTTTGGCATCGTGCAAAACATGTTGTGATCTATGAACGCACCACGGCACCCTCGGACCAATTCGCACCAAATCTGCCCGGAACCCGAACCGGGCGGGCGGTTTTGCGCAAGGTGCGCGAGTTCGTTGAAATTCTCGAACCCGTGCGCCGCTACCCCGATGTCGCGGGCGCCACAGCCGAGACTTGCGGGTTTGTATCTGCGGTCCGCTTCAACTCAAGAATTATTAACGTCAACAGCGCATGGGGCGGCGATGTCGGCCGGGTGGGCTGGCAAGTCCCGTTGTGGAACCGCGGCGCCGCCGAAGAGCGGCCGCAAGTCTATCCGCATCCAGATATCGCCTTTGTGACCCGCGCCGAAGGGCGCCGGGACGGAACCGAGACCGCTCAAGACTGCCGCGATCCGCACCTCATATATTTCTACACAGAAACAGATGCAGGCGCGCCGGCAGACACCGACCTGTGGCCCATTCGGAACGGAATTGACTGTACGATCCTCGGCCGGCCGGAGATCCAGCTGGACGGCGACATGAGCGTCAAAGCGCAGGCAGACAAAGATCTGATTTCCGCCGGGCTGGCGCGCCGCGCCGCGCCATCGCGGGTGCCGTTCGGCATGCGCCGCTTCACTTGGCGCTTGGCGCCCTCGCCCGTTCGGACCCAGATCAATGCCGAGCGGGGCGACAAACCGATCTTTGCAGGGCTCGAAAGCGTGACTTTCATGCGTGACTTCGAACTCTCGACCGGAGATGAGCTGGGCGAAGAGGCAAACAAAGGATTGTTCCAAAATACGCTGGCCGAAGCGATCGCCGACCCCGCTCTGCCAGTTGGGATCACGCTGCCGCATCCGATCGGCAACGCACTTGAACAAGTCTCATCCGAGTTACCGCGGATAAACGAGCTTGCCGTGGAGATTGGCAACCCGGAGATCAGCGAAGATGACCGCAAAACGATGGCCGGAGATCTCGTCGCGCTGATCGGTGCGCACGGTTCAACGACGGACGTGGCAACCAAGGTGGTCGATCTCGTTCTCGACAACGACACCAAGAACAAGCTTGCCGAGCTTTCGGACAAGCTCAACGCCAACGACATCGTCAAAAAGCTAAAGGAGCTGGACGAAGCGGACTGCGATCAACTGGCGCAACGCGCTGGCACCGCACTAAAGCGGCGTAAACTGCTGGTCTTGCAGACCATTCGTGAGACCGAAACCCGGCTGCTAACCGAGATCGATGTGCGGCTCGCCGCCGGAAACTTCCCCTCCAAAGAGGCTGTCAAACAGCAGCTTCGCGATGAAATCGAGGCCGAGATCAGTGGGCTGACCGGCGATTTGGCCACATCGATCGGCGGGGTGGCGGACGGCGTGGCCGTGGCCCGCTCGGCTGTTGCCGACTGGCGCGCGGATGCGCTTGCCGCGCTGACCCGGGCGAAGGCCCGAGTTGACGAGGCTGCAAATGCCATCGATCGGCTCAAGCCTTGGTCGCGAAATCGCCTTGAACAAGCCCTGGCGCAGCTCGACCGGGTCTATGACGATGCCGAACGCGAAGCCGAGGCCGCCCTGGCCGAAGCGCGTCAACGCATGGCCACCGAAATCGGGGGCGCGGCGCGCAGCGTATCGGGTGTCGTGGCCGCCTCCATTTCTTCGGTAATCCGCGCGAGACAGCAGACGCTGCAAACTGCGAATAACATCGAGAGGCACGTCAAGGAACAAGCCAACCGCATATTGGCTACCGCAAACAAGATCCCCACGTCGACCGATCCTCAGATCCTGAAAATCAAAGCTAAAGTCGAGAAATCCGACAATCAAACGGTCAAGGACGCATTTGCAACGGCAGAACAGGGTTTGGCGGCTTTGGTGTCGTTCCGAGACGAGGTCGCTAATGAAGTCGAGGATCTCAGAAAAGACGAAATCGCGGAGTCAATTGATCAAATAAAAAAGGCGGCCGTCGGCGTCGAAGAGAAGGTGGTCGCCCATCTAGGGCAAGTAGATGCCGCAGCACAGGCCCTCGCCGATTTCTCGACAGCGATTGCAGGTCTGGGCTTCGACGAGATCAAGGGCCAAGCAGACGGTCTGAAGGCGGACATCGAAACGCTCAAGGGCGAATTTCAGGAATACGCGCAACAAGTTCTAAAGGCGTGGCTCAAAGAAGCCGATCTGCTCGACGATGCCGTCGATGCGTATGCGGAACGTGTCACAAACCGAATTGCCCAGGTCGAAACCGCGGCGACGGCCGGATTTTCCGCGGCGGATCAATGGTTGCGCCGCTTCCAATCCATCATGCAGCAGGCCCAGACCGAGATGCCGGCGGCATTGGAACGCGCGGTGATCGACCAGGTGGTCAAGCCAGCCATGGACGCAGCGTTCGATGCGGTAATCTGGCCCAGCTCCAACGATACGGTGCCCATCAAAGCTGCTGTCGAACGTGCGGTACGGGGCGTCGCCGATCGGGCCGAGGACATCCTCGACAAGCTGGATCAACTCGCGGAAGACGGGCTGACGGAGGCCAAAGAGGCATGCAAGGCCCTGATGGGCGCCAAACGGCGCCTGCTGGAAGGTGCAACGGACCTCATCGACGAATACAAGGGGATATTGGCCGAAGAGTTGCAACCCCAACTCGACGCGCTCAAGGCGCTCGGCACCAAACTGGAGGCGGTCAAGGACGACGCCGAGGAAATCCTAAAACTCGCGGACAGCCTCGAAAAATCCGCCGAAGACTTCACCGACGCCGTCGAAGGCATCGGCACGGAGATCGCTTCGGCGACAGAGCACGCCCGCACCTATTTCACCGGCGGGCTCGAACGGGCGGGTGACATCTTTGATGCCAAGCCCGAGGCAATTCCAGGCAAAGCATTGGAACTGATCAGCTTTTTGTCGCACAGCCCCGAGATCGCCAATATCAAGACGAATGCCGATCGTGCCCGCATGTATGTGGACAAGGCGAAAAAGGCACTCAACACGCCAGAGGTAAAGGCGACGCTCGACTACCTGGGAGATGCGCTCAAGGCGTTGGGGCTTGAGTTCGACTTTGAAGACATCACCGACGCCCTCGAGATGCAACTGCCCAACGACTTTGTTCTCTCAAGATTGATCCCAAGTTTCGGCGGCATCGACCTGCGAAACCTATTGCCGCAAACCTCGGTCGGATCGGACTTCAAGAAACACGTCAAGCTGACTCATGACCTGGACACCAAAGCCGGCCGGGCATGGGTGCAGGCAGATGTGAACGCGCCGCTCGCGGGTCGGGAGGCACTCTTCACCATCGGGCCATTCACACTCTTTGTGACCAATAGCCACCTGACGGCCTTCCTCCGGGCCGACGCCAGCAAGGACAGCCCGGATGTGGCCATTACGGACAAGGCCAGCCTGAAGACAGACCTTGAAGCGGTCGTAGGCGGTCAAGTCCTGGTAACTTTGAAGGAAGTGTTGATCACCTACTCGCGTGACACTGATCTGGATTTCGAGATCGATCCGCGCAAGATCCGCATCCACAAGGCAATGCAATTCGTGCAAGACACGTTCGGATCGATCTTCGGAGACGAGGACAATGGGATGACCTTCCTGCGCGACGGGGCAACCGTTGTCGGCGTGCAGCACAAATTCTCGCTTCCTCCGATGTCACTGAACTATGCCACATCGGGCATCTCCAACATCGCCATCTCGAACCGCTTCGCGCTGAGGGCCTTTCCCGATTTCAAGATCTCGAACCAGTTCAATCTGTCGCGGCGCGAATTGCCGTTTATCTTTTCGATCTTCATTATCGGTGGCACGGGTTATGTGCAGGTCGATACCGACTATCTCCCCGCCGACAGGTCCCTGGTCGTCGCCGTAGAAGCCGGTCTCGGCGGCTCGGCGGCCCTCGCCTTCTCTTTTGGCCCAGTTTCCGGCGGGGTCTATATCACGTTAAGCATCGTGCTGCGCTATGTCAAACGGATCGGGGGCCCAGCGCAATCCGACGATGGCTTGTCTGTCTCGCTGGTCTTGGTGATTGCGGGCAATGTCTCTCTTTGGGGCCTGGTGACGATCTATCTCGGCCTGATGCTCTCGATGACCTACCACGAAAGCGGCCGCATCGACGCCAAGGGCTCATTATCGGTCGAAGTCCGCATCTCCAGGTGGTTCAAGCTCAAATTTTCCACCCAGGTCACCTACAAGCTGCGCGACGGCCGTTCCACCACCACGCGCACCGAAGAGCTGTCGACATCGGGCAAGGCCGCGGATGCATTCAAAAAGCTCGACGACCTGAATGAGGCACGGAAATCGCTATGACCCAGATCGTTCATCTGACCGCCGCCGCCGAGCCTGTCGAACTGCACAGCCTCGAGGACAACGTCGAACGCGCTTTCGGCGTGCAGCTGGCCTTCGAGGTGCGTGGAGAGAACGAGCCCACCGCCAAGACACAGGTCGAAGGCTTTCTTGACATGCTGCCGAAGGCGGTGTTCCTGCTCGCCGACTGGGACGGGACGGACCTGACCTGTACCCTCTTGCCACGAAGTTTCGAGGCGAACCCGGACAGCCCTCCGGACATCCTCAACTGGCTGGAGATCTCCAAGCAGCAATACATGCGCTTGGCCGGGCTTCCCGAAGAGACCGATCCCGACACCTTCCCGTTCTACGCTACGGAGCGGCGAGCAACGGCTGATATGCGCAATGCCAAGGCCGTCGATCTGTTGCGCGCCACCTGGCGCTGGCCGGCTCCGCTTGCGCAAGACGCGGGCCTCGTCTCGGCAGTCACGATGCCGGCTGCGACGGCCGCGCAACAATTTATCCTGATCGCTCCGGAAGGCACGGACCCGGACAAGATCACAGGCACGGCAACCCCCCTTGCCGATGACGACGTAGGGCTCTTCCAATTGGAGCTCGAAAACGACAACACGCCGTTGCCTTACGTGATCCTGACGCCGAATCTGGTGGATTTAGAGCTGGATTTGCCGAGCGGATTTGAGGAATCCGGTCTGTTTCAGGTGCCGGGCGCGTCTGAGGCCCAGCACCGGCTGCTCACGCGCATCGAAGAGCGCGCGCCGTCTTTGCTTTGGGCCCCCACCGTGCTGGGCCAAGAGGCGCGGCGCACCCGCGGCGCATTCGAAGACGCCGGCGAGATTTCGGGTGCCCGGTTCGACTGGCTGGTGCGCGCCTCGGCGGTGTCGATCTTCGATGTCGTCCTCGCGGGGCTCCTCTTGCCGGTGTCCAACACGGCGACAGATGTCACCCGGCGCGGATCGGTGCTGTCGCGGCTGAGCCGACGGGTTGCCGGCGAATACGAAGCGCGCAACATCGCACTCGATGTGGACGAAGACCGGCTCTACCTCAATCTCCACCAGGGGCTCTGGACCTGGGTCTCTAACCTCGAAATCGCCGAGATCTGGGACAGCATCAAAACCGCTTTGCCCCAAGATTCGACGCTGCTCAAGATCGAGGCCGTTCTGACTGGCCAAACGACAGACAACTTCGCCCTCGACGCCTGGGAGGACGAGCTCGACGCGCTCGCAGGCGAGCTTGGACGCCTGGCCGAGCTCTTGGAGAGCGAAGCAAGCGGCGAGCGATGGCTCATTGCACTGCTCGACGACGCGCTGCACCCCATGTCCGGCCCCATGGGCGTTGCGATCTATCTTACCGAAACGCATGTCGGAACCGATCCCGAGACCGGTGTGCTGGTGTTAACGGAAGCCGAGACAACAGCCGAACTTGTGATCCTGTTTCAGCAGTTCCTCGACGACATTCGCGGCGAATTCAACGCACCGGAGGCGCTGCGCCAGGATTTCGGGGCTGAGGCAATGCTACTGGCGGCCCGGTCCGACCTGACGCTGAACGCCCTGCGCGACGCCGTCACCGCCAGCACGCCCCTCGTCAACCGCTTCGGCGCCACTGTCACAGCGGATTTCTTCGACCGTCTCTGGGCGCCGGCGTTACTGTCTGGGCGACTGCCACCCCCAGCCGAACTTGAGGACCTTGTAAAAGAAGCCCTCGACCACAATCTCGCGACGCTGGTGCATGATCCGGACAAACGCGTGTCGTTTCTTCCCGACGAGCGCCCGCAACCGCTTTGGCTGCCCATTGCGCACAGCCCCGACGTCTTTGCCGGGGACGACACGGTCGAGCATATGTCCGGCCTGGGCTTTCTGGTGCGCCAGGGCGAGCGCGTCGCGCATACCAACCTGATCGGGCTGGCTGAAAACACCGGCACATCCGGCGCCCCGACCGATCCCGTCATCGAAGACATCGATATCCCGCGCACGGTGGATCCCTTTCTGCCGCTGCCGGCGCCGGGGGCGGCCGGCATAGCCTTCGCCTATTCCGGCGTGCCGCTGTCAAGCCCCAGCCTTGTCGCGCCGGGCATCGGTGGGCAATCGGCGGTCGAGGCACAACAGCAAGCCCTGATCGCCGCAATGGCGCCCTTTGTGAAGACCGAGGCCGACTATGACGTTGGCGGCGCAGATTTACGCCTGCCGGACCTGGCCTATGGCAAGGCCTACCACCATGCCGCCTTTTGGGTGCCGCCCTCTGGGGTTCTGCCGCGCGACCTGCGCAAAGTTGACGACCCTTTTGCCCCGGTTCTGCCGGACGGGGATGGGTCCGATTTCTGGCCCGATGGCACCGGCTGGACCTGCCAGCGGCGGGTGGCCGTGGCAACGACCGAGATCCTGCTGGATCCGGTGCAAGAGATCCGCGACGACCTGCATCCGATCAGCCGCGACGATCCCCGCGTCGTGGTCGAAGGTGGCGAGTTGCGGCATCGCGACATCTTTCGCGGGGTCGGCGGTTTGGGCGTGCTGAACGAGGATGACACCGAGATCGTCCTGCGCGAGGTCACGGTGCCTCCGGGTTTTGCCACCGATCATCTCGTGGTGGAGGCACGGGTCGGCACGAATGTCGCGCCGCGGGAGGTCGCGGTCGCATGGGACGCCGGCGAACGAGCGCTGACCCTGACGCCCGACCTATCCGGGCTGAGCGACCAGCTCTACTGGCTGCGGCTGTCGCTGACCTCGGGCCAGGACACCGCGGTCAGCTTCGCCGATCCGCAAAACGAAAAAGGCCAGAACACTTCGGACCGCCAGGGCCACGTGGTGCTGTTGGCGCCGGATACGGCTTGGCGGCTCCCCAAAGAGCGCACCGCCACGCTGGACGCGCCCCGGGTGTCCTTCGAGGTCCTAGAACGCTGGGCCGCGAACGAGGCCCTTTGGACAGCAACCGGTGGCGCGAATGCCGAACAAGTCCTCTACGCGCTGCGCGCCGCCCGGATGCTCTTCGAAGCGATCGGCGATCCCTATGCCGAAAGGCTCAAGGCCCTGCCTGATCCCGCCGTCGGCGGCATGCTGTTTGGTCTAGCGCATAGCGACACCACCTGGCACGAGGCCTATACCGGCGACCTGACGGCCCATGGTCACCTGCCGCTGGCACCCTATCGGGACCTGAACCCGCCGAAAGACGAAGAAGAACAGCCTCTCAAGGTCCCGGAGGGCCTGATGGGCGAAGCGGGCATAAAGGCCCTCAAGGAGGTCGTTTCACGCTACAGGGCCTTCATCGACACCCTCTTTGAAAACGCCAGCATCACTGTGTCGCTGTCGCAAGGCACGCTGGTCATCACCGAAGGCGTCAACCGCCAAATCGCCGTCACGGTGCCTATGGGACAAGCCGCGCATCTGCGCATCTCTCCCATGGTGTCCAGCGACCACTTCACGGGAGACGTCTTCGATCCGCGCATGGCCGAGCTCTCAGTGGGCACCCACCGGGTGCAACAGCAGGACTTCATGCTTTTCGACGGTCCCGTGATGGCCGTCGAATCCATGTCCGCACCGCCTGATGCGGACACGCTCGGCATCAAGCGGGATGTTCTGACCGTGCGCGGGGCCGGGCGCGACCGCGGCTACCAGATCGAGGCAACCCCGGCCGCCCACCTGCGGCAGTTTTCGCAGTGCGACCTCGTCACTCAGCGCTGGCGCTTCACCGGCCGCCCGATCTATCGCTGGATCGCACCGGGCGAGGGCGCCCCCACCGGCCCCGTTGTGGCCGTCGGCCCAACCAACTCGGCTGGCGACACGCCCAAATCCTATGAGGATGCGACCCGGCACGCCGAAATGACGTACTTCGAAGATGACGCATTCTCTCTTCGCGAACCGAGTGATGGAGACTTCAAACGCGTGCGCCTGCGCCCCGCGATTGAAAAGACCAATTTGCGCCGCTTTGATTGGCCGGAACGCTCCGCCACATATTACCGCCACAGGGTCGAGCTGATTTCGCGGTATGCCGGCGCGATGCAGAACCAGGGGGCGGCCCGCGTCATACCCAAGTTCGGCGTCGACGACGATGATCTCTGGGTGGCCCGTGTCGCGATTCTGGCCGAACCGGACGCGGCGCCCTTGGTGCGGCCACAGTTCCGCACCTTCCTGCCCGTGCAACGCCGGGTCGAGGGGGCGCAGCGCCAGATAGCGAACGCGCCGGTGGCCGACCCGACTCCGGTCACCTGTGTCCTGTCGGAACCACCATTCTCGCAGCTTGGACTTGCCGACCGAATCGACGCGGAACTGGTGGTTAAGAACCTCTTCTGGGTGGACCCAGCGGTCGGCACCCTCAAGTTGCGCGACACGCGCAAAGAGATCAGCCCAGATCCGCTATTGTCGTATCACAGTGTTGCCGATACCGCGTCCCGGAGTGCGACGATCACGGCCGAGGGCCCCGCAGGTCTGCATTTCGACCAAGCGGATACCGCAGCGCCGGCCTGGTCGAATGCCCAGTACTTGCTGCAGATCGATATGCTCAACAGCGCTGGTCACGCGAACTCCGCGCCCCTGACCGAGCTTGAAGAGAGCTTTGCCGGCATCAGCCTGTCGCGACGCGCCGATTCTGGGTGGTCATGGTTCAACCGGACGCAAAACGATTTGAGCGACAACGCTTGGCTGGCCCTCCCGGACGGCGAGTTCGAGTCCGAGATTTCCGCAGGAGAGGCAACCGTCGTCAAGGTTCGGAGGGGCGGCGATGGCGCCACGGTCATCGAGGTCTTAAGGGATGCGCTCTACAAGGACGGCGGCACCGAAGACGCCCCATTCCTCACCCTTTTTCAGGACGAGGCGCACGCATTGTCGATTAAGCCAATGGGTGACAACCGCTTCCGCTTGGGCGTTTTCCGGGCGGTCAACGGCGAAGCCTCGACCGGAGAAATTGGCGGTGCACAGCTTGTGACATCCGCTGTGCTCACTGCCCACTCCACTGGCGGGCTGACACTTGCAGGCAAAGACGCGCTGTTGCCAACACCAGCCGCACAATCCGAAACAACGCTGATGGAATGGGCGCGTAGCGCTCGGAACTTGTTGGTTGTGGCCGGACCGGACGGAGAGCCCCAGGAGGTCGCCAACCTCAAGGCCCGGTACCATGAAGGACGCATCCACTTTCATCACCTGCCTCCAGTGCAGCCAGGCAACCAGGATCATATGCGGATCACTGCGCCACTGGCGCAACGCTGCTATCCGTTGCACCTTCACCGCCGTCTGGCGATGGTCGTGCGTCAACCCTCCGACCAGGTCGGCCACGAGATCGACCTGTTCCACGATGCCCTGCTGGCTGACGACTGGGGCATGGCATATATGGACGCGAACCGTTCACATCCGGACCGGTTGAGCGTGGTCTTGGCCGAGATGGAGTGCCGGGCCGAGATTGTACTCATCAACGAAGCGAAGCCCGAAACCCTGCCCGATGAAATCTTCGACACCGCGCTCGGGCCCAGGTACAAAACGGCGCATTTCGACTTGACGAGCACCCGCCCCGCGAACGGTGGTATCCGCCAGGTCCGGTTCCACATTCGCGCAGCGAACACACCTCTCAACCTGAAGACCCTGTCGGTCACGTTGGCCGCGATATATCGCGACGAGACAGGAGAGGTCGCAGAAAGCGTCGCGCTTAGTGAGACGGACTTTCTCTGCCAGGCCCTTGATCTGATCGTCTTCGCGCAGGATGATGGCAAGGCCAGGTTGCGCTGCCAAGCTCGCGATCTCAGAAGCGACCCGCTCGAAGGCCGTGGCAAGGAGTTCGAACTCTCAAAGGACTTCGATGACCTCCTCATGGGTCAGAAGGAAGACCCGGCCCGCAACCCCACGGAAACGCTGTTGCTGACCCTCGCCGACACCGACACCCAAGAGCGGTGGGTCGACGTGTCAATGCTTCATGGACGTTACGCGTTCAACTCAGCGCACGCTGACGCATTCGACTTCGACTGGCTCTTCGGCGCGGAAGACCTGTCGCAACTAAAATTGCCCGAGGCGCTGACGGTTGGCGAATTGAACGCCCTTCCCGAGGCACAGGCCAGACTGATTGGCCTAACGGATCCTCTCGACATTCTCTCGACTTAGAAAGGCAAATCAATTCCGTCGCGCATCGCAATTGCGAAGTCCGAGCAATCGTCCACACCAAACCCACGCGCTTTTGGGATGCGGCACCCCCTCGATTTGTGTGCAACGATACCCTGCGTCGCGATGCGCGGGGCGTCGAAAAAAAATGCTACGGGTGCGAGGTCGGTGGAAGGAACAGCTCTGCGGTGGGCTCGATTCCGTCATCTGAGCCTCTTGGTCGGGGATATCGGCCTCGAACGGCTGCTCTTCTACTCGACCCGAATTCCGTTCGTGTCCGGAGCGAAGGACTGGCGGTCGCCTCAGCCAACGCTAGCCATGACCGCAAACCGTCGATACCAGCCACTCGCGCGACGGGGTCGAATGGCCGGAAAGTCCGCGAAGCGGACCCTGCTACGCCAACTTCGAACGACTACTTTGAGCAGAACGTCTAACTCCTGCGAATTAGCCACAATCGATATCTCGTCCTCGGTGTACACCATAAGCCTCCGAGGAAGCCAATATTTGTCGGCGCACCGATTTGTGTGCGACGCCGTGCGAAATCACACGATCAAAACATGAACACATGCTGCACACGACACCGCACAAGTCGCTGAAACCAAGACATAATCGCCCCGATCCATCATGGGCGCGCAAGACATACGCCAAGGTACGATATTTTGCGATGTTCTTTCCATGGCTGACGTTTAGCGCGGTGCGGCCAATCGCGCCAGAGCATCATTTCAGTCCGTTTCCCGCTCATTCGAACCCATTTTTGATCTTGTTACAACAAATGTTGGGCCTGGATCGCGATGTTGTAGCTCGGCCCTACCCCTTTCTGTGCCGCCGTTCGCCGCTCTGTATGTGAACTCACACAACGCGGACATTGCGGCCATTCTCTATTCGGACTTCGCTTTCGCAGCAATCGTTCGCCAATGCAGCATAGTCATCGCCGCGTTGTAGCCCAAGTCGTGAGATCGGTCATTGCAGACTGGTCTGGGAGGCAATGTCCATACCGTCCTTTCGCCGCACAATTGATTGACCGTCGAGAGGCGGACTTTTCCCGCAATGGACTTTGGGACTCCACTGACGCAGCATTCTCTAGCAGTCGCGGCGCGAAAACCGATGCGGCGTAGCACGCGTCTTCCAGCACCGCCACAACCATTTCACCGTTGGTCTGCCAGCGCCTGTGCTTGATTGACCCAGTTGTCCCGTTTGATGCGTCCAGGGAACCGTAGCAGGTTGCTAACGATTTCGATCTCGGCACCGCCCCAAGCGGCAATTTGGCGGAAGTGGAAGATACCGTTGGCGTTGAGCAGCCGTTTCAGCGATGTGCCGATACCGCGAATGTCGGTCAGGTCATCTTCGGCCCCGTCTGGGGTATCCAGTGCGCCGGGGATCGCGGTTGTTGGCCTGCCGCCGTTCAAAGGCAGATCATCTTCAGTTTCGACAACGGCGGCCCCTTGGCCTTTGCGCACGTCGGCGGCACGGACGGCGGTGCCAAAGTCGAGTTCTGTAATGTCCTCGATCTCTTCGATGGTGGACAGAAAATCCTGCACGCGGCTTAACTCATCGGCATCCAGAAAAGCTTCTGCCTCGGTGGCGGTGTCGAGGAATTCCTGAGAACCAAAGGACTCTGGCCAGGCGTCGAAGACTTGGGATTGGTCCACAATCAGGGCCAGCGAACGCAATTGGCCGTTCTCTGCCCAGACCGTGATTTTGAAGAACCTACCGGGGATGCGGATATGACGATATGGGCGGTCGTCGTTGCGGAATACTGGGCCTGTAAAGGAGACGACGCGCTGGTCTTCGGCGACTGCGTTGCGCAGTACATAGTTTTCTGCAGCGCGCCAGAGATTGCCCTTGCCGGTGCCCGATTGCTCCTCGTCGGCAGTACCTTGGTTGAAGAACCCGACCTGCGGTGCGGCGTTGGTCCAGAAAAACGTGTCCAGCTCTGCTGCAAGAGCCCGGTTGTCATCCCCCCATGCTGGATCCAGGCGGCGCACGAGGTGGCCTTTTTGGAACATGCGCGCGATGCGTTCCTTGGAGCGGGGGTTCGGGAAGCCCGGCACTCTTTGCTTCTTGTATATTTCGTCGCCCGAGAAGTGCGTGCGTTCAAGGCGCGGGTCGATGTACCAGCTATCGGCCTCCGCGCTGTCGAGGGTTGCGACGGTCTCGGCCAACCCTCGGTCATTCGCCTGCAGGTCGGAGATGGCCCGGGTATCGCGGTCGATGCTTTTGGCGGTTTTGCCGTCGATCATGCAGGCGGTGAAGAAGGCGAGGCGGCGGCGCTTGTTCATCACCACGCTGAAATGGTGGTACTTGAGCTCAAACGGGTTGGCCCCCGGGATGGGGTCGAGGAGCGGTGCCGCGTCACCGCGCAATCCGGGGCCGAGCCGGGGCAAGGGCACGTGAAAGCCGGGGATGAAGTCTGGCAGGTAGCCGCGACGATCTGCAAAACTGTCTGATTCCGCCGTGGGCGGCGGGGCTGGCGGTACGGTGACCGTGGGCGCGGGCGCGGGCTGTCCAGCCAGCGCGGGGATGCGCACGGATACCTCCAGCGGCAGCGTCCACGTCGCCGTGCCATCGGGGGATATGTCCATGCTTGCGCCGGGTTTCGGCGCGGGGGTGTCGCGGGGTGCGCCGGCCCCGGTGGTCTCCGCACTCAGCGCGGCGGCGAGGCGTTCCTGCTGGACCGCAGGCAGACCATGCATCTGGCGGCGCAGGTCGCGCACGATGGAACTGATGCGGATGCCTTCATTGATTTCGAAGGACGACGGATCGCTCCCGCCCCTGCCGTCGATCCACGGACCACCCCAGTGATGCAGCGCGATCATCTGCCATTCGCTATTGAACACCGGCGACCCGGAGGAGCCGCGCTCGGTGTCCGCAAGGTAGTGCAGCGCGTCGTCGAAGCGGTTCACAAGCCGGTTCTCGCGCAGTACCACCTCCTTGAAGCGGCCCCGGGGGTGCTGGATAATATTGGCGAATTCGCCGATCATGTGCTTGTCGCCCGCATCCGACAGCGGCGCACTGCCGTAGGCGGCCAGCGTCTCGGGCCCGTCCCACCGCTCCCCCACGGCGAAAACGGTGTAATCCAGCCCGTTGATGGGGTGGGTGATGAAGAAGGACGGATCGATGCGAAAGCGCGTGGATTCACGCACAGCGCCGGTGATGTCGCGTTCGTAGTCGAATTCCAGCACGCATTGTGCGGCCTTGGCGGGGCTTTCGACCACGTGGTTGTTGGTCAGAAAGAGGTCCGAGCCGATCAGCACGCCAGAGCCGTTGGGCTGGCCCGATTTGAAAGCAACGCGGCCAACCGCGCGGGCCTTGCGTGCGCCCATTTCCAGAAAGGCGACGGAGACAAAATCCAGCGTGTCGCCCCAGATCGCTTCGGCTCCGCCGAAAGCGCGTTCTGCGATGGCTTCGGGCAGAGCGTCGGGGGTCTCCACCTCCCCCGGGCGGCGCGCGGCCTGCCGCCTGACCTGCGCGCTGAGCACCTCGGCATCGCCGGGGGAAAGGCTCATCTTGCGCTGCATCCGGCGGGTGATGCGTTCTGGGTTCGGCTCCCCCCCGAAGGGATTGTTGTTGCGGATCTCGCCCAGCGCATAGGCGATGTCGGAATAGGACTGGCGAATACGCGCGCGGACGATTTCTTCTAGCGTCATTTTATGCTCCAATTCCATTGTGCTGAGTAGAATGAGCGGGCGATCAGGAAATGTCGAATTACTGTTATATTATATCACGAATACAGCCGGATTACCGCAACTTCACGCGGAAACCGACTCCCGTGATGGTAGCGTTAATAATTCCGGAAATAAACTCTTGCTCGGAGAGCCCTCGGGCAAACCACTATCCGCTTGAAATTGAACACTTAAAAAGGAAATGCTGTGAATGAAATCGCGCGTCAAAGGGCGCGCCGGAGACCGTTAAACGGGCGAAACCCTGCTACCACCGGCTTGCGATTTCTTGTGCGAATCTAGTTATTGGTGTATTTCTTTCGAATTACAAACCGCCTCATTCGCCCGAACCCGTTCAAACTATTTCTTTTATTGCCCTTCGGCTCGCGCACAGAATGAGGCGCTCAAAGGGAGGAAATCATGGCAGATAACGTCATTCGCAACGAATACGGCGAAGTGGTCTATATGACCAATCCAACCCAACCGATGCTGGAATCCGCCGTGCCGCTGGCAACGCCACAGCAGGTTGCGGATTGGTATCTGCGGTCCATCCGGGAAGAGGTCGGGTTGGCCGGGAACATGATCGAGGGGGACGCGGGCGCGATGGCCGAAAGCGCGCAGCCGCAGCCCGTGCTGAGCTTCGAGAACGAGAAAGACATCAGCGGCACCAAGGTGGTGGTCTACCAGCAAAAGGTGATGGGGCTCGACGTCTTCGGGGCGCGGATCGGGATGTCGCTCAATGGCGAGAGCCTTGAGATGACATCGCTGCAGTCCTCGGCCCACGGCAGCGTCATGATTGAGAACCCCGGTGCCAAGTCGAACGCGGATGACACGCGGTCGGTGCGCAAGACCGATCTGAAGAAATACCTCGGTTTCGACCTCAAAGGTGCCGACAAAATCCGGATCGAGCGGCAGGTCGTTTACAGATACGAACCCGATGAGCGTGAAGAACGCCATGAGCATAAGGGCTGCATCGCCGATTCCACCGAAATTCCCGCGTTGAAAGGCGCTGATTTCGACGGTCTGGAGAAGGGCAAACACTACATCGCCGACGAGGTGCTGTTCGAGGCACCACTGGGCGAGGGGCAATCCTCCGTCAATTGGCGCGCGCTGGTGGAGCCTGAAAGCGGCACAGTGCTCTATCTGCGGGCGCTCGTGGCCTGCGCGACCGGCATGGTCTTTGACCGCGACCCGCAGACTCAGACAGGTGCGAATGTGTCTGCCCACAGCACTAACGCGCAATTGAACCCGTTTCGCACCAACCAAACTCTGCAAGGGCTGGTGGCCAATACGCCACAGGATCTGCGCGGAGAATTTGTGCATGTCACCGAGACACAAGCACCAACACAGGCGCCGCCTACGGTCGGAACGCCTGCCGGTGCTTTCAGCTACAACGCACAGACAGAGAACTTCAACGCGGTCAACGCCTATCACAACAACGACCGTCTATTCCGAACGATGCAGGACTATGGATTCAATGTTCAGAACTACTTCAACGGAACTAGTTTTCCGGTACCCGTGGACGCGCGCGCGCTCGGCGATGACGTCAACGCGCAGGCGCCTGGTAATGGGAGCGGTAATGGATTGCTCGAATTGCGATATGGCAAGCTTGCTGCAGGTCAGACAATCGGGATCGCGACCTCAAACCGAGTTTGCTGGCACGAGTTCGGCCATGCTCTACTATGGGATCACGTGAACAGCCCGAACTTCGGGTTCGCGCATTCCGCCGGCGACGCATTGGCGGCGATACTGAACGATCCAGGCAGCAATGAACCTGACCGCTTCGCCACCTTCCCGTGGGTGCTGGCCAGTTTCCCGGCCCTAACCCGCCGCCATGACCGCACGATCGCGTCGGGATGGGCGTGGTTCGGGCCGAACTGGAACACCCAGTACGGCGGCGAACAGGTATTGAGTACGACACTCTTCCGGCTCTACCGCGCAATCGGCGGGGATGCGTCGCAGGTGAACGGCCAGCGCCGTGCCGCGGACTGGACGGCGTTCCTGATTTTCAAAGCGATTGGTCTTCTGACCTCAACCACACAGTTCCCAGAGGTCTATGAGGGCAACCTTGAGGCTGCCGACAAGACGACCCCGAGTTTCAAGGGCATACCGGGGGGTGCGCTGCACAAGGTTGTTCGCTGGTCCTTCGAGAAGCAGGGCCTGTTCCAGCCCGGTGCCGCCCCCGGACAGGGCAACAACGTTAACACCGAAGGCAACCCGCCCGCAGTCGACGTCTACATCGACGATGGTCGCGCCGGTGAATACCAGTACCAGGCAAACCACTGGTCTTGTCAGGACATGTGGGTGCGCCGGTCCGCCGACGGCGGGACCGCTCATGAGCAACCCGTCGTGGGGCAGACAAACTACATGTACGTGCGCGTCAAAAACCGCGGTACGCAGACCGCGGAAAACGTCCGGGTGGATGCCTACCACGCCCTGCCGGGCACCGGCCTTGCCTTCCCCGACGACTGGCAGCCGATGGCCACGGCGAGCCTGCCAGCCTCTGGTTCTATCGCTTCGGGCGGCAGCACTATCGTTGGTCCGTTCGCCTTTGTGCCAACCCAGGTAGGGCACGAGTGCCTGCTTGCGATTGCACATGCCAAGGGGGACCAAGGCAACAACACGACGATCAACGGGACAATCCCGGAAAGCAGACTTGTTCCCTTCGACAACAACATCGGGCAGCGCAACGTCAACCCGGTCCTGCCAAACCTTCGGCACCTCGTGCGATGGTTCAGAGAGCACATCATCTGGGTCCGCAACCCTTACAAGAAGGCGGTTGTGGCGCAGATCGAGTTCCAGTTGCCGCGTTTTCTGCGCCGTCTCGGCTGGGAGATGAAGATTGCTTCCAGAGGCGGCACGAAATTCGAGATGGGGCCGAGAGAGACCCATAAGGTGTTGCTGCAGATCGAACCGGGTGACCAGTTCGAGCCGGAGCACGCGCGTAAGGCGATCGCCGAGGGCGACGACAAGATCCACGTCACCACCCTTCTCGATGGCGAGATTTCGGGCGGGATGACCTACCAATTGTCGTTCGACAAGGGAGAAGTGGACGAGCCCGATCGCGAAGAGGACAAGCCGAGGGGTCGGCCGGTGATCGTCTCGCGCCGTCCCACCATCGAGGAAATCCTCAGGATCCTGCAAGGACAGGTCAGTCGCAGAGGGACCAGTCCGATCCGGACGATCCGTCTTGAGCTAGATTTCGACGATGATTTCGAAATGGACGATTTCGAGGATATCGAGGACGACGACGACGAGTTCGGCTCGAACGCCTGACCGTCCCCACGACAGTGCGCGTCCGGCCATGGCGAGCGGTTCCACCGCCGAACGCGCGCAGTCACGAACCATAGAGAGGCTCGGTGTCTTTGCTCCAACGGAGTCCCATACTCACCCGCCGCTTTCCGGTCCACAAGATCGTGCCTACGCCGGTCATGCGCAGGCGATACAGGCTGCGATTGTGGACGGCGACGATCATTCTGGTGCGGCACGCCGACATCGTGCACGGGGGGAACGACCCCTTCCTTTCCCCCGCCGGTCAGGCGCGCGCAGAACTGTTGCGCGATATGCTGCAGGACGAAGGCATCAGCGCGGTTTTTGTGACTAACACCAACCGTTCGAGGCAGACCGGCACGCCGACCGCGGCAGGCGCGGGCGTGGCGCTGACCACCTATCCGGCGCTTGATGCGGCGTGGCTGGCGGCGCGCGTGCGCACGCACCATGCCGGACAATCGGTGCTGGTGGTGGCGCATTCCAACACCGTGGATGACATCGCCGCAGCGTTCGGCGCCGAGGGCGTGTTTGAGCTGGCTGAAAACCAGTTCAACCGGATGTTCGTTATCACCCGCGCGTGGTGCACCACCCGCCTTGTCAGACTGCGTTTTGGCGCTGCAACGCCATAGCAAAAGGATACTACTATGCCCCCGATAACCCGTGCGATTGTAATGCTCGACCAGGTGAGTGGCGCGCTGCGCATTGACCAGTCGGGGCAAGTGCTAGGCCTTGATGTCGCACCAGGCCTAAGCGATGCGCTGGAGGCCAGCCAGTCGGCCTTCTCAGGATTTGAAATCACGCTGGTGGCACCGCAAACGGACAGTTCATCAGGCTTTTCAAGCAATATCCTGAAGGGGTTTGAGCTACCGGGGATGCAGATCACATCGGTGCCGCCGATCACCTATTCGGAAGGCTTAGGTGCTTCCCTGGCAGGCCTCCAAGCGCCGAGCGCGCCCACCGCCTTTGTCTCCGCCGACAGGCGGCTGCGGGGTGACGCGGAAAAGGTCGGGTTTCTGCCTGCGCCGCATCCGTCACTGCTGCCGATGATGGCGCAGGGGCACGCGCCGATTGGGGCGCGTCTGACAGGCGCGCGCGATGCACTTCAGCGTTTTGCCTTGCAGCACCGGCTGGTGCCCATGTCCTTCCAACCCACGCAGGTGGGGGGCGATTGGGCGCTTTTCGCCCTGATGTCCGCCGTAGACCTCGCCGAGGCCGCGATTGCGCAGATCGGGGTGCTGCCGCTTGCCTATGACCCGACAACGGAGGACCTGCTGTGGGCGCGACCCGATGGCAATCTGGGGGAGATGCGTGCCGCGCTGGAAGGGCGGCCGCTGGTCTATGCCGAACAGAACCAGGTTCTGATTTCCCTCAAGGCGGACGAAGACGCGAACGCGTTCCACGTGCACGGGGCGCATGGCCATTCGGAGTTTCTGGCACCTGACCCCGGGCTGCTGCAGCCACCGCGCGTCGACGGTTTTGACTTTGAGACGCCGGAGGTCGGCCGCCTACCTGATATTTTGGAGGCTGTCCGCGTCAGGCCGGACATTCGCAAAAGGATACTCAGGTTGCGCCCGTCCTGCGCCACGGTCACGGCATCCTACGAGTCTGATCTCGATCGCTACACGGGCGTGACGGATTTGGATGCCCAGGGGCCAATCACATCTCGGCATTCGGCGCATCCTGACAACAAGCGGGCAGAGGCGCAGTTGATCCGCGACCTGCGCGCGATGGGCTATTGTCCGTGGCGCCACGACTTCACCCACGCCGGACAGGTGCATAGCAACATCATCGCCGACCTTCCCGGTGTGGGGCAGTTCCGCATCAAGCATGAGATCCTTGAACGCTATCGCCGTATTCTTCGGGACCCGAGGCCCCGGCCCTGGAACTCGATCATCCGCGAGATAGAAAGGGACTTCCCCGGGCAAGGCTTTGGCGATGGCCTGCGCGGACTTTCGGATGCCGAAATCCGGCGCGACATTGAACGCGTTCTCAAGCTCGAACCGTGGTATCCATGGTGGCGGCTCAAGTGCCCTGTGCCCGGTCTCGGGGCACAGCTCGTCATCGTGGGCGCGCACATGGACTCAACGGCGGGTTTTGAACCGGGCTACTCGGCCAGCAGTGATGCAGCCCCCGGATGCGACGACAACGGCTCGGGCACAGCGGCGCTTTTGAGCCTTGCGCGGTACTTCCGTAGCCTCGCCGGACGGCTCACCCATACCGTAAGGTTCTGCTTTTTCAACGCCGAGGAGTCGGGTCTGCTTGGATCGAAAGCCTATGCCGCCGACCTCAAGGGCCAGAACGCGCCGATCAAGGCCGTGGTGTGCGCGGACATGATCGGGTTCAACGCGGATGCGAACCGCCTTTTTGAGATCCACGCGGGCTACACCGATCCGGCCATCCGTGATCTGAGTATGCCGCTGGCGAACCGGTTGGCTGCTGCTGCTGCCGAATACGGCGTGCTTGCGCCCGCGCAGATTTATCGGGGCACAAGCTGGAACGGGGCGCCGGATCGAGACGTCTATGACGGGGCCATCAATCGATCAGATCATGCAGCCTTTCACCAGCAAGGGTATGGTGCCGTTCTGGCCAGCGAGGACTTTTTCGCGAACTATTCGACCGAGCCGTTAGCTGATCCAAATCCAAACTACCATCGGCAAAGCGATCAAGTCATAGACCTAGCTTATGCGCGCGATATTACTTGTGCGGTGGGCCGCATGGTGACACTGGTTGCATCCTAAGGAGGCAAATCAGCATTTATTCCAAATGTCGATTTGCAACGATACTTATCGATGCGAACGGCAGGATTGAGCCATCCCGCGAGGCAGCTTCTACATTCTCGAACGGATCAAACATCGGTGTTTCCATTCTTTCAAATACTCCAGAAAGCCTGGCCGACAAAATGCCATGCAGATATCAGATTTCGGCAGAGCTTGCAGCACTTTGATGGCTTGGGTGACCACTAGGCGCAGGACGATGGTTTAGCTATAGCCACGCAATTCGCTTCGCGACTTCGAGCCGGAACCAACTTTCCTCAAGCTGCAAGCAACAGCATCTTTGGTCCGCGACCCGATCCTTACCGTCTAAATCTAAACTACGCTCCGAACGAACGGCAGACATCTCCGCCGCCGCACGGCGTCATGAATAGAGCAGGTACGGTGATTTTCACGCTGCATGCGCACGCAGCGCGAAATTCTGATGGCTGAGTTTGGCTCGTAGTACGAATTCGTCGCAGTTTGAACGAACGATGACATCAGGGATTCTGATGTAAATTCTTGTACAGAACCGACCCAGAAGAAGCGGCGCACTGGTGTCCGATCACCAGAAAAGTCGCCACTATATAGTCCTTGGTCAGCGACCAGAGGATCGAGGGATACAGTTTCGACAGAGCTCGCATATCTGAGTAGTGTAGCGGCCCGGCAAATCGGCGTCCGATAGTTACAACATTTTTTACAACATGGCCCGTGGGCTACTGGCAAAGCCCTCAGAAAATTAAGGAAATTTCTAATTGCCTGTTCCATCCATCATAGGGGCACAGGATAATCTAGCGTGTTGATTTATTTGCATTTTTTGT
>CAZWZG010000024.1:0-27009 GCA_964638245.1 uncultured Rhodobacterales bacterium
CGGCGTCGCCCGCGCCGTTGCCCTTAGCCCCAAACTCCTCCTTCTGGATGAACCCTGCGGCATGCTCGACAGCCGCACGCGGTGGGAGCTGCAAGAGGTGCTCATGGAGGTCTGGAGCCGCACCAAGGTCACCGCGATCTGCGTCACCCATGACGTGGACGAGGCGATCCTTCTGGCCGACCGCGTGGTCATGATGACCAACGGCCCACAGGCCACGATCGGCAAGATCACGGACGTGAAACTGCCCCGGCCGCGCACGCGCAAAGCGCTTCTGGAGCACCCCGATTACTACACCTATCGCCAGGAAGTGCTCGATTTCCTCGAGGAATACGAACACGGCGCCAAGCCAAAAACACCCACGAAAACCTCGGCCAAAAAGCCGGCCATAGCGGCGGAGTAAGCTGATGAAGAAACTTGTCATCATCGGAGCGGGCATGGCGGCGGGCCGCCTTGTCGAGCACATCACCGATGCGGGCGGCTGGGACGTGACCCTGTTCAACGCCGAACCGCGCGGAACCTATAACCGCATCATGCTCTCTCCCGTTCTGTCGGGGGAAAAGACCTACGAAGAAATCGTCACCCACGACGCCGCCTTCTATGAAGAGCGCGGCGTCACCTGCCATTTCGGCGAGCGGGTGGCGAAGATCGACGTTCCTGCGAAAACAATTACGGGCGCGAGCGGGGTTGAGGTTTCCTTCGACAAGCTGGTCATCGCCACCGGCTCGGACCCCTTCATGATCCCGCTTCCGGGCCATGATCTTGAAGGTGTCATCGCCTACCGCGATCTCGAAGACACCGAGCGGATGATGGGCCTGGGCGAAGGCAACAAAGCAGTTGTCATCGGCGGTGGTCTGTTGGGTCTTGAAGCCGCCGCAGGCATGCACGCACGCGGCGTTGACGTGACCGTGGTGCACCTGATGGGCCACCTGATGGAGCGTCAGTTGGACGAGGCCGCCGGATACCTGCTCCGCAAGGAGTTGGTCAGCCGGGGTATGAAGGTCCTCTGTTCGTCGAACTCCAAAGAAATCATCGGCGAAAACGGCAAGGTCAAAGCGCTGATGCTGGACAACGGCACCGAGCTTCCCTGTGACCTTCTCGTCATGGCGGTCGGCATCCGCCCGAGCATCGCGTTGGCCAAGGACGCCGGGATCATGACCGGGCGCGGCATCCATGTGGACGATCAGATGATCACCAGCCACGAGGACGTCCTCGCCATCGGCGAATGCATCGAGCATGACGGACAGGTCTTCGGCCTTGTCGCCCCGCTCTATGACCAAGCCAAGGTCGCCGCGAAAACGATGCTTGGCGAAGAGGCGGCCTTCGTGAACAAGGAAACCGCGACCAAGCTCAAGGTCACCGGCTGCGACCTCTTCTCGGCGGGCGATTTCGCGGAAGGCGAGGATCGCGAGGACATCGTCTATCGCGACCCGGCACGCGGCGTCTACAAGCGCCTCGTTTTGCAAGACAACAAGCTCATCGGCGCCGTCATGTATGGCGACACCGCCGATGGAAGCTGGTTCCACGGCCTCATCAAGGAGGGCGAGGATATCTCGGAGATGCGCGACACGCTCATCTTCGGTCCCGCCTTCCAGGGAGGAGCCGCGCTGGACCCTATGGCGGCCGTTGCAGCCTTACCGGCTGACGCAGAGATCTGCGGCTGTAACGGCATTTGTAAGGGCCAGATCACTGAAGCCATCGAAGGGGGTGCGGATACGCTCGATGCCGTCCGCGCCCAGACCAAGGCCAGCGGGTCCTGCGGGACTTGCACGGGGTTGGTCGAACAACTGCTGAGCGTGGCGCTGGGCGACGAGTTCGTGTTGCCGACGGCGAAGCCCGTTTGTGGTTGTACGGATCTGACGCATGAAGACGTGCGGCGATTGATCAAATCTCAGGAACTGAAGTCGCAGCCTGCCGTCTGGCAGGAGCTGGGTTGGACGACACCCAACGGCTGTCACGTCTGCCGCCCCGCGATCAACTACTACCTCCTCGCCGATTGGCCCGTGGAGTATCAGGACGACCCGCAATCGCGTTTCGTCAACGAGCGCAAACACGCAAACATCCAGAAAGACGGAACGTTTAGTGTTGTGCCCCGGATGTGGGGCGGCGTGACGACTGCAGGAGAACTGCGCGCGATCGCAGATGCGGCCGACAAATACAACGTGCCGACGGTGAAAGTGACCGGGGGCCAGCGGATCGACCTTCTGGGCGTCAAAGGCGAAGACCTGCCCGCCATGTGGGCGGACCTTGGGAAAGCAGGGCTCGTTTCGGGGCATGCCTATTCCAAAGGCCTGCGCACCGTGAAAACCTGCGTCGGAACCGACCATTGCCGGTTCGGGACGCAGGATTCGACCGGCCTTGGCATTGCGCTCGAAAAGCGCCTCTGGGGCTCTTGGACGCCGCATAAGGTCAAGATGGCGGTCTCGGGCTGTCCGCGTAACTGTGCCGAGGCGACCTGTAAGGACCTGGGCATTATATGTGTCGATAGCGGGTTCGAAATCGGGGTTGGCGGGGCTGCGGGCATGGATCTTAAAGAGATCCAGCCTCTCGTGAAGGTCGAAACCGAGCAAGAGGCGATGGACTACACGGTCGCCTTCGTCCAGCTCTATCGCGAGAACGCCAAGTACCTTGATCGCCCTTACAAATGGATCGCCAAGGTGGGCATTGAGTGGGTACAGGAACGCGTCGGCGACGCCGAAGAACGCGCCCGCCTGATCGCGGCCTTCGATCTCTCGCAATCCATCTATCAGGTCGACCCATGGGCCGAGCGCGCAGACGAAAAAGCCGCCCGCGACTTTGGCCCCTTGGCCGACCTCACCCTGGAGGCCGCGGAATGAACTGGATTGACATAGGCGCTCTCGAAGACATTCCGTTGCGCGGCGCGCGCAAGGTGAAAACCCGCAGCGGCTGCATTGCGGTGTTCCGAACGGGAGAGGCGGATGTTTTCGCGACCTCAAACACCTGCCCCCACAAACAAGGGCCCCTCAACGAAGGGATCGTGCATGACAGGAAGGTGACCTGTCCCCTTCACAACTGGGTCTTCGATCTTGAAACCGGGGAGGCGCTGGGCGCGGATGAGGGCCGGATCGAAACGTACCCTGTGAAGATAGAAGACGGGCGCCTTCTGCTCGACGCATCTGTCCTCGGCCAGCGGGCCGCCTGATGGACGGCACCGGCGCTCCAGCCATCCGCTCCACCTGCCCCTATTGCGGGGTCGGGTGTGGGGTGAAGCTGTCGCCGGATGGCGCCGGAGGTCTGACGGTTACTGGCGACGAGGCGCATCCGGCGAACTTCGGGAAGCTGTGCTCCAAAGGCATGGCGCTGGGGGAGACGGTGGGGCTTGAAGGCCGCCTCCTGACGCCGCAGGTCGATGGCAGGCCAGCGAGTTGGGACGAAGCGCTCGACACGGTGGCGGAACGGTTCAAAGCCACGATTGCTGAGCATGGGCCGGATTCCGTGGCCTTCTATGTGTCCGGTCAGCTTCTGACCGAAGACTACTACGTGGCCAATAAGCTCATCAAAGGCTTCATGGGCACGGCGAATATCGACACGAATTCAAGGCTTTGCATGGCTTCGACTGTGGCGGGGCACAAACGGGCTTTCGGGTCTGACACGGTCCCGGGCACATATGAAGACCTCGAAGAAGCCGACCTGATCGTTTTGGTGGGCTCCAACCTCGCGTGGTGCCACCCGGTCCTATATCAGCGCATCGTGGCCGCCCGCGCGGAACGAGGCACCAAGATCGTCGTCATCGATCCACGGCGCACGGCGACGTGCGACATCGCCGACCTGCATCTTGGTCTGGCTGCGGGAAGTGATGTGGCGCTTTTCAATGGCCTATTCGCCCATCTCCACGAAAACGGCGCGCTCGATAAACGCTTCATTCTTGATCACACCAACGGATTTGACGACGCGTTCACGCGCGCGGCTTCTGCGGATCTGAGCGTCACCGGCCTCGACCAGCGCGACATCGAACGGTTCTACCAGCTTTTTGCGTCGACCGAGCGAGTGGTCACCATCTTCAGCCAGGGCGTGAATCAATCCAGTGCGGGCACGGACAAGGTCAATTCGATCCTGAACTGCCATCTGGCGACGGGCCGCATTGGCAAGCCCGGCATGGGTCCCTTCAGCGTCACCGGTCAACCCAATGCGATGGGTGGACGCGAGGTTGGCGGTCTGGCCAATATGCTTGCAGCGCATCTGGACATCGAGAACCCCGATCATCTCGCCGCCGTCCGCGCGTTTTGGGACGCCCCGAACCTTGCGGACACACAAGGGCTCAAGGCGATCGACATGTTCCGTGCGGTCGGCGATGGGCGGATCAGGGCGATCTGGATCGCGTGCACAAATCCAGTGGTCTCGCTCCCGGATGCAGGTGCGGTGGCGGACGCCCTCAAGGCCTGCCCCTTTGTCGTCGTAAGCGACTTGAGTGCCGAAACCGACACAGCCCGGCTTGCCGATGTCGTCCTGCCCGCAACGGGCTGGGGCGAAAAGGATGGCACCGTTACGAATTCCGATCGCACCATCAGCCGCCAGCGCCCTGCCCTCCCTGCGCCGGGATCAGCCAAACATGACTGGCAGATTTTCACGGACGTCGGGCGGCGCATGGGATGGACTGCTGCGTTTGACTTTGAGACGCCAGCCGAGGTCTTTCGCGAACACGCCGCTCTCTCAGGCCTAGCTGCGGGTTTGGGTCGGGACTTTGACATTTCAGGGCTCGCAGGGATCACAAGCGAAGACTACGACGCTCTTGAACCGACCCGCTGGCCGATTTCGGCCAAACGTCAGGGCGGGCGCTACTTTGCTGATGGCGGCTTCTTCACCCCGTCGGGTCGGGCAAATTTCGTCGCGGTCAGTCATCGCGCGCCAGCGACCGACACCGCGCCAGCCGCACCGTTCCGCCTGAATTCGGGGCGCGTGAGGGACCAATGGCACACGATGACGCGCACTGCGCGCGCACCGCGCCTGAACCGCCATCTTGCCGAACCTTACCTGCAGATTCATCCCGCGGACGCCGCCCTGCTTGGTCTTGCCCCTGCTGACCTTGCGCGCGTGCATAGCCCACAAGGTGAGGCGATCCTGCGCGTCCTCATTTCGACCGATGTTCCACAGGGCGCTCCTTTCGCGCCGATGCACTGGACCGGTGAAACCGCTGCAGGCTCGCTGATTGGCAAAACGATCGCGCCCGAGACGGATCCGATTTCCGGACAGCCTGAAAGCAAAGCCGCCTCCGTGGCCATCACCCGGTTTGAGGCCAACTGGTACGCGTTCGCAATCTCGACAACACGGATCGCTGCCGATGCCCCGTATTGGGCGCAAGTGAAGACCGACAAGGGCTGGCGCGCGGAACTGGCCGGGATCAACGATCCCGAAGACTGGATCAAAGAGGCCCAGTGCCTTTTTGACACCGACGCACAGCCTGAGGTGTTCGAGGACCCCGCGCGCCGGGTGTCCCATCTGGCGTTCTACGAAAACGGACGGCTCACCGCAGCGCTATTTGTCTCTCCCGAGCCGGTGTCGGTCGCGCGCGATTTCGTTACTGACCTTCTGGGGACCGAGGCGCCAAACCTTCTGGTCGCCCGACCTGGCGCCGACATCCCCGACCCCGGCCCGACAGTCTGCGCCTGCCTCGGGGTTGGGCGCAACACGATCCTGAACGCGATAGCTGACGCGCCCGGCGTGAGCGTCGATCTGATTGGTGAGCGCACCGGTGCCGGAACGAATTGTGGGTCCTGCCGCGCTGAAATCGCCGACCTGATCCAACGCTTCAAGATGCCCACCGCAGCAGAATAGGAACCTGACCCATGCGATCCTTTCCGATGTTCCTGAAGACGACTGGCCGACGTGTGGTCATTGCGGGCGGTGGCGAGCAAGCGGCGCAGAAGACAAGGCTGATTCTTAAGACCGACGCGCGGATCGTTTTGGCCGCGCCCGAACTTGACGCCGAACTGCAAGGGTTGGTCGCCCAAGGCCGTGCCGAACATGATACCAGCGCCATCACCCCGGCGACTTTTGCGGGGAGCGCTCTCACATTTATTGCCACGGGATGCGCGGGGGCGGACATGGCGCTCCACGCGTTGGCCAAAGCGGGCGGGGCGGTGGTCAACGTCGTGGATCGTCCCGACCTGTGCGATGCGACCACGCCGTCGATCGTCGACCGTGACCCTATTGTCGTGGCAATTGGCACTGAAGGCACTGCACCCGTCCTTGGACGGTCGGTGAAAACCAGGATCGAGACGCTGTTGCCGCCACGCATTGGCGGGTTCGCGGCCCTTGCCGGGCGGCTTCGTGGGGCCGTTGCGGCGTCAATCCCGCAAGAGGCGCGCCGCGCGTTCTGGGCGTGGGCTTTCAATGGTACCCCTGCCCGGCTGCACACATCCGGCGCCGAGGCCGAAGCCGCCGAGCTTCTGAAGACCGCGATCGCTGAACGTTCCTTACCCGAAGGCGCTGGGCAAGGTCACATTGCTTTGGTCGGCGCGGGCCCGGGCGCGCGGGATTTGCTGACGATGCGGGCTGTTGAACGGCTTCAGGAGGCCGATGTCATTTTTTACGACCGGCTTGTGGAAGAGGACGTGCTGGAACTCGCGCGTCGGGACGCGGAACGGGTGTTTGTGGGAAAAGAGGTGGGCGCCTGCGCCTGGCCGCAGGACAAGATTTGCCGCCTGATCGTTGCAGAAGCCCTGAAGGGCCGCCGTGTCGTGCGCCTGAAGTCCGGAGATCCCTCGATTTTTGGTCGCGCGACCGAAGAACTTGAGGCCGCGAAGGATGCCGGGGTCGATATCGAGATCGTTCCAGGCGTGACGGCGGCAAGCGCCGCGGCGTCCTCGCTGGGGCGCAGCTTGACCGAGCGGGGCGCAACCGATGCCATCATTCTGGCCACCGGCACCTGTCAGCCGGGTGACCCGCGACCCGACTGGTCCGGCCACGTGCGCGCGGGAACAACCCTTGTGGTTTATATGGGCGTGCGCGCCGCGACCCGACTTGCTGGCGAGATGATCGCCGAGGGCATTTCGCCAAACACGCGTGTCGACATTGCCGTCGAAGTGTCGAAACCCGGCGAACGCCTGCTGTGCGCCACGTTGGACACCCTCGGGGCGGTTTTGACCGATCAAGGGGTCGCGGGCGCCGCGCTTCTTCTGATCCGATTCCCGAAGGCAAAACAGATGCAATCGGTGGTTGCCGCCTAAAGGCGCGCCCACGTCATTGTCACTGGACAGACCCGCCGCCCAGACGGCACGATCGGGTTATGCGCTGGCTTATGCCTTTGGTCTTTTTCGCCCTTCCTGCCCTCGCCGACCCTCTTGAGGTCGATGTCGAGTTGTTCCTTGCCGTCGATGTCTCCCGCTCGATGTCCCCCGCTGAATTGGAGATCCAACGCCGAGGGTATGCCGAGGCCTTGCGTTCAGACGACGTCATCGAAGCCATCTCCGAGGGCCTGATCGGCAAGATTGCCCTGACTTATGTCGAATGGGCCGGTCCGGGATCACAGCGCGAAATTGTGCCCTGGACGATCATTGATGGCGCCGAGGCCGCGATCGCGGTGTCCGAGCGATTGGCGCTGGCCTTTAACCCCGCCATGCGGCGCACGTCGATTTCGGGCGCAATCGACTATGCCCGCCGCGATATCATGGAAAATGACCTTGTCGGTCTGCGTCGCGTCATCGACATTTCCGGAGACGGCCCGAACAACCAGGGCCTACCGGTCCAGCTTGCCCGGGATCGCGCGCTGGCAGATGGCATCATCATCAACGGCCTCCCGCTCATGACACAGGACGGTATCGACGCCTTCGGGCGCGACTTCCATCTTGAGCGCCTCGATATCTACTACCAGACCTGTGTGATCGGCGGGCCGGGGTCATTTGTCATCCCCGTTCTCGATTGGGAAGAATTCGCCCGCGCCGTCCGCCGCAAACTGGTGCTTGAGATCGCAGGACTGCCCGGACCACGTCCAGAAGCACGGATCATCCGCGCCCAAGCCCGCGCGCATGACCCCACCGATTGCATGATTGGCGAAAAGCTCTGGCGCGAGCGTCAGCGGTACTGGGGACAGCCTTAGGGCTTGACCTTGTCGGCCTGCCTGTCAGAACCGATCCATGGCGACCGGGCAGCTGACAATCGACCTTTCCGAGATCCGCGCAAATTGGCGCGCTCTCGATGCTTTGTCGGCTCCCGACGTGGTGACGGGGGCTTGCGTTAAGGCTGATGGATACGGGCTTGGCGCGGCAGACGTCGCGCGCGCGCTCGCCGCCGAGGGGTGCCGCAGGTTTTACGTTGCCGTCGCCTCCGAAGCACTCACGGTGCGCAAAGCTGTTGGCGCAGAGGTCGAAATCGCGGTGTTTTCGGGTCATATGGCGGGTGACGCGGAAACGCTAAAAGCCGCCAATGCCATCCCGATGCTGAACGCCCCAGAGCAGATTGCCCGCCATCGGGCGGACCTTCCGGGCCACGCTTTTGGCGTTCAACTTGATACCGGCATGAACCGTTTGGGACTGGAACCGAGTGACTGGGCCGCGCACCGGGATGCCCTGTTTTCCGACGGGCCAATTCTGGTCATGAGCCATCTGGCTTGTGCCGACGAGCCTGCGCACCCGATGAATGGCACCCAGCTGGCAGCGTTTCGCGAAATGACCGATGGGATCGACGCGCCGCGCTCCCTTGCTGCGACGGGCGGCATCCTGCTTGGGCCGGACTATCATTTCGACGCGACGCGTCCCGGTATCGGCCTCTATGGTGGCGAACCATTTAGCAAGGCCAGTCCTGTTGTCCGCCTGTCCGCCCCAATCATCCAAACCCGGACGCTGAGTCCGGGCGAAACCGTGGGCTACGGCAACACTTGGACCGCCAATGCCGAGGCCAAAATCGCAACGATTGCCGTGGGATATGCCGACGGTTTCATCCGGTCGGGCAGCAATGTCGCAACGGTTTGGGCCGGTGAGACGCCCTGCCCGATCCGTGGCCGCGTTTCGATGGATCTGATCACTGTCGATGTGACGCATCTCGATGACGTGCCCGACACGCTCGACCTGATCAGCCCGGCGCAGACCGTTGATGCCCTGGCCGATCAGATCGGCACAATCGGGTATGAGGTCCTGACCAGCCTCGGCGCACGGTACGAGCGTGTTTACGAGGGCGGTTCATGAACGCCGTTGGTGGGATCGGGGCGACGGTTCTGAATGCGCTCGGCGCGCTTGGAGCAATGGTCATCTTTGCCGCCCGCGCGATCAGTCACGTCTTTCGCCCGCCTTTCTATCCGCGCGAAATCTGGCTTTCGATCCTGTCGATTGGCTACTTCTCTTTGCCGGTCGTGGGTCTGACCACGCTCTTCACCGGTGGCGCATTGGCGCTTCAGATCTATGCAGGCGGTGCCCGGTTCTCCGCCGAAGCAGTGGTGCCCCAAATCGTCGCCATCGGCATGGTGCGCGAGCTGGGGCCGGTCCTTGTGGGCCTGATGATTGCAGCGCGCGTGACATCCTCCATCGCCGCCGAAATCGCGACGATGAAAGTCACCGAGCAGATCGATGCTTTGGTGACGTTGTCGACGAACCCGATGAAGTACCTCACCGCGCCACGCGTTCTGGCCGCAACTCTGGTGATGCCGGTTCTTGTGGGTGTCGGCGATACGATCGGGATTTTTGGTGGATACCTCGTGGGCACCGGGCGGCTTGGCTTTAACGCCGCGACCTATCTGACGAACACGATTGATTTTCTTGAGTGGCTCGACATCGTCTCAAGCCTCGTCAAAGGCGCGGTCTTCGGGTTCCTTGCCGCGCTCATGGGGTGCTATTTCGGGATGAATTCGGGCCGCGGCGCGCAAGGCGTCGGGCGCGCAACGAAAAGCGCGGTCGTCGCGGCGAGCGTTCTGATCCTTGCCGCCAACTTCCTTCTGACAGAAATCTTCTTCGCGGCATGATCGAGCTTCAGGATCTCCATAAGGCGTTCGGGCGCAAGAAGGTCCTACAAGGTGTAAACTTGTCGATTGCCAAGGGAGAAAGCCTTGTCATTATTGGCGGTTCGGGCACCGGCAAATCGGTCTGCCTGAAGTGCATCCTTGGCCTGATCCGACCCGATAGCGGGCAAATTCTGCTGGAAGGCAAAGACGTCACCGCTTTGGACCGCGACGCATTTCTGGCCCGCTTTGGCATGCTCTTTCAGGGTGGCGCGCTGTTTGACAGCCTTCCTGTCTGGCAGAATGTCGCCTTCCGCCTGTTGCGCGGGAGCCTGCAGCGCCCCAAGGACGAAGCCCGCGAGATCGCGATTGAAAAGCTGCGCCGCGTCGGCCTGACACCTGAGACGGCCGACCTTTTCCCTTCGGAGCTTTCGGGCGGCATGCAGAAACGCGTCGGTCTGGCCCGCGCCATTGCAGCCGAACCGGAGATCATCTTCTTTGATGAACCCACCACGGGTCTGGACCCGATCATGTCGGGTGTCATCAACGAGTTGATCCGCGAGATCGTTGTCGAAATGGGCGCAACGGCCCTGACCATCACCCACGACATGACCAGCGTGCGTGCGATCGCAGACAGCGTGGCCATGATCCACAACGGGGTCGTGCAATGGACGGGTCCGGTCGGCGAGATGGACAACAGCGGCGATCCCTATCTGACACAGTTCATTTCCGGCAGTGCCGAAGGCCCCATCGAAGCTGTCCGCTGACGCTGTCGACCCAGCAGTTTCCACAAGAACGGCCAAATCTTCGCCACAATCGTTAAGCATTCCTTACCCTTGGAAGGGGGCGCGTTCGGAGAACCGATATGTCGCCAGAACTGCTGCTTGACCTTGCATCCAAATCCCTCGCGCTTTTTGTTCCCGCATGCGCGGCCGTCTTTTGCCTGCGCCTTGCCTTGACGGCGCGCGGATCGCTTGCCCTTGCCGGTCTGATGACCAGCCTGATGGCGATGGTTGCGCTTGCAGGAATGACGCCATGGGCGCTTGGTCCCGAGCCTGCACCCATTCCGTCGCTCCTTCTGGCGCTCATCTCCGTTGCCTATGCCGGACCGCTGTGCCGCGCCAAGCGCCGCCGGCACCGTTTTGCAAGCAACAAGGAAGCGGTCGCCGACACGTTCATGGAAGACCTCAAGACCGCGCCGCCTGCCCCTATGGTCGCCTTTGCAAGCAAGCGCGAACGCGTCGTCTCCCGCCCAATCACTCAGGAACCCGCGTTCCGGCACCGTCCGATATCGCGCCCGCTCTCGAGTCCGACAACAGGCGGGGAAATCCCGGCAGATGTCCTGATCCAGGCCGAACGCCGTCACGCGCAAAACACACGCCCGACATCGGTGCGTATCTGGTTTGAGGATCAGCCCGCAAGCGTCTGACGTTGAACGCGCTCTCGCTCCGGCTTATGTCGACGGGATGACCAACGTCCTGAAGTTCGCCAATCTGGCGATGATCATCCTTTGGCCGATTGCATGGACCGCCCCGCTTATGCGGGCCGGGATCCTTCCGATTTTCCGGCTGTCAGAGATCTCGGTGATCTCGGGTCTTCAGGCTTTGTGGGGAAGCGATATCTTCCTTGCAGCAGTTGTGTTCCTTTTCGCCCTCGTTGCACCGATGGCCAAGACGCTTGCCTTGGCAGCGGTCCAATTCAACGCGGCCCCGGCATGGCTCTTGCCAATCCTGACGTGGGTGGGTCGTCTTGCCATGGCCGATGTGTTCCTGATCGCGGTCTATGTCGTGATCGCCAAAGGCGTTGGCGTTGGGCGCGTCGAAGTGGCCTGGGGCCTCTATTTCTTCACCGCCCTGATCCTCGCGCAATTCGCCTTGTCCTGGATCGAAGAAGCCCGACGTGAAAAGGCGCACGCCTGAAGCCTTGTCGCCCTGCCCTTGCCCTGCCATGAAGACCCCAAGGGAAGTCGATCATGGCAAAACGAGAGCAGTTTCAATGTGAGGCCTGCGGGGCCACGGCCAAGAAATGGTCCGGTCGCTGCGAGTCCTGCGGCGAATGGAACACCATAGTCGAGGCCACTGGTTTGTCGGATGGCCCCGGAAAGTCCGCCTTGGGCGGCGCGCGGGGCAAAGCGTTGAACCTGTCGAGCCTTTCTGAACAGGACGCACCGCTTCGCCGCACCGCATCGGGCATGGACGAGTTTGATCGGGTTCTGGGCGGAGGATTGGTGCCCGGATCCGTCATCCTGGTAGGCGGTGACCCGGGCATCGGGAAATCGACGATCCTCTTGCAGGCGGCTGCGCGATTTGGTGCCGCAGGACTAGCGACCGTCTATGTCACGGGCGAAGAGGCTGCGGGACAGGTGCGGATGCGCGCGGATCGCCTCGGGCTGGCGCAAAGCCCGGTGCAACTGGCCGCGGCAACCAATCTGCGCGATGTGCTCACGACACTTGATGCTGCTCGCCCCGGGCTTGCGATCATCGATTCCATCCAGACAATGTGGCTGGATACGGTCGAGGCTGCGCCTGGGTCTGTTAGTCAGGTGCGCGCCGTAGCGCATGAACTGACGACATTTGCCAAACGCAAGGGGATCGCCGTGATCCTTGTCGGCCATGTCACCAAAGAAGGGCAGATCGCCGGACCGCGCGTGGTCGAGCATATGGTCGACACGGTGGTCTATTTCGAAGGCGAACGCGGGCATCAGTTCCGTATCCTGCGCGCCGTGAAGAACCGCTTTGGGGCAGCCGACGAAATCGGTGTTTTCGAGATGACAGGGACCGGGTTGGCCGAGGTCGCCAACCCCTCTGCTCTGTTCTTGTCAGACCGTGAAAGCGGCACGACGGGGTCAGTGGTTTTCGCTGGCATCGAAGGTTCTCGCCCCGTGTTGTGCGAGTTTCAGGCCCTTGTCGCCCCAACACCCCAGGCCAATCCACGCCGCTCGGTGATCGGTTGGGACGGGTCGCGCCTGGCGATGATCCTGGCCGTTCTCGAAGCGCGCTGTGGCATCCCGTTCAATGGGCTCGACGTCTACCTCAACGTTGCGGGCGGCCTCAGAATCAGTGAACCCGCCGCCGATCTGGCTGTGGCCGCTGCGCTACTTTCCGCGCGCGAGGATGTGGCATTGCCGCCCGATACTGTCGTTTTCGGCGAAATCAGCCTATCAGGGGCCGTGCGCGGGGCGTCACAGGCCGAAGCGCGCATCAAAGAGGCACGAAAGCTTGGCTTTTCCGGTGCGATCGTGCCAAAGGCAGGGAAAGTTAACGGCGCCGAAGGGTTCAAGGTACAAAAAGTGCCCGACCTGGCGACGATGGTAGGCGAGATATTCGGCGCTGGATAGCGCGCCGGGGAGCGGAAGATGGAAGGTTTCACGCTGATCGACGGGATCGTTGCCGTCATTGTCGTGGTTTCGGCGATTTTGGCTTATTCGCGCGGCTTCGTGCGCGAAGGATTGGCCATTGGTGGCTGGATCGCAGCGGCGATCGCTGCATATTATTTCGCGCCCACCCTTGAGCCTCTGATCGCGGAAATCCCGATTGAACAGGTGCGCAACCTTTTGGACAATTGCGAGCTTGGCACGATTGCAGCCTTCTTTGTCGTCCTTGTTGGCGGTCTGATCATCACATCCATTTTCACTCCGCTCTTTGCGGGCGCGGTCCAGCGCTCGTTCCTCAGCGGTCTGGATCAGGGATTGGGCTTTCTTTTCGGTGTCTTGCGCGGCGTTCTTCTGGTCGTCATCGCATTGGTCATCTACGACCGTGTGGTCATATCCGACCCCATCCCGATGATCGAAGACAGCCGAACCGTGAAGCTTTTTGAGAGCCTGACGACAGAGGTCAACGACCAGATCCCTGAAGAGGCCCCGGGCTGGATCACAGCGCGCTACAACGACCTTATTGCCCATTGTTCGGGCACACCGGTCGGCAGCGACACCTAAGCTAAAGCAGCGGGCATTTGATACTTTCGTGACATCCCTTCGGCATGGCACTATGTCCCCATCGGGGATGCCATAGATTCGATTGGGGCTCATGCAAGATTTGCCGCCTGCCCATCCGTTTGACGACGACAAACTGCGCGAAGAATGCGGGGTTTTCGGGGTCGTTGGCGTGGATGAGGCCGCCAATTTCGTGGCCCTTGGCCTTCATGCCTTGCAACATCGCGGTCAGGAAGCGGGGGGCATCGTGTCCCATGACCCCGAGCAAGGTTTCAATTCGGCCCGACGCTTTGGGTATGTCCGCGACAACTTCACCAAGGCCAGCCTGATGGAGACTTTGCCCGGTCCGCTGGCGATTGGGCATGTGCGCTATTCGACCCATGGCTCAAAAGCGCCAGTGATCCGCGACGTGCAACCGTTTTTCGGTGAGTTCTCGATGGGTGGCGCGGCGATTGCCCACAATGGCAACATCACCAACGCCGCCGCCCTTCGCCGCGAGTTGATCGAGCGCGGCTCGATTTTTCAAAGCCAGTCCGACACCGAATGCATCATCCATCTCATGGCCCGCTCGCTTCAGCGTAAGGTGCCCGAGCGGATGATGGACGCGCTGCGTCGGGTCGAGGGGGCATTTTCCATCGTCGCCATGACCCGCCCCAAGCTGATCGGCGTACGCGATGCTCTTGGTGTACGCCCGCTGGTGCTAGGCAAGATTGGCGACGAAGGCTGGGCGCTGTCATCCGAAACCTGCGGGCTTGATATCATCGGCGCCGACTTCGTGCGCGAGATCGAGCCCGGCGAAATGGTCGTTGTCGAGCATGGCAAAGTGACGTCTCACCGTCCCTTCGGTCAGCCCAAGGGGCGTTTCTGCATTTTCGAGCATGTCTATTTCTCGCGCCCGGATTCGATCCTCGGCGGACGCTCGGTCTACGACACGCGCCGCCAGATCGGCGTTGAACTGGCCCGCGAAGCACCCGTCGAAGCTGATCTCGTCTGTCCCGTGCCCGACAGCGGCACGCCCGCCGCGATCGGGTTCAGCCAGGAATCCGGGATCCCCTACGCCATGGGGATCATCCGCAATCAATACGTTGGCAGAACGTTCATCGAACCGACCGAGCAGATCCGCAACATGGGTGTGCGTCTAAAACTGAACGTCAATCGAGCACTGGTGAAGGACAAACGTATCGTGCTGGTAGACGACAGCGTTGTGCGCGGCACGACCAGCCAGAAGATCAAGCAGATGATCCTAGATGCAGGGGCAAGCGAAGTGCATTTCCGCATCGCCAGTCCGCCGACGGCGTGGCCCTGTTTTTACGGCGTCGATACGCCAAACCGGGACAAGCTGTTGGCCAGCCGGATGTCAGAAGACGAGATGCGCGATCATATCGGCGTCGACAGCCTGAAGTTCATCTCGCTGGACGGTCTTTACCGCGCCGCCGGTGAAGCAGGCGGTCGCGACGCGCAAAGTCCGCAGTATTGCGATGCGTGCTTCTCGGGCGACTATCCCGTGGCCCCATCCGACATGATCGAAAAGGGCTTCACGCTCAAAGCGGCCGAATAACGCGCCCCCTTGACGATCCGGGGCGTTCCCGGCAAGGCCACGCCCATGGACAAGATTGCATTGATCACCGGCGCCTCGCGCGGACTTGGCGCCTCGTTGGCGGAACTACTGGCAGACACGCACCACGTCATTGCGGTGGGTCGCACGGTGGGCGGGCTTGAAGCGCTCGACGACCGCATCCAGGCCAAGGGCGGCGCCGCAACACTTGCACCCATGGACATCAAGATCCCCGAAGCAATGGAGCAACTGGCCGGATCCATTGCCCAGCGCTGGGGTAAGATCGACCTGTGGTGCCACACGGCGGTGAACGCGCCCCATCAGGCCCCGGCTGATCATATCGATCCCAAGGAATCCAAGGACGCGATCCCGGTCAATTTCGAAGCCGTGATGCGCCTGATCCCTCTGTTCTCCCCCTTGCTTAAGGCTTCGCCGGAGGGACATGCGGTCTTCTTCAAGGACACGACCCAGCCTGACCATTTCTTTGGTCTCTACGGTTCGACCAAGGCCGCGCAAATCGCGCTGGCTCAAAGCTGGAAAGCCGAGACCGAGCGGGTTGGCCCGCGCGTTTCGATCCTTGAGCCGCGCCGGATGAACACGTCCGTGCGCGGCCGGTTCTATCCCGGTGGTAACAAGGACGATGTCGTCTCGCCGATGGATGAGGCCCAGCGTTTGTTGCCCGATGTCCTGACACCAAAACCGATTTGATCCACCCAACGGCTTGCCCGCCTCTTGGGGCTGGCTTACGAGGGGTGAAACAACCCGAAAGCACGCCCCCATGCGGATTCTCCTTACAAACGACGATGGCATCAATGCCCCGGGCCTGAAGGTCCTTGAAGACATCGCCGCCGAGATAGCGGGGCCGACGGGCGAGGTTTGGGTGGTGGCACCTGCGTTCGAGCAATCGGGAGTGTCCCACTGCATCAGTTATGCCGGCTCAACGATGGTGTCCGAGCTTGCCCCGCGTCGCTGGGCCGCCGAAGGATCACCCGCCGATTGCGTATTGGCCGGTCTCTACCACGTGCTCCCCGATCGCCCCGACCTGATCCTTTCGGGCGTCAACCGCGGCAACAACTCAGGGGAAAACACGCTTTATTCCGGGACCATCGGCGGTGCACTCGAAGGCGCGCTTCAGGGCATTCCCTCCATCGCACTCAGCCAGTTCTATGGCCCCCGCAATGTCGGCCTTGAAAACCAGTTCGAAGCAGCCGCAGCCCATGGCGTCGACGTGGTACGCCGTCTGATCGACCACGGCGACTGGACGTCCGGGGACTGGGAGCGTTTATACAACGTCAACTTTCCTCCGATCCCTGCCGCCGAGGTCACGGGCGTCGATATTGTCCGTCAGGGTCGGCGCCCGACAACGCGCTTTGGCATGGAATCTCAGACAGCGCCCAACGGTCGTACATACCTTTGGGTGACCGGCGGCGCTCAGGACGAAGATACCGGCCCGGATTCGGATGTGCGTTCAAACGTCGAGGGCGCGATTTCCGTGACCCCGATGACGCCGGACCTTACGGATTATGCCGCGATGGAAAGCCTGAAAGACGCCTTTCGATGAGCGACAACGCCGAGCGTCAGATGCAGTTTCTTTTTGCGCTCCGCTCGCGGGGGGTGACAGATGCAGCGACGCTAGGCGCCATGGAGAAGATCGACCGAGGCGCGTTCGTGAAGGGGCTTTTCTCTGAACGCGCTTATGAGGACATGCCACTGCCCATCGAATGCGGGCAAACGATCAGTCAGCCGTCGGTCGTCGGTCTTATGACCCAAGCGCTTCAGGTGAACGCGCGCCACAAGGTCCTCGAAATCGGCACCGGCTCGGGCTATCAGGCGGCCGTTCTCAGCCAGCTTGCGCGGCGGGTCTATACGATCGACCGGCATCGGCGACTTGTGGCTCAGGCCAAAGACGTATTCGAGGCTGAAAACCTGACCAATATCACGGCAATCCACGCTGACGGTTCGATGGGTTGGACGGAACAGGCCCCTTTTGACCGCATCATCGTCACAGCCGCTGCCGAGGATCCCCCAGGCCCGCTCTTGGCGCAGCTTAAGATCGGCGGTATCATGGTTATACCGGTGGGGCAGTCCGATGCGGTCCAGCACCTGATCCGGGCGACGAAGACAGAAGATGGCATCAACTATGAAGAGTTGCGCGCCGTCCGGTTCGTCCCCTTGATCGATGGGCTGGGACAGGAATGACCCATGCGGTGGGCGAGCGTCGCAGACATAAGCGGCCCGTCTTTTTTGAGTAGGCGCGTATCGGCAGAGGACACGAGCGGATGACACTTTTTAGGACACCGGCGCAGGGGCTGACGGCTCTGGTGCTGGTATTGGCCGTCGCAGGATGCGACCGGTTTGAGAATTTCGATCTGGACCTGCGCCCGCAAAGCTCGGGCGCCGATACAAGCGAAGCGGTACGGGTCCGAGTGGCCGACCGCCCCCAGCCAGACAATCGCGGTGTTATCTCTTACCCCGGCTATCAGGTGGTTGTCGCCAACCGCGGTGAAACCGTGGGCCAGATCGCGGCGCGCATCGGTTTAGAAGGGCAAACGCTTGCCCGCTACAATGGCCTTCCTCAAAACGTGCCGCTGCGTGCAGGAGAAATCATCGCCCTGCCGAGCCGCGTTGCCGAACCTTCGCCAGCCACAGGCGCCATTGCCACCGGGCCTATTCAGCCTGCGGGCAACGACATCAGTGCGATTGCGGGTAACGCGATCGATCGCGCAGATGGGGCAGCGTCGCTGGCCCCGACAGGCGAAGAACCGATCCGGCACCAGGTGGCACAAGGCGAAACCGCTTTCTCGATCGCGCGGCTTTACGGAGTACCTGCAGCTGCTTTGGCCGACTGGAACGGGTTGGACGATCAGTTGACCGTGCGCCCCGGTCAGTTCCTTTTGATCCCGCCGGTGACACCCATCGAAGAGCCCGTCGTCGCTGCGCCAGGGGAAGGCAGCCTTGCCCCGACACCGCCAAGCTCGGTCCGGCCCCTGCCCCGGCCCGAAGCCATTGCAGCCGCTCCGGCAGCAGCGCCAGAGCCTGAGTCACCCGCGCTTTCAGAAACGCAAACCGCACAATCGGATCAGGGGCGCCTGCGTCTTCCGATCAACGGCAGCATCATCCGCCCCTATGACGGTCAGGACAATAAAGGCATCGGCATTGCGGCCTCTGCCGGGGACGCTGTGGCGGCCGCCGCCGACGGGGAAGTCGCTTTGGTCAGCCGTGACGAACTCGGCAACCCCATCGTCGTCGTCAAGCACGACGACAACCTGCTGACCGTCTATTTCCGCATCGATGATGTCTCGGTCAGCCGTGGCGATAGCGTGAGCCGTGGCCAGACGATCGCGCGGGTTGCAAACAAGGCCCCTGTCTACCTTCATTTCGAGGTGCGCGAAGGGCTCAACAGCGTCGATCCAACCCCATATCTGCAATAACGCTCACGGTGCGTCGAACGCACCAAGATCAGCCGCACCCTGTCGAAGCCTCCCGGTGATATCCCGCTCAGGGGTATCGTCCGGGAGCGCGGCGCCTATGGCGGGGCTACCCTCCATGAGCGAGAAATCGAGGCGTTCGGGATCTGTAAAGATAAACGCGGGCTCTGCCACGTGGAAATTATTGATCCAATTAACACCGGGCTGATCCGGTTCGAACGGGCTGCTCGGCGGCGTCGTTCGGTCGGGCATCAGGTTGTTGACGATGCGCATGTTTGACGAAGGTCGCCCATCCTTATGGCGCGTCACAGAAATCCACGGGGGACCAACCGGAGCCGCTTCGACCCCCATCACTGTATTATTGCGGATCACCCCGTCCCGCGCCCCCATCATGGTGATCCCATGCCATGCGCTGGCGTGAATGACGTTGTTCTCGATGGTCCACCCGTCGAAAAAGCCATCGAACAGGCCGATACCCTGAAGCTGGCACGGGTACTCCACAAACGGCGCGCGGCGTTCGAAAATGAAATTTCCTCGGATCGTGACATCTCTGACGACGCCTTCGCCGGGTGTTCCATCCTCGCCCAGTGACCAGCTTTGAATGCCGTCGTCATGGTTCTGGCTGACATCGAGGCAATTGAAAATGTCATTGCCTTCGACGACAGAGCCATCGCCAAGGACGCGAATTCCGTCGCCCGTAAACTGACTTATGATGTTCACTTCAATGACGGCGTTTGGCCCGGTGGACGAAATGCCATGCTTGACCTTTTCCAGCCAGTTTCCGCTGATCCGCACATTTGATCCATCCGATCGGATGCCGTGCACCGTCCGTTTGCGCCAATCCTCGCGGCTCCAACCTTCGGTCGTATCGGCACTAAAGATGTCGAACTCTTCAATCGAGATATCAGAGGACGCAGCGTCGATCGTAACGAGCGTGTCCCGCTCGGCGTCACCCGGGCGCACGATCATCACAGACAGATCCAACCCTCGGCTGTTCTTGATATCGACGCCATCAAGTTTCGGTGTCTCGGGCGGAAAGCTGGTCAAGTGCAGGCCCGGTGGATCAAATTCGACCCCTTCGAGTGTCAGAACACCCCACTCTCCTCCGCCGAGATAGATCTCGTCTCCGGGTTCGAGAGGTTCCTCGTCAAGAACGCGCTGCAGGTCCAGCCATGGGGCAGACCGACTTCCGTCGCCCTCGGCACTGCCACGGAACAGGTCGACATAATAGATTTCAGCATGTCCGGGTGCTGCACACAAAACCATTGCTATGGTCGATAGTAGCGCAAAACGCCCACGAGGCGGCGCTGCGCCGCGCTCCCATTTGGCGGTCACAACCGCACCCCTTCCCGACCCGCAAGGTCAGAGAAAAACTGCCACGCCACGCGCCCGGAACGTCCACCTCGGGTCGCCTGCCATTCAATGGCCTCGGCCCGAAGACGATCCGGGTCGATATCCAAGTTGTAGGCCGCGCAATAGCCATCGATCATGGCAAGGTAGGCATCCTGATCGCAAGGATGGAAACCCAACCAAAGCCCAAAGCGATCCGAGAGGGACACCTTTTCTTCGGTCGCCTCAGACGGAGAGATGGCCGTCGCGCGTTCGTTTTCGATCATATCGCGCGGCATCAGGTGCCGTCGGTTTGATGTCGCGTAAAACAGGACATTCTCGGGCCGCCCTTCAATCCCACCGTCCAGCACCGCTTTCAGCGACTTGTAGTGGGCGTCATCATGGCTGAACGAAAGGTCGTCACAGAACAGGATCACGCGTGCGCTCGATACACGCAGATGCCCAAGCAGGCGCGCGATTGACGGCAAATCATCCCGCTGCAGTTCGATCAAGGTCACCGGCAGGCCCTCGGCCAGAACCGCTCCGTGCACCGCCTTCACAAGGCTCGACTTGCCCATCCCGCGTGCGCCCCAAAGAAGCGCGTTGTTGGCGGCAAATCCTTTTGCGAACTGGCGCGTGTTGGCCAACAGAGTGTCGCGCGAGCGATCTATTCCAACAAGAAGATCAAGGGGGTGGCGGTCGACCTTTTCGACAGGCTCCAGACGATCCGGACTGACATGCCACAAAAACGCTTCTGCGGATGCCAGGTCAGGCACCGGGGCCGCTGGCGGTGCCATCCGCTCGAGCGCGTCTGCAATCCGCTCTAGCGCGTCCCCATTGTCAGACTTCATTTCGTCTGCTCTTCCCCGTCGTCCTCGTCCAGATCACCGTACAGGTCTTCATCCTCGCCGAGAACACCTTCTTCGCGCAGTTTCTGGGTCTTCACCTTTTCGACGCGTTTCACCAACTGGATCGAAATCTCGTAAAGGCCGTAGACGACCACGAACAGGATAATCTGCGTTATGACATCGGGCGGCGTGATCAGACCCGCCAGCAGAAGAATTGCAACGATGGCGTATTTACGCACGTTCTTGAGGCCGCGAGACGTCACCAGACCCGCTTTGCCCATAAGCGTCAGCAGAACCGGCAGCTGGAAGCAGATCCCAAAGGCGAAGATAAGCTTCAGGGTGATCGACAGCGTTTCGTTCACCTTACCGATGAACACGATATCCAAGGTATCACTGCTGTCTTCGATCACGGCCTCGGGCCCGTCTGTGATGGCGCCGATCAGTGCGTTAAAGTCTGCAAAGCCAAGAAGGAAGAACATCGCCAGCGGCGTGACCACGTAGTAGGCGAACGCAGCGCCAAGGATGAACTGGACGGGCGAAGCCAAAAGGAACGGAAGGAACGCGCCCTTCTCATTCTTGTAAAGGCCGGGTGCGACGAACTGCCAAATCTGATGAGCAATGATCGGAAACGCGAAAATCAGGCCGAAGACCATCGAGATCCGGATCAAGGTAAAGAAATACTCGGTGGGCGCTGTGAACTGCAGCGTCGGGTTCGGGTCCCCAAGGGCCACCAGCGTTTCGCGGATCGGCTCCAGCAGATAGGGAAGCAGGAACGGCTCGGCGAAAAAGAATACGACGATGATCGACAAGAAGAACGCGATCACGCAGCGGATCAGCCGTTGGCGCAACTCTTCCAGGTGCTCAAGCAATGGCGCAGAGCTTCCGGCCAGCTCGTCGTCATCCTCGATGTCGGCTTCATCGACCTGGCTCATGCGGGCTTGTCTTCCGTTTGTTCCTCGGCCTTGGCCTTAGCGGCGTCCGCTTCAGCTTCGGCCGCCTCGGCCTTCTTCTTTGCGCTTTCCTTGACCGCTTTGCTCATCGAATCCTTGACCGCTTCGTCCGAGGCTTTCTGATCTTCAGGGTCAAGGATTTTGGCCCCAGTCCGCTCCAACGCATTCAGCCCAGCCTTGGCCGGGTTGGACGCTGTGCGGGCGATCGAGTTTAGCGAAGACGCGGTTTCGCGGAGCCCAGAATCGTCAGCGGCATCGTTCATGGCGCGCTGGAAGTCACGGGCCATGCCACGCGCCTTGCCCACCCATTTGCCGACCGAGCGAAATGAGTTCGCAAAGTCGCGCGGACCCAGAATGATCAGCGCAACGATGAAAACGATAAGAAACTCGAAGAACCCGAGGTCGAACATTGCCGTCTAACCTGCTGTCAGGACTTCTTTTCTTCTTCTTCAGGCGTGACGTCACGAGCCGCTTCGCTTGCCTGATCTTCAATCTCTTGCTTGCCGTCCTCGACGCCCTTCTTAAAGGCCGTGATGCCCTTGCCAACTTCGCCCATCATGGACGAAATCTTGCCCCGGCCAAAAAGGACCAGAACCACAACGGCAATCAGGATAAGACCTGGAACACCCAGCTGTCCGATACCCATTTTGCATCCTCCATATTCCGTGCGTCCGCCGCACGGCTCAATCTGCATCTGAAGTTTAGATATGGCGGCGACCTGAGTCTGGAAAGCCGGATTCACGGCCCAAGTGCGCTTTTCTTGACATTATCCTGTCAGGAGCGGTCATATCCTCGTCATGAAACGTGCAGACCGGCTTCTGGAACTGATCAAGCTGATGCGCCGTGGCCGCCTGATGCGGGCCGAGGATCTGGCCCAGCGCCTGAACGTGTCTGCGCGCACTGTTTACCGCGACATGGATACGCTGGTCGCTTCCGGTATTCCCGTCGAAGGCAATCGCGGGCAAGGCTATCGCATGACCGCTCCGATCACCCTGCCCCCGCTCAACATGACCATGGCCGAGCTTGAGGCGCTGCACCTTGGTCTGGCCGTTGTGGCCGAAGCCGGGGATGACGAACTTCAGGGCGCGGCGCGTGACCTTGCAGCACGGATAGATACCGCCCTGCCCGAGGATCGCGCGGCGGATGCCCAAGGCTGGGGTTTTGCCATCTATCCGTTCGCCGATGCTGCGCAAGGCTTCTTGCATATGCCAGTTCTTCGGGCCGCTATTCGCACCGCCCAGAAGGTGCGCGTTCTCTACGCAGAGTTGGACGGCAAAGAGACCGAACGCGTGTTGCGGCCATTAGAGTTGGATTATTGGGGGCGGGTCTGGTCCCTCACCGCGTGGTGCGAAACAACCGATGATTTTGTGGAACTGCGGGTCGACCGTGTCCGGGCGGTTGCGCCATTGTCTGAAAGCTTTGGGGATGAGCCGGGCAAAAACCTTGCCGATTACCGGTCCCGCCTAGCTTAGATCCGCAGGCGATTTCTTTGGAAAAACAAAGCACTTGTCGCGCCGCATCGTCAGCCAAAGCGATGTGCCCGGTTTTGGCAAAAAAACAGACCCCACCGTGGCCCGGAACGTTCTATCAATCCCGTCCAGATCGAATTCCACAAGGCTTTCGCTGCCCATGTAGCGGGCGCGCTTGACGATACCTTTGACCGGCGTGCCCGCTTCGATCGTGTTGCGGGGGCGTTCAGCGCGGCCAAAGTCGATCCCGACATATTGTGGGCGGATGCCGATTTCGACCGTGGTCCCGTCTGCAATACCCGGGGTCAGGAACGCGCCAAACGGTGTTTCGGTCAACGCTCCACGGCTAACCCCTTCGATGACATTGACGTCGCTGAAAAATGCCGCAGCGGCCTTGTCGATAGGCGTATTGTAGACGTTATAGGGCGCGCCCGTCTGCACCAGTCGACCATTGCGCATCAGTGCAATCTCGTCGGCCATGCGCATCGCTTCCTCGGGCTCGTGCGTCACCAGAAGAACGGCCGTCCCTTCTTCCTTGAGGATGTCGAGCGTGTCATCACGGATTCCATCGCGCAGACGATTGTCGAGACCCGAAAACGGCTCGTCCATAAGCATGACACCGGGACTGGGGGCGATTGCGCGAGCCAAGGCGACACGCTGCTGTTCGCCGCCCGACAGTTCATGGGGCATGGCATTGCGGAACGACGCCATATGCACCCGTTCAAGAAGTGCATCGACCCGGCGCGCGTTTTCTGCCTTTGACCCGCGAAGCCCGAATGCCACGTTCCCGGCAACCGAAAGATGCGGGAACAGCGCGAAATCCTGAAAGATAAGCCCGATGCCGCGCCGTTCAGCGGGGACATACCCGCCGGGACCATAGACCGAGGTGCCATCGACATGGATCGAGCCCGAGTCCGGCGTCTCTACCCCTGCGATCATGCGCAATGTCGTGGATTTGCCGCAACCCGAAGGCCCCAGTAGGCACGTCAGACGGCCCGCCTCGATCGTCAGATCCACGTCCTTGACGATATCAAGGGCACCGATCCGCCGGGTCAGTTTCTGAACGGCAAGCCTGGAAGTTGTCTGTGCCACGGAGGCGACTGCCTAATCCCTGATCAACTTTGTCAGGAAAGCGCGTAACAACCTTAGTCCGCGGCTGCAACCCCGGTGGGGCGTGCTGACGGGCTGCGAAGGCCAAGGAGGACGGCCGCGAACCCCACAAGCAATACGACGATACAGATCGCGAGAAGGGCCACGTATTTGTGTCCGTCCGGAAGGATCGCAGCCACCCAGTCGTTGGCCCGCAAGAAATAGGCTGCAGCGCCCAAGATAGCGGCCGAAAACGCCACGACATACGCCCAAAGTGCGACCTGCCGCTTCCAGACGAGCGTGGCGACAAGAACCGGGGTAAGGAACATCGAAGCGGTTCCCGACACCGCGACCGCATCAAAAAGCGACGCATTCCCAAACAGGGTCAGAGCCGTGCCTACGACCATGAATACGGCCATTACCGCACGTCCCCCTGCCAGGCTGCGCGGAGCCAAGCGGACTTCTTCGACCGCCAGACGCGCCGCCGATGCCATCGCGCTATCCAATGTGGAAAGCGCCGAAATCAACAGCGACAGAACAAGCGCAACCCAGACCCAGGGTGGAAACATCGTGGACCACGTCCCGATCAGCTCCCCTTCGTAGCTTGCCCCGACAAGCGCGGCTTGGATCCCGAACATACCAAAGGCAAGTATGCAGACGGTCGAGATTACAAAGGCGAGGTTAAAGCTGCTACGCGTCGTGCGGTCATCGGCCAAAAACCCGCGGTCCATCATGACCGGGTCGTGCGCGGGATAGGAAAAGACCTGGAGCGCTGCGACGGCAAGAAGGATCCAGCCGTTGGTCGATCCGCTTGTGCCATCTGATGTCAGAATTGCGCCAAACGAGAACGCCGGCGTCGTCAACAAAGCGATCAGCGCGGCAGCGAAGACCACCAGAAAAAACAGCATCTGAACGACATCGCTTCGCAACGATGCCGACAAACCGCCCCACGCAGAATAGGCCAATCCCAAAAGAGCGATGGCCACAATTGCAACCGTGTCCGCGATGCCTGCCGCGGGGAAAAGGGCTGCAAAAATAAGACCGACGACCAGAAGGTTGGAGAACACTTCGGACAAAAGCCGTAGGGCAATGACGATGTTGTATGTCGTGGTTCCTGTAGCCCCGAAGCGGCTCGACAGGATGTCCTGAACACTCCGCCCGCCCTCGGCGCGGATCCGCGCCACAATGAAGCCTCCGGTCAAAAAGGACAGGTAGTAGGCCGCATAGGCGAGCGTTCCCGCAATTCCGAAGAAATAGCCAAGGATCGCCGCATTCATCAGGGATCGCGCGAAAATCCAGGTTGTCACCTGGCTAAGCACAAGCGTCCAAAGGCCCGGAGCGGCGCCATCCGATCGCGCGCCGCCAAAAAAGCCTTCGACACTCGCTTGGCGCGGGGCCACGACGAAACTCAGGAGGATGATGGCAGCAAAGCCGAATGTAACGAGAGCGACGGTCATGGTCGTGGCCTTTTTCTTGTGGTTCTGCCTGCTAGCAACGGCCTTGATCGCCGAACAGACCTGTTACAGGTCATCCACGCGAACGTGACGCCGTGCGATCATTGACAGCGGCCCTCGACGGTATGAGAGATATCGAACCAAATGTGAGGACCGCCCCTTGGCCGACCGCCCCGACATCCTTGTTTTGCCACCGCTGGCGTTCGTTGCAGCGCTTGGCGCGGCGTTGCTGCTTGAAGTGCTGGTTCCTTGGGAGGTGTTCACCGGGGGGGCGCCAGTCTGGATGCGCGTGTTTGGAGCGGCTCTTGTGATTGGTGCGACGGCGCTTGGGCTGGCGGGCATTTGGGCGTTCAAGACCTCGGGCACGCATGTCCACCCGCATCACCCTGCCCTTGTGGTCGTTGAAACTGGACCGTACCGGTTCACGCGAAACCCGATGTATCTTGGGATGATCCAGCTCCTGATCGGGCTGGGGCTTGCGTTTTCGTCGGGCTGGATGATCGTGGTCGCCCCCGTTCTTTGGCTTGTGCTGCATTTTGGCGTGGTGCTGCGCGAAGAGGCATACCTGAAAGCGAAGTTCGGCGCGCCCTACCAACACTTCACCTCCCGCACGCGGCGCTGGCTTTGATCTAGGGCGACTTGGGGCTCTGCCCCAAACCCCGGAGTATTTCTGACAAGAAGAAGCAGGCGTTGCAGTGGGCGTGCTGGCCTTTTATATCGCGCGCATGCTGGACCGTGCTTCAAATCAACCAGAGTTGCCGCCCGAGATTGCTCGACGCCGGACCTTTGCAATTATCTCGCACCCAGATGCGGGCAAAACCACCCTGACCGAAAAGTTTCTTCTTTATGGCGGTGCGATCCAGATGGCCGGTCAGGTACGCGCCAAGGGTGAAGCACGCCGGACGCGATCTGACTTCATGGCGATGGAGAAAGATCGCGGGATTTCGGTGTCGGCCTCGGCGATGTCGTTCGATTTCGGGGACTATCGGTTCAATCTAGTGGACACGCCGGGCCACTCGGATTTTTCCGAAGACACGTATCGCACGCTGACGGCGGTGGATTCGGCTATCATG
>CAZWZG010000025.1:0-13833 GCA_964638245.1 uncultured Rhodobacterales bacterium
GATTGTGATCGTTGACACGTGGATGTGGACGCCGTTCGTGATGCTGATCTGCCTCGCCGGGCTGCGAAGTATTCCCGACTACATCTACGAGGCGGCGGAGGTCGACCGGGCATCCAAGCTGCGACAATTCTTTACGATCACCGTGCCGATGGTGCTGCCGTTCCTGATGCTCGCTGTGCTTTTCCGTGGAATCGAGAACTTCAAGATGTTCGACCTTGTGGTGCAGTTGACCGGTGGGGGGCCCGGTTCGGTGACCGAGCTGACCTCGATCAACCTCAAGCGCGAAGCGTTCGAAAAATGGCGCACCGGCTACGCGAGCGCCTACGCGATCATCCTTTTCGTGACAGTGTTCGGTTTGGCCAGCATCTACGTCAAAGCCCTCAACAAAGTGAAGGAGCGGTGATGATGAATGCAGTCACGCTCCCGCCCGGTGGGCACCACCGGGCATGCCCGCACCGCCCCCCTCGGGGCGGGCATATCTGCCCACCCCGGCGGTCCGGGCAAGCCCTCACCACCTTTGCGGAGACCGATCAATGAGCTCCTTCTCCGTCACCGAACCCTCGAACCGCGTCAAATGGTTCGCCGGAACGCTGGTCATCCTCTACGCGCTGATCACGATGATCCCGCTCGTCTGGATCGCGATTACCGGCTTCAAAAGCCCGTCCGATGCCATCGCCTATCCGCCGAAATACATCATCGGCTCCGACAGCGAGGCCGGGTTCCAGCCGACCCTCGAAGGCTACGTGAACCTCTTCACGACCCGAACTCGCCAAACCGATGAATTCCTCGCTGCCAACCCGCCAGAGAACTGGGCCGATGAAATCGTGCGCCAATACGACATGGTCATCGTCGGCCCCTCGAAGTTCGGCGAACGGTTCCTCAACTCTGTCATCATCGGCTTTGGCTCGACTTTCCTCAGCGTCTTCCTCGGCACGCTGGCGGCCTATGCGTTTAGCCGCTTCAAGATCCCGCTGGCCGATGACCTGCTGTTCTTCATCCTGTCTACCCGAATGATGCCGCCCATCGCGGTCGCGATTCCGATCTTCCTAATGTACCGAAACCTTGGCCTTTCGGACACGCATCTGGGGATGATCCTGCTCTACACGGGCGTGAACATCTCGCTGGCGGTCTGGCTTCTGAAAAGCTTCATCGATGGCATCCCGACCGAGTACGAAGAGGCCGCACTCATCGATGGCTACACCCGATTTCAGGCGTTCTACAAAGTCGTGCTGCCGCAGGCCGCGACAGGCATCGCGTCGACCGCGATCTTCTGCCTGATCTTTGCCTGGAACGAATACGCCTTCGCCGTGCTGCTGACGACGGCCAACGCCCAGACCGCCCCGCCGTTCATCCCGACCATCATTGGCATCGGCGGCCTCGACTGGCCCGCCATCGCCGCCGGCGTCACGATCTTCCTTCTGCCAGTCATGATCTTCACCATCCTGCTGCGCAAACACCTCCTGCGCGGGATCACATTCGGGGCGGTGCGCAAATGACCCCACACCGAATTTGCACCGACGCAATACCGACGCGACACCGACGTGATACCGACGTTGCGTTCGCCCTGTTCAGGAGCCGTTCATGAGTAGCTTTTTCAACGGCCTTCTGCGCCTCCGCCGCGGTCCTTGGGAAATGGTGGCCACCATAATTATCGCCGTCGGAGTCTTCATGCTGATGCAGCCTTTCGTCATCTGGGCCTTCACCTATTCGTTCATCGTCACGCTGGTGGGCACGGTGATGTTCATCATCGTCAGCCATTTCCCGGAGGACGACTGAATGGCGCAAATCGTCATCAAGGACCTCAAGAAGGAATTCGGTGATTTCACCGCCGTGCGCGAGTCGAGCTTCACCATCGAAGACGGTGAGTTCTTCATGCTGCTCGGTCCCTCAGGATGCGGTAAGACCACGACCTTGAGGATGATCGCAGGCCTCGAATTGCCGACCTCCGGAGAGATCCTTCTCGATGGCGAAGAGATCTCGCAGCGCCCCCCGTCCGAGCGCGATATTGCCTTTGTTTTCCAAATGTTTGCGCTTTATCCGCATATGAATGTTCGCAAGAACATCAGCTATCCTCTGGTCAGTCAGGGCATGCCGCGCGCACAGGTCAAAGCCAAGGTGGCCGAGGTGGCCGGCATCCTCGGGATCGAAAACATCCTCGATCGTCCTGTCGGGGGCCTGTCGGGCGGCGACCGTCAACGCGTGGCTCTGGGCCGCGCCATCGTGCGCGAACCCAAGGCCTTCATGATGGATGAACCCCTTGGCGCGCTCGATGCAGAGTTTCGCGAGCATATGGCCGAGGAACTCCGCGCACTTCACGACCGGATGGGCGCGACGACGGTCTACGTGACCCACGATCAACTCGAAGCCATGCAGATGGGCGACAAGATCGTCGTCATGAACAACGCGGTCGTAGAACAGTTCGGAACGCCTCAGGAAATCTACGACAAACCCGCCACCATGTTTGTCGCTGACTTTATCGGCTCACCTTCAATGAACTTCCTGAAATTCCATGGGAAAATAGGGGCGGGGTCGGGCGAGATCGCGATGCATGATACCAGTTTTGCCGTGCCACAGGCCCGTGAACCCTTCGAAGGGGACATGGCGTTCGGCGTGCGCCCCGAGCACATCGCACTGTCAGACGCAGCCGCTTACCGCGGCGAAGTGCTTGCGACCGAATACCTTGGCACGACCCAGATCGTAACACTGAAAACCCCCGGCGGTGACATCAAGGCCCGCGTCCCGGCGACACAGACGGCCAAGGTTGGTGAAACGGTGGGCATGGAGTTTGACCCTGCCACCGTTACGCTATTCGACCGCCAATCGGGGCGAGCTCTGAAATCCGAACTGAACGAGGGCGTGCTCCATGGCTGAAGTTTCGCTTTCCAACGTGTCCAAGGCCTTCGGCAAAACCCGGGCTGTTCACGACATCACCATGACTATCGAGGACGGTGCCTTCGTGGTGCTGCTCGGCCCGACGGGTGCAGGCAAGACAACCACGCTCCGATTGATCTCTGGGCTCGAAAAACTCGACGCAGGTACCGTCATGATCGGGGGCCGGGACGTCGGCGCCGACACGCCTGCGCAGCGCGACGTCGCGATGGTGTTCCAGCAATACTCGCTCTATCCGCACCTGACCGTGCGCGACAATCTTGCGTTTCCCTTGCGCTCACCCATCCTGAAGACGCCCGAAGACGTCATCACCCAAAAGGTCAAAAAGATCGCCGAGGTGCTCCAGATTCCCCACAAGCTCGACAACAAGGCGACCGAGCTTTCGGGGGGAGAGATGCAGCGGGTTTCGATTGGTCGCGCGCTTGTGCGGGACCCCTCGATCTATTTGATGGATGAACCGCTGAGTTCACTCGATGCCAAGCTGCGTGCCGACCTTCGGGTTGAGCTGAAACGCATTCAGGCCGACCTTGGATCGACGCTTTTGTACGTGACCCATGACCAGATCGAAGCCATGACGATGGCCACGCATATCGGTGTGCTCGAGGAAGGACGTCTTGTTCAGTACGGCACGCCCAAGGAAATTTATGAAGATCCGACAAGCGTTTACGTGGCAAGCCGGCTTGGGTCGCCGCGGATCAACATCCTTCCGGCCAAGCTTTTTCCGGGGGATCACAAGGGAGCGCAAATCGGTCTTCGGCCCGAAAACATCCGCCAGGGCGACGGCGCTGAAGCTACGGTCTTGAGGGCTGAACATCTTGGCGATCACACCCGGCTTCACCTCGATTTTCAGGGCCACGCGATCACGACACTGACGGATCCGCACACGGACTACGCGCCCAACACCACCATTAAAATCACCCCGCAGAATCCACTTTACTTCGACGCCTCTGGCGCGCGGGTCGTATAAGGGAGGACCACCATGGCACAGTTTATCAACGCCAAAGAGGATCTCGTCACCGAGGCCATCGACGGGCTCTTGGCCGGGTCGGGCGGCGCGCTTTCGCGTCTTGACGGGTATCCGCATATCAAGGTGGTGTTCCGATCGGACTGGGACAAATCGAAGGTTGCACTGGTGTCGGGTGGAGGCTCGGGCCACGAACCCGCCCATGCCGGGTTTGTCGGCAAGGGGATGTTGACCGCGGCGGTCTGCGGCGAGGTTTTTGCGTCACCGTCGGTCGAGGCGGTGCTTGCCGGGATTCTTGCGGTGACAGGGGATGCGGGCTGTCTTTTGGTCGTCAAGAACTACACGGGCGACCGGCTGAACTTCGGACTCGCCGCCGAGCGGGCGCGTGCCCTTGGACGCAAGGTCGAGATGGTCGTGGTGGACGATGACATCGCGCTTCCGGACCTGCCGCAACCGCGCGGCGTCGCAGGCACTTTGCTCGTGCACAAGATCGCAGGTGCGATGGCTGAAAACGGGGCTGATCTGACGACGGTGACCGCTGCAGCTCAATCGGTGATCGGCAAGGTCGCCTCGATCGGGATGAGCCTTGATACCTGCACCATTCCGGGATCCGCCAAAGAGGATCGCATCGGAGCGGGCAAGGCCGAGCTTGGGCTTGGCATCCATGGCGAGCCGGGTGTGCAGCAGGTCGATTTTTCAACCGCGATGGGGGCAATGGGCACCGTGGTCGATCTCTTGCGGGATCACGCAGGCGAGAACACCGTTGCCGTGGTGAACAACCTTGGTTCGACCACGCCGCTCGAGATGTCAGTCTTGACCCATGCACTCACGCAATCCGGCCTTGTTGGACATGTGATCGGGCCCGCGCCACTGATGACGTCGCTTGATATGCACGGGTTCTCGGTCTCGATCATGCAAGCGACACCTGCCGAGATGACGGCGCTGAGCGCACCAGTTTCGATGCCCGCTTGGCCCGGGATGATGGAGGTGGTCGAACCACCGGTCGTCGGGTTGCCCGACGGCTTGACGCCCATCGAGCCGATCCCGTCCGATAACCCTCGCACGCGGGAGATCATCGAAAAGGTGGCAGACCTTCTGATTTCGTCAGAGGCAGCATTGAACACGCTTGATGCAAAGTCCGGCGATGGTGACACCGGAAGCACGCTGGCGACTGCCGCGCGCGCTCTCAAGTCCAGCCTCGACCGGATGCCGTTGGCCGATCTAACCCAACTTTTCCCCGCGCTTGGCAACGAGTTGAGCCAGACCATGGGTGGATCATCCGGCGTGATCCTGGCCATCTATTTCAACGCTGCGGGGGACGCGTGCGCGAATGGTGCGTCGGTCCAAAAGGCGCTGGTCGATGGGCTGGATCGTGTCAGTCAGGTCGGTGGCGCTTCGGTGGGCGATAGAACCATGATTGACGCTCTCGCCCCGGCGCTGGATGCGTTGCCAAGCGGTATTGCCGCCGCTGCCGCAGCAGCACGAAAGGGTGCGAACAGCACCGCCGCGATCCATCGTGCTAAAGCGGGTCGCGCCGCTTATGTGCCCGAAGACAATCTGAGGGGTCACAACGATCCGGGCGCAGAAGCCGTCGCCCTACTGTTTGATGCGCTTGCAAAGGAAATGGTGAACTAAACTGTCAAAACCGCGCCTCACAGTCGTCGCCAAACCAACGGTCAATGACATTGCCCGTGTGGCGGGAGTGAGCCTGGCGACTGTGGATCGCGTGCTGAACGAACGCCCCGGCGTGCGTTCGGTCACGATCAAGAAGGTGCAAGAGGCGATAGACCAGCTTGGCTACGTCCGCGACACGGCGGCGGCCAACTTGGCGCGGCAGAAGACCTATCGGTTCGTTTTCGTGCTGCCGGACTGGAAGGGTCAGTTTTTGGCAAGCCTCGAGCAGGGGATTGCCGAAATCATTCACAACGCACCGCAAAACCGGACTGAAGTGCGTACGATACGGGTTCCCAACCACGACCACACGCAATTGGCAGCAACACTGAGCGAACTGGACCCCGACGAAGTCGATGGCCTTGCGATCATGGCCAAGGAAACGCCATTGGTCCGGGACGCGATTGCCGATTTGCGCAAGCGCGGCATTCCGGTCGTCTCGCTTGTTTCGGATCAGCCCAACTCCGACCGTGACCACTTCGTCGGGATCGACAACGTCGCGGCGGGGCGCACGGCGGGAACGCTCCTTGGTCGTTTTACGGGAGGACAGCGGGGCAAGGTCGTCGTGGTCATCACCAACAAGCAATCAAGGGATATGATCGAGAGGCGCCATGGCTTTGATCAGGTTGTCGGCGCGGATTTCCCGCATCTTGAGCCCTTGCCCAGTGTCGAAGGCCAAGAGGACCCGGCACATACCGAAAAGGTTACACTGCGCGCGCTCCAACAGAACCCGGATGCGATTGGGATTTATTCAGTGGGGGCCAGCGTGCACGGCATTGCGCGTGCCATTGCCGCCGCGGGCCTGCCGCATCGCCCGATTCTGATCGATCATGAGCTAACCGAGAATTCCGCAGCGCTTTTGCGTGCGGGTGTAATTGACGCTGTGATCACGCAAAACACCGGCCACCTTGCCCGTAGCGCACTGCGTGTCTTGCGCGCGAAATGCGACCGCACGCCAGTGATCAAAAGCCAGGAAAGCATTCGGATCGAAATCGTGATCCGGGAAAACCTACCATCCATGAAGTGAGCATTTTTAGGGAGGATGCGATGAAACAGATTAAGGGACCCGCGCTGTTCTTGGCGCAGTTCGCCGGAGATGATGCTCCGTTCAATTCATGGGATGCGATAACCAAATGGGCCGCCGATTGCGGGTATGTCGGCGTGCAGGTCCCAAGTTGGGATGACCGCCTGATCGACCTCGCCAAAGCGGCCGAAAGCAAGGATTACTGCGACGAGTTCAAGGGCATCGCGTCGGCCAATGGTGTCGAAGTGACCGAGCTTTCCACCCACCTTCAAGGGCAGCTTGTCGCCGTCCATCCCGCATACGACGAAGCCTTTGACGGCTTCGCGGCGCCAGAGGTGCGCGGAAATCCCAAGGCCCGTCAGGAGTGGGCCGTCGATCAGGTCAAAAAGGCGCTTTCGGCGTCTAAGAACATGGGCATCGGCGCCCATGCCACCTTCTCAGGCGCTTTGGCATGGCCCTATGTCTACCCGTGGCCGCAACGCCCTGCTGGGCTGATCGAGACGGCCTTTGACGAGTTGGCGGCGCGCTGGAAGCCGATTCTGGATCACGCCGAGGAGTGCGGCGTGGATGTCTGTTACGAAATCCATCCGGGCGAGGACCTCCATGACGGGGTCACCTATGAGATGTTCCTAGAGCGCACCGGCAACCATGCTCGGGCCTGCATGCTCTATGATCCGTCCCACTACGTCCTGCAGTGCTTGGACTATTTGGACAATATCGACATTTATGCCGACCGGATCCGGATGTTCCATGTCAAGGACGCCGAGTTCAATCCGACCGGACGCCAGGGCGTCTATTCGGGCTATCAAAGCTGGGTCGACCGGGCAGGGCGGTTCCGCTCGCTCGGCGACGGGCAGGTTGATTTTGGCGCGATCTTTTCAAAACTGACGGCGATCGGATTTGACGGCTGGGCCGTCGTCGAATGGGAATGCGCGATCAAGCACCCCGAAGACGGAGCCCGTGAAGGCGCGGCTTTCGTGCGCGATCACATAATCCGTCCCACAGAAGTCGCATTTGACGATTTTGCCGATGGCGGCACGGACGAGGCGGGCAATCGAAAAATGCTGGGGATCGACTGATGGCAGAGCGTATCAGACTGGGCATGGTGGGCGGCGGCAATGACGCGTTCATCGGAGCTGTTCACAGGATCGCAAGCCGCATTGACGATCATTTCGAATTGGTCGCGGGCGCACTGTCTTCGACACCGGAAAAGTCGCAGGCCAGCGGGGCGGCCTTAGGCCTCCCGCGGATCTATGACGATTTCAAATCCATGGCGATCCGCGAAGCACGCCTGAAGACCGGTATCGAGGCGGTCTCAATCGTCACCCCGAACCACGTCCATTATGCCGCTGCGCGGGAGTTTCTGAAGCGCGGCATTCACGTCATTTGCGACAAGCCGCTGACCTCGACCTTGAGCGATGCCAAGAAACTCGTGAAGGCTGCTGAAGCCTCGGATGCGCTGTTCATCCTGACCCACAACTACACCGGCTATCCAATGGTGCGCCAAGCGCGTGAGATGATCGCGGCGGGCGAGATTGGAAAGGTCCGCGTGGTCCAAGTCGAATACCCGCAGGACTGGCTGACGGTCGAACAGGACTTCAAGCAAGCCGAATGGCGCACCGACCCAGCGCGCTCCGGCGCAGGCGGCTCCACAGGCGACATTGGCACCCATGCCTACAACCTTGCCTGCTTTGTTACGGGGCTGACGGCCACTGAACTTGCCGCCGATCTCGACGCGTTCGTGCCGGGGCGGCAAGTGGACGATAATGGCCACGTGATGCTGCGCTTTGATGGTGGGGCGAAGGGCATGTTGTGGTGCAGTCAGGTGGCGCCAGGCAACGAAAACGCCCTGCGCATCCGGATTTATGGCGAGAAAGGCGGGCTTGAGTGGGCGCAAGAGGATCCGAATTACCTCTGGTTCACGCCATTTGGGGAACCCAAACGCTTGATCACACGGGGCGGTGCCGGATCAGGTCAAGCGGCCGGGCGGGTCAGTCGAACGCCGCCGGGCCACCCAGAAGGGTATTTAGAAGGCTTTGCGAATATCTATTCAGAGGCGGCAGAGGCGATACGGGCTAAGCGCGCTGGCAAGGCGCCAGGCACCGAGGTCATCTACCCGACAGTGAGCGATGGTTTGAAAGGTGTCGAGTTCGTCGATGCCTGCGTCAGAAGTTCAAGCCGAAACGCGGCTTGGGTCAGGCTTTAGGGTCTTTCGCGATGCAGCGGAACAAGTTGGGTGGCGATCAAACCCATAAATCTAGTTTAGAGGGAAAAGTGGCAGCCCGTAGGGGAATCGAACCCCTCTTTCCAGGTTGAAAACCTGGCGTCCTAACCGATAGACGAACGGGCCACGCTTTGGTCGAGCTTATCTAGGCAAAGCGATGGACGCTGGCAAGGGGATTTTTCATCCGCTTTGGGCGGCATCTTCGAGGATCAATTGCGCCTTTCGCCGACCGCCCCAGTCGTTGATGTCGAGGCGTCCCGCGACGTGGAACTGTGCGCCGCCGTGGCTCAAAAGCGCTTGACCCATTGGGGTGGGCACGGCCCCGAAAGCGATGGCATCCAAGGTGGCCCCGTCTTCGCCGCGCAGTGTCAGTTTCAGGTGATCCGTTCCGACCGGCTTGGCAAATCCGATGCGAACACCCGGCAAAGCGAATCGCGGCGAAGGGGCGGCTTGGCCAAACGGGCCAGCGGTTTCCAGCGAATCGACCAAGTCCGGAGTTGCGCCCCCTGGCATCAGCATTGCATCGATCCGCATGTCCTTTGGCCCATCCAGCACCGGGGCCTGACGCGCGACCAGTTCGTCGAGCCGGGCCATCGCGGCCTCGAGTTTATCTTCGGCCACTGTCAGGCCCGCGGCCATTTTGTGACCACCCCCTGCCATCAAGAGGTCTTCGGCGACCAGTCGTTGCACGATCGAGCCAAGGTCGACGCCCGGAATGGACCGTCCCGACCCTTTGCCGACGCCGTTCTCGACACCAATGACAAAGGATGGTCGCCCCGAGTGCTCTTTCAGACGCGACGCGACAATGCCGACAACCCCGGGGTGCCAGCCCGCACCAGCGGCCCAAGCAACTGCCCCGGCCGGACGTTCGTCAGCAAAGGCCAACGCCGCTGCGCGCACGGCGGCTTCGGTCTCGCGCCGCTCTGTGTTCAGTTCATCAAGCTTGGCCGCAATCGCCGTGGCTTCGTGTGGATCGTCCGTCGTTAGAAGACGCGCGCCAAGGTCGGCCTGTCCAATCCTGCCGCCCGCGTTGATGCGCGGGCCAAAGACATAGCCCAAATGATAGGTCGTCGGTGCTTTGTCCAAGCGTGCAATGTCGGACAAGGCGACAAGGCCCGTTCGCGTCCGTCGCGCCATCACCGCAAGTCCTTGCCGTACCAATGCGCGGTTCACGCCGCGCAACGGGGCGACATCGGCAACCGTTGCAAGCGCCACGAGGTCGAGTAAGGCCATAAGGTCGACGGCTTTCCCGGTCCCGCGTCGCCTGCGTTCGAGTTCCACGAGGAGTAAGAACACCACCGTGGCAGCCGCCAGATGCCCAAGTTGGCCGTCTTCGTCGGCCCGGTTCGGGTTCACGACTGCGACGGCAGGGGGCAGGGTTTCGCCGCTGAGGTGGTGGTCGAGCACGATGATATCGGCGCCCGCATTTGCAAAGGCCTCATGCCCTAGCGTGCCGCAATCCACACAAATGATCAGCGAATGCGACGCGGAAAGCGCTGCCATCGCTTCCGCGTTTGGGCCGTAGCCCTCTTCGATGCGGTCGGGGACATAGAGGCTTGCGTCATGACCAACCGCGCGGAGCCAGCGGATCATCAAGGCCGCGCTGGTCCCGCCATCGACATCATAGTCGGCAAAGACGGCGATCTTTTCGCGTTGTTTGACCGCTGCAAGTACACGCTCGGCCGCCGCATCCATGTCCTTGAGCTGCATCGGATCGGGGAGAAGATCGCGGAGTTTTGGATTGAGATAGGCTTCGACATCGTCCGGGGCGACGCCAAGGCGGGCCAGGATCGCCGCCACCGCGGGCGACTGCCCAGTGCGCTGCTGGATCGTTTCGGCTGCGCGTTCGGTCGCGGCATTGGGTCCGACCCATCGTCGGTTTCCGAGCGAGGTTTCGACACCCAGAAATGCCCGTTGTTCAGACAGGGTTGCGATAGCTCATCCGGCGCACCGAGCCGGTTTTTGAGCGCATCAGCATGGTTTCCGCCGTCAGATAGCCAACCTCGCGCTTGATGCCTGGAAGGATCGAGCCGTCGGTCACGCCCGTCGCGGCAAAGATCACATCGCCTGTGCACATATCATCGCGGGTATAGACACGGTTCAGGTTCGTGATCCCTGCCTTCTTCGCGCGCGCCTCTTCATCGCCATTGCGGAACAAAAGCTTGCCGTAGATTTGCCCACCCATGCACTTCAGCGCCGCTGCGGCGAGAACGCCTTCGGGTGCACCCCCGGAGCCCATGTACATGTCGATACCGGTCTTGGCGGCTTCCGCGCAGTGGATGATCCCAGCGACATCGCCATCGGTGATCAACCGGATCGCAGCGCCGGTGGTGCGGATTTCCTCGATCATGTCTTCGTGGCGGGGGCGTTCGAGAACACAGACGGTGATATCGTTGGTCGAACAGCCTTTTGCCGACGCGAGTGCCGAGACGCGCTCGGCCGGGCTCATATCGAGCGTGACAACGCCGGTGCGAAAACCGGGGCCGATCGCAAGCTTCTCCATGTAGACGTCTGGCGCGTGCAGCATCGTGCCCCGCGGCCCCATCGCGATCACGGCGAGCGCGTTTGGCATATCCTTGGCCGTCAGTGTCGTGCCCTCGAGCGGATCCAGCGCGATATCCACCTGTGGGCCAGTTCCCGAACCGACTTCTTCGCCGATATAAAGCATAGGCGCCTCGTCGCGCTCGCCTTCACCGATCACGACAACGCCTTGAATGTCGAGCTTGTTCAACTGTGTGCGCATGGCGTCGACCGCCGCCTGATCGGCCGCTTTTTCGTCCCCGCGCCCGATGAGGTCTGCCGAGGCCAGTGCGGCGGCCTCGCTGACGCGGCCAAGGCCAAGAGAAAGCATTCGATCATGAAATTCGGGGGACTCGGCCATGTGAACCATCCTTTTGGGGTCGCCGTTAATACCTGGCTCCGTCCTATCGGCTGCGCCTCTTGCGGGCAAGGGACGGACCCCGGTTTGCGCCTTTTCTCTTGGGGCGGCGCGATGTAAGACCGCGCGGGTTCAACGCGCAAGCGAGGCAGGAATGGCAAACGTCGTGGTGGTCGGCGCCCAATGGGGCGACGAGGGGAAAGGCAAGATCGTTGATTGGCTGAGCGAACGCTCGGACATCGTGGCCCGCTTTCAGGGTGGACACAACGCAGGCCACACGTTGGTCATCGACGGAACCGTCTACAAGCTGCACGCTTTGCCCTCGGGAGTCGTGCGCGGCGGCAAGCTTTCGGTCATTGGCAACGGCGTCGTCCTTGATCCATGGCACCTTCTCAAAGAGATCGCTGAAATCCAGGGGCAGGGCGTCGAGATCACGCCCAAGACCTTGATGATTGCCGAAAACACGCCACTCATCCTGCCGTTCCATGGCGAGCTTGATCGTGCGCGAGAAGCGCAGAACTCGGTCGCCAAGATCGGGACCACGGGCCGCGGCATTGGGCCAGCCTACGAGGACAAGGTGGGACGCAGAGTAATCCGAGTGGCCGATCTGGCGGATGCGGCGACGCTGGAGCGTCGCGTGGACCGCGCGTTGGTGCACCACAATGCTTTGCGAGCGGGGTTGGGACTTGAACCCATTGATCGGGACGGTCTGATCGCAAAACTGAATGAGATCGCGCCGCAAATCCTGCAATACGCCGCCCCCGTGTGGAAGGTCATGACGGAGGCGCGCAAGGCGGGCAAACGTATCCTGTTCGAAGGCGCACAAGGAGCGCTGCTGGACATCGATTTCGGGACGTATCCGTTTGTGACCTCGTCGAACGTGATCGCGGCCCAAGCCGCGACTGGGACTGGCGTTGGTCCCGGTTCGATCGATTTCGTGCTCGGGATCGTCAAAGCCTACACGACCCGCGTCGGTGAAGGCCCGTTTCCGACCGAATTGCACGATGACGATGGCGAACGCCTTGGCACGAGGGGCCATGAGTTTGGCACGACCACAGGCCGTAAGCGCCGCTGTGGCTGGTTTGACGCCGCCTTGGTGCGTCAAACCTGTGCCGTCTCTGGTGTCAAAGGCATCGCCCTGACCAAGCTGGACGTGCTCGACGGGTTTGAACGGCTGAAAATCTGTGTCGGCTACGAGTTGGACGGCAAAACGCTGGACTACCTTCCCACCGCCGCCGACGAACAGGCGCGCTGCACGCCAGTCTATGAAGAAATGGAAGGCTGGAGCGCCTCGACGGAAGGCGCTCGAAGCTGGGCTGATCTGCCCGCCGGGGCGATCAAGTACGTCCGTCGCGTGGAAGAGTTGATTGGCTGCCCTGTGGCCCTACTTTCCACATCACCAGAACGCGACGACACGATACTTGTAACGGATCCTTTCCAGGACTGACCCATGGCCCTTTCCTACAAAGCCCGCAAACGGCTTTCGCTTTTCGTCCTCGTGGTGGCTTTGCCCGCCTATATCGTCGTGGCCGTGACGATCATGAACAAGATCGAGCGGCCGAGCTTTCTGGTCGAATTGGCGATTTATGTCGGATTGGGTATCCTCTGGGCGCTTCCCTTGAAGGCCGTTTTCAAGGGCGTCGGCAAAGAAGATCCCGACGCCGAAAAACCGTCAGACTAACGCAGTTCCTTTGGTCCACCGGACTCTCCGATGTCCCAGAATACACCGGCCATCAAACGAAGCGCATCCCGGCAGATCGGCTTCAGAACATGCTCATTGGGCGCATGCTGTGAACATCCACGATAGGAATGCGGGATCCAGACCGTGGGCAGGCCAAGCACATCCGCGAACGTATCGTTGGGCAGGGACCCCGCTAGGTTCGGCAGGATATGGGGTGGTTTTCCTGACGTCATTTCAATCGATTGCGCCACAAAGCGCACCCAAGGATGGTCCGGCGCCAGCCGCGTTGCGGTGAAGAAACCGCGTTTGTGAGGTACGATCTCGACGTCGCCAAACCCCTCGGCATCGAGGTGTCGGCGCAAGGCCGGCAGGATGTCATCGGGATCGGTGCCCACGACATAGCGCAGCTGACAAGCTGCGCGGGCGGTTGGAGAGATTGCGTTGACTGGCGCGTCGGGCACGCCGCTGGTCATGGCCAGAACGGCGAAACTGTTCCAGCCAA
>CAZWZG010000025.1:13933-26697 GCA_964638245.1 uncultured Rhodobacterales bacterium
GGCGCGTCGGGCACGCCGCTGGTCATGGCCAGAACGGCGAAACTGTTCCAGCCAAAGACACGCTCGGCAGGGGTCAGGCTTTCTTCGCCCCAGTCCGCGTCGATGGACGGACCCTCGCCGCCTTCAATTGGCAAACCGGCAAGCGCGTCGCGCACACTGTTGGTCAGGCTGGTGGGCCGCCATTCCGGAATGCGGATCTGACCGCGCACGTCGGTGATCGTGGCCAGCGCTTGGGCAAGGATCATCGCAGGATCAGCAAGAAGGCCGCCCCAGTTGCCCGAATGATGCGCCCCCTCACGCAAATCGACGATCAGGTCGAAACTGATGCCGCCCCGGGATCCCATGAAAATCGTCGGCGTTTCGGGCTGAAGGCGTGGGCCATCCGAGGCGATGAGGACGTCGGCGCTCAACGCTTCTCTGTTCGCTGAAAAAAACGCCGCGAGTCCGGGTGACCCCATCTCTTCGCCGGTTTCGATCACGAGGTGGCAATTGAACCCGAGCGTACCGCGTGTCTTCAGAACTGCGTCCATGGCTGAGATATTGATCAGGTGCTGCGCCTTGTTGTCCGCCGTGCCGCGCCCGTAAAGCTTGTCGCCCTCTTCGACCAGCTTGAAGGGATGCAAACCGTCGCGCCACTGCTCGGTCTGGGCGCGGATGACATCGCCATGGCCATAAGACAGGATCGTCGGCAAGTGCTCGGCTTCGATACGGGTCGCAACCAGTATCGGGCCCGCCCCCGCTTCGGGGTTAGGGTAGATTTTGCAGTCGAACCTCATGCCCTCAAGCCTGGGCACAACGCCCTCGCCAAGATAGCGATCAAGCTCTGCCGCCTGCTCCCGGGTTTGGCTTTCGCTTGGAATGGCCACCAATGCACCGAGGTCACTTTGGAACTGTCCGCTATCGAAGTATTGGGTGACTGTTTCGATTGCAGAAAAGCGGCTCATGGAGGGGTCCTTTGACGTTGGCGCAGGCTGCGCCGCAAAAGGATGCCACGGGTGCTGCGCGTGTACCAGCGAGCAAGCGGTATCACGGCCAAAGAAAAAGCGGCCCGTGGGCCGCTTTCATTTACTCGCCGGCGATGCGGCTTTCGGGGTTGAACCGGCTGTCCGAGGACACCGTGAACTGACCGCGTTTCAGCTTTTGCAAACGACCCTGGCGGAGAAGCTGGCCAAACGTCCTCAAGCCCGCCTCGCGCGAGAAATCTTCAGCAAGATGGCTTTTCTCGACCCTGCGCATCAGCTGGGGGCGCGAGAAGTGCGGTTCATTCTCGACGAAGGCCGCATAGGCTGCCGCTGCTTCGAGAAGTTCGGGCAGGTCCTTGGCACCCATGTCTTCAGCAAAAGCAACAAAGCCGGTGTCTTTGGGCGCTTCGACTTCGTCATCTGCCATGATCCGCTTGGGGCGGATCGAGGCACCATCAACGGAAGGCTCGTCGCCATCCACGCGTTGCTCGGACACCAGCATCAGCGGCGCTGGCTGGTCTTCGATAGACGCTGGACGCTCGGATTCCAGAGCGGGTTCGTCGGGTGCCGACGCGTCTTCTTCCTCAGCTTCAACTGCTGCCTCTTCGGCAGCTTTCGCCGCGAGGTCTTCGCTGCTTTGCGGTTTCACAACACGATTGAGGTCTTCGCGATAGGCGCTTTGCTCTTCTTCGTCTGCTGCACCGCCACCTTTGAAGGCACGGATCAGGTCGTCTGCCTTCGTTGCAGCAACAGCCGCCTTCAAATGCGCGATGGCCGAGCGGCGGCGGCTGGATTCATCGTCCTGGAACTGATGATCGGCCTCTTCCAGAAGCCGGCTGACACCTTCGTTTTCGTCACGTTCATCGAGCGGGCGCGAAATCGGGCGGGTCCGTTCAACGCGTGCAGCTTCTTCAGCCGCGACTTCAGCAGTGGCCTCTTCAACCGCTTCCTCTACCTCGGCTTCTTCAATCCGTGCGAGCGTTGCAGCGAGATCCTGTTCGTCTTCGTCCGACAGCGACGTGTCACCCAGAACCTCGCGGATGTCATCTTCGCTCACCGCATCGTCTGCGTCGGTCGCCTCGGCTTCATCCGTTTCGACGGTGTCCGAAACCAGGTCGTCGCGCTTTAGCGTAACAACTTCCGCGGCCACCTCGTAGCCCTCTGGAACGGACGGAGCGTCGGCCTCCGAGGAAAACTCGTTCTCGTCAGACACATCCATGTCAAAGGCTGCGGCGACTTCTTCTTCAACTGCCTCATCGGCCTCAGGTGCGTCTTCGCCGAACGCCATTGGCGCTTCGTTTGAAACGTCATCCATCTCTGCGATGGGTTCGGCTTCGGCTTCAAATTCGTCATCGAAGTCCGGCGTCGCGGCCACGGCGGCCTGAATGCGTGCCAGCTTGTCTTCAAAGCTCGTGTCAGCTGCGACAGGTTCTTCAACGTCAACTTCTGCAGCCTCGACCGTTTCCTCAAAGTCCGCGGTTTCTTCGGGCTCTTCTGGTGCGGTGTCTGCCGTGATGCTTTCAAGCCGCTCCGTGAAAATCTCAAGCGGGGTCGAAACAACGCGTGTGGATTGCGAAGATACCTCTTCGGTCACCTCGGTCACTTCAGGTTCGCTGTCTTCAGTGGTCTCGAAAGCAACTTCGCTCTCAGGTTCTTCAGCGACTTCTTCAGCGACGTCCTCTTGAGCGTCGTCTTCTTCAACGCGCGCGTCATCGGCAAAGACGTCTTCTACAGCGTCTTCTTGCTCGGAAGTGTCTTCGTCTTGCGTCGCTTCGGTGTTCGTTTCGTCAGACGCTTCGACCTCGTCCTCGATTTCAAACGTTTCCTCGTCGCTCGCGTCATCGGCGTGATCTTCAACAGCCTCCGCGACTTCGTCGAACGCCTCGTCCTCTAGCGGCGTTTCGTCAGCGACGACCTCTTCGACCGCATCGGCGGCCTCAGCGATGCTATCAGTTGATGCATCGCTCGACGTAAAAGGGACGTTGGATGCCTCCTTGGCATCTTCGGCGGGCTCGGCGGTAACAGTCCCATCGGCGACCTGACGCAGGATCACGCCACCATCGTTGATTTTCTTCTCAACGCGGTTCTGAACTTCTTTCTCGGCAATCTTCTGAAGCATCTCGACATCTGGTGTCGGTGGTTCAGCGCCAAAGTACCGGTCATCAGCGGCAAGATCGCGGAAGTACTCGGCGATGCCACGCATCGTCGAGAATGGGTCGTCGAACCCTTCCAGGGTACAACTGAATGTCCCATAGGACACTGTGAGAATCTTGTTATTCTCTCCGACCATCAGTCTTTCGCCTTCTCCCCCGATCCAGCAACACTGTGTTTACCAACTTCTGGGACCCACTTAGATATAGAACCGCGCAATTCGTGCGATTTTTTTGGGACCGAAATGTGACAAATTCCTTAGTTGGACGCAAATCTTGCGCAAAAGCCAATGATTGTTGATGTGAAATCGCCGGTAACCTTGGTGGGAGGGGGCTATTTCGGCGCCGAAATCCTTAACGAAGCCTTAAGATTAGCACCAAATCTTGTCGCTGCCGATGGGGGGGCCAATGCAGCGGTCGCAGAAGGCCATATTCCGCTTGCGGTCATAGGTGACTTTGATTCGCTTGAGCGCGCAGCGCGAGATGCCATTCCCGCGGAGCGATTGCACCAAATCGCGGATCAGAACAACACCGATTTTCAAAAGGCAATGAATGGGATCCGTGCGCCATATGTTCTGGCGATTGGGTTTACCGGCGCTCGCATCGATCACGAATTGGCTGTTTACTCGTCCATGATCAACCCAGCCTTTAGCCCGTGCATTGTGATTGGTGAGCGCGACATCGTTTTCGCGGCCCCGCCCAGCATCGTGCTGGACCTTGATCCCGGAACCCGTGTCTCTCTCTTTCCGATGGCACGGGTCACGGGGCGTTCAGAAGGATTGCGATGGCCGATTGAAGGTTTGGAATTTGCACCATGTTCGCGTTTCGGCACATCCAACGAGGCGTCGGATGAGCGCGTCGCACTAGAGTTCGACCGCCACGGCATGCTGGTTATTCTACCCCGAGAAAACCTGCACGCAGCGATTGCCGCGCTCAGCAGTTTGGAACATTGACCGCCAGACCACCCAACGCTGTTTCCTTGTACTTCTCGCTCATGTCTTCACCGACCTGACGCATCGTTTCGATTGCGGAATCAAGCGGCACGAAGTGTGTCCCGTCCCCGCGCAACGCCAAGGAGGCTGCCGACACCGCCTTGATGGCACCCAAACCGTTGCGTTCGATACACGGTACCTGAACCAGCCCTTTGACTGGGTCACATGTCATCCCAAGGTGGTGTTCCAATGCAATCTCCGCGGCATTCTCGATCTGCATTGGGGTACCTCCCAACACTGCAGCCAACCCAGCAGCGGCCATTGCCGAAGCCGAACCGACCTCGGCCTGACACCCGCATTCCGCGCCCGAGATAGACGCATTATGCTTGATGACACCGCCGATGGCCGCAGCGGTCAGAAGAAAGTCATCGACCTTGGCTGGCGATGCGCCGGGAACATGATCCAGCCAGTACCGGATCACCGCTGGAACGACCCCTGCAGCGCCGTTTGTCGGAGCCGTCACCACTTGCCCGCCGGCAGCATTTTCCTCGTTCACCGCCATCGCATAGACGCTGATCCAGTCATTGACGACATGTGGCGCTGTCAGGTTCATTCCGCGCTCAGCCTCCAGCGCCTTCCGGATCTTCGGCGCACGGCGTTTGACATTGAGCCCACCGGGCAAAATGCCTCCAGTTTCGAGACCGCGATCCATACATTGCTTCATGACGTCCCAGACGCGCCGGATACCGGTGTCCAGTGTTGCCTGAGAATGGGCGAAGAGTTCGTTGGCCCGTTTCATTTCCGCAATTGATTTTCCGCTTTCACGCGCCATCTCAAGCATCTCGTTGGCGCTTTGAAATGGGTAGGGTGTGCCACTTGGCTCTGCCGCCGTTTTGTCGGATTGAGCGAGTTCGGCCTCAGTCAAGACAAAGCCACCGCCGATAGAGTAGTAGGTTTCTGCCAGAATGACGTCGCCTTGGGTGTCACATGCTTCTAAGATCAATCCGTTGGCATGGCCCGGAAGCGGAGCGCCAAAATCAAAAACAAGGTCTGCCGAGGGATCGAACTGGAGTGCGACAAGACCGTCGGGCTGGAGCATTTTTGTTTCTGCAATCTCCTTCAAAGCTCGTTCCGCTGCATCAGGGTTATAGGTCGCCGGCTCAAAGCCCGCGAGCCCGAGGATGACCGCCCTGTCCGTCGAATGACCTCGGCCCGTGTGCGCAAGGGATCCATAAAGCCTGGCGCGAACTCCTGCAGCCGAAAACGGAGATGCGCGAAGGTTCTCGAGGAACCGTGCGGCAGCGACCATCGGGCCCATGGTGTGGCTGGAAGAGGGTCCGATTCCGACCTTAAAGATGTCCAAGACCGATATAAACATGCATGTCTTTTGCGAGATTTGCTGACGATTGCAAAGTTGAATCGTCTCAACGATAAATGCGCTGGGCAGCGAATGGTTGGACGATGAGCAAAGTCGCAGAGCACTTGAGGCGTGCGAAAGCCTTGGAAAAGGCCGGAAAGAAACATCAGGCAATCAACGCTTACTTGGCAATGCTCGGTGTGTTTCCGGGCAATCGCAACGCCCTTGACGCGCTCTTGCGCTTGTACGGAGCACCCAAAGGCGAACGAGCATTTCATGAGAATTTGTTCAAGGCTATCGCGTCAACCCGCGTGGGTAAGATGTTTCTTGCAAAGGAAATCACGCAAGGTCTGATCAAGAAAAATCCCAACCATGCTGAGTTGCAGGCTTTGATGGCCAGTATCCACAGCAAGCTCCATGAACACGCGGCGGCGATAGCCTGTTGCCGGCAAGCTCATGCAATAGAGCCGAATTCGGTCTCGCATCGCCGAAACCTGGGAAGCGCTCTTGTGGCAGGCGGAGAGGTAGAAGAGGGGCTAGAGATCCTGAAGTCTGTTGCAGACGACAACCCCAAGGATCCCAGCGCGCTGCGCGCCTACGTTTCGGCGTCGCGTCTGGCTGGACGGTTGCAGCAAGCGGAGGCGGCGCTTGAAGTTGGCTTGCGGCGTCATCCGGGCGATGCAAGGCACCTGCTTCTTGCGACACAAGTGAATGTAGATAAGCTCATAGACCAAAGTAAGCTTCGACAAATGGAAGCGCTGTTCCGTGCAAAGACACTGCCCCAGCAAGAGCAAGGAAGACTGGCCTTGGCTTTGTCGGCCGCCTATGAAGCGCGTGGTGAGCCGGAAAAAACCGTCAAGGCGTTAAAGTTCGGCAACACACTTCTCCGACGCGAGCAACCCGACGAAGGGGGACACGAAGCAGCCCTCCTTGCAAATCTCAAGGCGCATTTCACCGAACCGTTGACGCCTTTGCAGGATGATGGCGGGTTTCCGCAACCCATCTTTGTGCTCGGAATGCCGCGCTCTGGTACAAGTTTGGTGGAACAAATTCTCGCGAGTCATCCGGATGTTTCTGGGGCCGGTGAACTTACTTGGTGGAACCGCGCTGCAAGACCGATTCTTAGAGAGAAAAAGCCGACATCAGCCGCGCCAGTCGAGCACGAAGGTCTAGAAGACTTGCGTTCGCAGTACCGGTCGCTTTTGTCGGCAAACAGCGACGGCAAGCGTTTCGTGGTCGACAAGATGCCTTCGAACACGCGATGGATCGGTCTTATAGCAGCGGTTTTCCCATCAGCGCCAATCGTACATATGCGCCGAGATCCCCGCGCGACATGCTGGTCGGTTTACAGAACCACCTTCAATGCGTCGGGAATGGGTTACTCATTTGACGCAAAAGAGCTCGTTGAGTTTTACAAGACGTACCTTGAGATGATGTCGTTTTGGGAAGAACTTCTGCCGGGGCGAATTATCAACGTTGACTATGAGACGTTGACCGAGAACCAGGTTGCAGAGACCCAGCGACTGCTTACAGCATGCGGGCTTCCATGGGACGATCGCGTTCTTGAGTTTCACAAGACCGAACGCACGGTGGCAACGGCAAGTGTCACCCAGGTGCGCAAAAAAATGTACAAGGGCAGTTCCGAAGCTTGGAGAAAGTTTGCGCCCTATCTTCCCGAGCTTTTCGACGCCTTGCCGGAGAAATACTGAAAACCTGCTCGCACCGGGCTGACCCCTCGCCTATAAGGCCCCCAGACCATGGGGGCCCGCGTTTTTATGACTGACCTTTCGCCAATTGACGCCGCAAAATACGCTGCTGCCTGCCGCGCGGCAGAACTGGTTGACGACGGGATGAAGCTTGGGCTTGGAACGGGCTCGACGGCGGTCTGGTTCGTCCGCAAGCTGTCTGAGCGGATACAGGAAGAAGGCCTGCGCATCAAAGGCGTTCCGACCTCCAGTCGAACAGCCGAACAAGCGCGGGCTTTGGGTGTTCCGCTGGCGACGCTAGATGAATTGCGCTGGCTCGATATGACGATCGACGGTGCGGATGAGTTTGATGGGGATCTCAACCTGATCAAGGGTGGCGGCGGAGCGCTTTTGCAGGAAAAGATCGTCGCGACAGCGTCCGACAGGATGGTCGTGATTGCTGACAAAACCAAGGCCGTCGAAACGCTCGGAGCCTTCCCTTTGCCGGTTGAGGTGATCCCGTTTGGATGGCGCACGACGTCTGCCCTGATCCAGGAGTTGCTGGCCGGGCTTGATGTTCTTGGACAAAAAGTCGTGATGCGGATGGCGGGCGATGCGCCATATGTGACGGACGAGGGCAATCATATTCTTGATCTTCACTTGAAGCGGATCGGGGACGCGCGTCAGGTGGCAATGCTTCTCAATCAGATCCCTGGTGTCGTCGAAAACGGACTGTTCATTGATATCTGTGACACCGTGATCATCGGCCACGGCGACGGTCGGGTCGAAACACAGAACTTTTCTACCGGCATGACAGAAACCGGGCGCGTTGATCTGCCCCATACAACGAATGCGTTCGCGGACCTTTCGGGAGAGGCGTGATGAGCTTTGACGTCGATCTCTTCGTAATCGGTGGCGGGTCCGGCGGTGTGCGCGCGGCTCGGATTGCCGCTTCTGAAGGGGGTGCCAAGGTTGCGTTGGCCGAAGAGAGCCGCATGGGCGGCACATGCGTGATCCGCGGCTGCGTGCCAAAGAAACTCATGGTTTTTGCGAGTGGCTATCGCCAGAAGATCGACCATGCACAGGCATTCGGCTGGTCCGCGACGACGGGCGAATTCGACTGGCCGGCCTTCAGGACACATCTGCACACAGAACTCGACCGACTTGAGCAAATCTATCGCACTAACCTTGAGAAGGCAGGCGTCGAAATCCATGACGAGCGTGCCGTCGTGGTCGATCCCCACACGGTAGAATTGGCCAGTGGCAAACGCATCAGCACCAAGCACATCCTCGTGGCAACCGGCGGTCATGTGACGGTCCCAGACGAGCTTCCGGGGATCGAAAACGCGATCACGTCGAATGAGGTTTTCCACCTCGATGCGATGCCAAAGAAAATTCTCATCGTTGGCGGTGGTTACATCGCTTGCGAGTTTGCGTGCATTTTCAATGGCTTTGGCGCCGAGGTCACGCAGTTCTACCGCGGTGCGCAGGTTCTTCGTGGCTTTGATGAAGAGGCGCGCGGTCTCCTTGCGGACGAGATGCAGGCGCGCGGAATAGATCTCCATGTCGGCACGAACGTGCTTGAAATGGAAAAACGTGACGCAGGTGTCTGGGTGAAGTCGACAAACGGTATGGAAGACACCTATGACCAAGTGCTCTATGCGACGGGCCGAAAGCCCAACACATCGGGGCTGGGTCTGGAAGACGCGGGTGTCGAGCTTGGTCGCAACGGCCAGATTGTCGTGGACGAGTGGAGCCAAACCAACGTGCCGTCGATCTATGCTGTCGGTGACGTCACCGATCGCATCAACCTGACACCGGTGGCGATCCGCGAAGGCCATGCCTTTGCCGACACCGTGTTCGGGGGCAAGCCGCGTCCTGTGGATCACGATTTGGTGGCATCGGCGATTTTCACGCAGCCAGAATACGGTGCCGTCGGCATGACCGAAGAGGAGGCGCGGGAAGCCTTCCCGATCGACGTCTATTGTGCCTCCTTCCGCCCGATGCAGACTGCGTTTATTGGCAAATCCGAGCGGGTCATGTTCAAGCTGGTTGTCCGACAGGAAGACCAACGCGTCGTGGGGTGTCATATCATCGCAGACGGTGCGGGCGAATTGATCCAGATGGTCGGTATCGCCATCAAAATGGGCGCAACAAAAGAAGATTTCGATCGCACCGTCGCGGTGCACCCAACAATTTCCGAAGAACTTGTGACAATGCGCAATCCGGTGAGAAGCGGTTGAAATCCCGGCTTTCGATCACAGATGCAGAAACAAGACATGAGCAAAAGGACGGACGGGCATAATGGCCAATAACAACGGCGGTCCCTGGGGCGGAGGCTCTGGCGGCGACCGGAACGGCGGAAACCGAGGCGGCGGCGATGACCGGCGTCCCCCAGATGGACCGCAAATCCCCGAGATCGACGAGATCATGAAAAAGGGGCAGGAACAGCTCAAAGTATTGATGGGTGGTCGCGGTGGCGGCAACAACTCCAACGGCGGCGGCGGCGGTGAAGGCCCCCAGATCACGCGTGGGACCATTTACCTTGGCCTCATCGCACTTGTTGGCCTGTACCTCTACGCCTCGTTCTACACGGTACGCCCGGAAGAGCAGGGCGTCGAACTGTTCCTTGGTCAGGAATACCGGATCACGGACGAAGGGCCGCACTTTGCATGGTGGCCGTTCATTACGGCAGAGGTGATCGCAACGACGACCCAGCGGACCGAGCAGATTGGGGTATCTTCGAATTCCCGAACGTCAAGCGACAACGGTCTTATGCTGACGACAGACGAAAACATCGTCGACATCGATTTCCAGGTGGTCTGGAACATCAACAATCCGTCGGACTTCCTGTTCAATCTTGCAGATGGCCGGGGAACCGTGACCGCCGTGGCCGAATCCGCCATGCGCGAGATTATTGCAGGCAGCGAATTGGCGCCCATTCTGAACCGTGACCGTGAATTGATCGCTGACAACGCATTGTCGCTGATCCAGGGCACGCTCGACAGCTATGAATCAGGCATCAACATCGTCCGTGTGACGATGGATCGGGCCGATCCGCCGCGCGAGGTGATCGACGCTTTCCGCGACGTTCAGGCCGCCGAACAGGAACGCGACCGGGTCCAGCGAGAAGCGGACGCCTATGCCAACCGCGTCCTCGCCGAGGCGCGTGGTGAAGCAGCGCAGGTTCTGGAGCAGGCCGAAGGGTATCGCGCGCGGGTCGTCAACGAAGCGCAAGGTGAGGCGAGCCGCTTCTCGGCCGTTTTGACCGAGTACCTCGAAGCACCCGAAGTAACGCGCCGGCGTCTATACATCGAAACAATCGAACGCATCTTCTCGGATGTGGACAAGATCATCCTCGACGGCAGTGCAAGCGGAGCAGGTGGGCAGGGGGTCGTTCCCTATCTTCCGCTCAATGAGCTTCGTCGCGGCACGGGAGGGCAATAAACCATGAACCGCACAGGTATTTTTCTTGGCGGCGCATTCGTCGTCCTGATCGGAATTCTCTCGTCGATCTATATCGTTGACGAACGGGAAAAGGCGTTGGTTCTGCAATTTGGCCAGATCGTGAACGTCAAAGAAGATCCCGGCTTGGCCTTCAAGGTTCCGATCATCCAGAATGTCGTGCGCTACGACGACCGGATCCTTTCGTTGGACACGCCGGCGACCGAGATCACGCCGTCAGACGATCGACGCCTCGTCGTTGACGCTTTCGCACGGTATCGGATCGAAGATGTTGTCGAGTTCCGCCGCGCCGTTGGTAACGGCGGCATCCGGCAGGCGGAAAGCAACCTGCAACAGATCCTGAACTCGACAATTCGTCAGGTTCTGGGTTCTGAAGGGGTGACCTCGAACACGATCCTCTCGACTGAACGTGTAGTCTTGATGAACCGAATTCGGGACTCCGCTGATCGTCAGGCGGATGCGCTGGGGCTTACTGTCGTGGACGTTCGCCTGAAACAGACGAACCTGCCGCAAGCCAACGAAGAAGCGACATTCGCTCGGATGCGCGCCGAACGTGAACGCGAGGCAACCGACGAGCGGGCACGTGGTCAGGAGGCGCGCCAGCGGATCGAGGCCCAGGCCGACCGTACCGTGGTCGAGCTTGTATCCGAAGCAGGCCGTGAAGCCGAAATCATCCGCGGTGAAGCAGATGCCGAGCGGAACCGGATTTTTGCCGAAGCCTTCGGCCGCGATCCCGAATTCTTTGAATTCTATCGCTCGCTCACAGCATATGAACGGTCTTTGCAGGGATCGAATTCGACCATGGTCATCACACCGGACAGCGAATTCTTTGAGTTCCTGGATAACGACGGTCTCGACTGATGTGGCTGATCCTGGGCCTCGGCCTGGTACTTGTGATCGAGGGGCTGGTGGTTGCACTGGCCCCTTCGCGTTTGGAGGATGTCGTTGAAATGCTTCGACGAATACCGATTGAAACGCGACGACTGATTGGCTTGTCCATGGTTGCTTGCGGCGTTTTCATGGTCTGGATGGTGCAGGGTGCGTTTTGAGATCACTTGCAAATAACGCCTGAGTGAAAATGCGTTAACGCAGTTTGCGTTGCCAAAAAGCAATCCTATCTACAAGCTGATGACACACCCCCCGTTTCCCTCACGGGGGTCGAGCAAAGCAGAAAACAGGAGATTCGGCGTGCAACCGAAGGCATTATCCCTCATCGACAGTCTGCCGCAGGCGCGCATTCGCGCGTTTTGGGCACTGGTTCTGGGGATGACATTTGTCATCGCCCAGACCGCAATGGCCGCCGCTCAGGCACGGCCCGCAACATTCGCTGATCTGGCTGAACAGGTCAGTCCGTCGGTCGTGAACATTACGACCTCTACCACGGTCGCGGCCCGCTCGGGTCCCGCGCCCACGGTTCCCGAAGGCTCGCCTTTCGAGGACTTATTCCGCGATTTTCTCGATCGCAACGAAGGGCAGCAGCGTCCTCGCCGTAGCCAGGCTCTGGGTTCGGGCTTTGTGATTTCGGAGGATGGCTTCATCGTCACGAACAACCACGTGATTGCAGAAGCCGATGAAATCCTGATCGAATTCTTCTCGGGTGAAGAGCTTCCCGCAGAAGTCGTTGGAACCGACCCCAATACCGACTTGGCCCTCTTGAAGGTCGAGAGCGATGAACCCCTCCCCTTCGTCCCATGGGGCGATAGCGAAGTCAGCCGCGTTGGTGACTGGGTCATGGCCATGGGCAATCCGCTGGGCCAAGGGTTCTCGATCTCTGCCGGTATCATCTCGGCCCGTGGTCGTGCATTGTCCGGCAGCTATGATGACTTCATCCAGACGGATGCCGCAATCAACCGGGGCAACTCTGGTGGACCGCTCTTCAACATGGACGGTCAGGTCATCGGCGTGAACACGGCGATCCTGTCCCCCAACGGCGGTTCGATCGGCATCGGTTTTGCCATGTCGTCGAACGTGGCCACGAATGTTATCGAGCAGCTCCGCGAGTTCGGCGAAACCCGTCGCGGTTGGCTGGGTGTGCGCATTCAGGACGTGACAGAGGATCTGGCCGAGGGGCTTGGCCTTGAAACCGCCTCGGGCGCGCTTGTGACTGACGTACCAGATGGCCCCGCCTTGGATGCAGGCATGGAGTCAGGCGACGTGATCCTCAGCTTTGACGGCGTCGAGGTGTCGGACACCCGTGAACTGGTCCAGCAGGT
>CAZWZG010000026.1:0-26669 GCA_964638245.1 uncultured Rhodobacterales bacterium
GTCAAAGCCTTCGGAAGGACCGGCTTCGGCGATGTCGAGCGCCTTGCCCTGAGGGGTGCCGTCCGCAATGTCAAAGAGGACGACGTCGCCCAGTTCTTTCATCGCTGCAAGGTGGGCAAGAGTGCCGCCAATCTGTCCCGCGCCGATCAGCGCGATCTTGGGTCTGGCCATTTCGGGTCTCCACGATTTTGGTTCCGGCGTTTGCCTAACCAGTCGAGAGACCCTCTGCAAGGGCGCGCATGGGGCGCCCCTGCACGAATATCAGGCGTCAGAGCCTTTCGTTGGCAGCGCTTCTGCCAGCGATTCATAGGCTTGGCCGCTGGCGACAAGGCAGGTCACGCCATTGGGCGAGGTGACCGTAATCGTCCAGGTGCCAGTTTCTTCGGACGCATAGACCTCAACCACGCGGTTGTTGGGGCCAAGCCCAATCGACTGGCGCGTTTCGCCGTATGTTTCCGAAAGTCGCTGCACGACATGTTCACGTGCACCGCAATTTTGCGTCTGACCAAAGGCGTGGTTCGTCGCCAAGATCAGGGCCCCGACGCCCAACGTGAGGGCCATAAAGGACTTATTCATGGGTCTTTCCCCTTTCCGGGGGCGAGGGATGCGCACGGCACGGGGATCGCACCGAGCCCTCGCCATTCATGAGCCACTGTCGTCCGCCGGGCTGTTTCGGTCCCGCTCGTGGCGCTGGGGACAAATTTGAGCCTCAGGTCGGAAAAAAGGGTTAACGCGCCGGGCGATGGTCCGATCGCGTGGCTTAGGTGTTTAAATTCAGGGCAATCAAGGCGTTGCGGAAAGGTCTTGCGCAAGCGCAACGAGCATGTTGGCTTCGCTGCACCACAGCAAAGTCGACAGAATCATGACCCAGACCCACAGACCGCTTCGTTCCGTGCTTTATATTCCGGGATCCAAGGACCGGGCGTTGGACAAGGCGCGCGGGCTTGCCGCCGATGCGATCATCTTCGATCTCGAAGACGCCGTTGCGCCTGGCGAAAAGGAAGCTGCGCGCGAAACGCTTAAGGCTGCACTGGCACAAGGCGGCTATGGTCAGCGCACGCTTCTGGTGCGCATCAATGCCTTGGACACGGACTGGGCCCTGGACGATCTGGCGAGCCTGACGGGAGTAGCGTTAGACGCGGTGCTTTTGCCGAAAGTAGCCGATGCGGCTGCCGTCACGGCGCTATCGGACGCCATGGATGACGCTGGTATCGATGCGTCCGTCGCGATCTGGGCCATGATCGAGACACCCATGGGTGTTTTGAACGCCGCCGAGATCGGGGCACACCCACGGATGGCGGGCTTTGTTCTTGGTACAAATGATCTTGCCGCGGATCTTCAGATCGCTGGCGGTGACCGCGCTGCGATGATGACGGCGCTTCAGTTGACGGTTCTTGCGGCGCGGGCAACGGGCGTTGCCTGTATCGACGGGGTCTACAATGCGTTCAAGGATGAAGCGGGTCTGATAGCGGAATGCACTGAAGGGCGCGGCCTTGGCATGGACGGTAAATCTCTGATCCATCCCGCGCAACTGGCACCCGCCAACGCCGTTTTTGCCCCGGACCCTGAGGCGCTTGAGCTGGCGCGTCGTCAGATCGAAGCGTTTGAGGCCGCAGATACGGGCGTCGCGGTTCTGGACGGCAAAATCGTCGAGAATTTGCATGTCGCTGCCGCGCGCCGCATCCTTGCGCAGGCAGATGTCATTGCAGCCATGGAGGCGGAAACATGATCTGGATCATCCTGGGATTGGCCATCTGGTACGGCGCGCATTTGCTCAAGCGATGGGCGCCGAACCAGCGCGCGGCGATGACCGAGCGGATGGGGGACGCCTCCAAGGGTGTGATCGCAGGCGCGCTCGCGCTGTCGATCTTTTTCTTCTGGCTGGGCTATAGGCAGGCCGAGGTCGTGCCGCTTTGGTATTTCCCTTGGGCTGTGCATCTCAACAACCTGCTCATGATCATCGCAGTGATCCTTTTCGGTCTTGGCAGTTCCAAAAGCCGGTTCCGCTCGAAGATGCGCCATCCTATGCTGACGGGGTTTGCCGTCTGGGCCTTTGCGCATCTTCTTGTGAATGGCGATCTGGCATCGTTGGTGATGTTTGGCGGGTTGTTGGTCTGGGCGATCATCGAAATCCCCGTGATCAACCGCGCTGAACCCGACTACGTCCCGTATGAAGGTGGCTCTGTTGCCGGGGACATTCGGCTTTTGATCATCTCGCTGGTGGTCTTTTCGGTGATCGCGGGGCTTCACATGCTTCTTGGTCCCTGGCCGTTCCCGTCATGAGCACGCTTTATCGTCTACTGACCGGCGATGACACGTCCGCCTTCTGCCACAAGGTTTCTGATGCGCTTGCCAAGGGATGGAGCCTCCATGGCTCGCCAGCTTATGCCTTTGACGAAGCCAATGGCGTCATGCGGTGCGCACAGGCGGTCACGAAAGAAGTCGATGCCGACTATTCCCCCGACATGAAACTGGGACAGCAATGAAGACCAACCCGGGCCGCTTTTTCGAAGACTACACGCTGGGCGAGGTCATCACGCACGCTGTGCCACGCACGATCTCGGGCGGTGAGCGCGCGCTTTATCACGCGCTATACCCCGCGCGACATGCGATGGCGTCTTCGGATGCGTTTGCGCGGGTGTCGGGCCTTCCAGCGGCGCCTTTGGACGATATGCTCGTCTTTCACACGGTCTTTGGAAAAACGGTCCCCGACATTTCGCTGAATGCGGTTGCGAACCTTGGTTATGCCGACGGGCGTTTCCACCGGCCTGTTTATCCCGGGGCGACGGTTACCGCTACGTCCGAGGTGATCGGCTTGCGCGAAATCGGGTCCGGTAAGGCTGGGATCGTCTGGGTGCGGACCAGCGGGCGCGATGGCGAGGGGGTGGTGCTCGACTACGTGCGCTGGGTCCTCGTGCGCAAACGCGACCCAAATAGCCCGGCGCCCGGCGCGGTTATCCCAGATTTGCCCGAGGCCGTCTCGGCCGATGACTTGATCATCCCCAAGGGCCTCGATTTCTCGGGCTACGATTATACTTTGGCAGGTGAGCCGCACCGTTACGGGGACTATGAAATCGGCGAAAAGATCGATCACGTCGATCAGATCACGATTGAAGAAGCCGAGCATATGATGGCGACGCGCCTGTGGCAGAATACAGCCAAGGTGCATTTCGATGCGACCAACCGTGATGACAGCAACCGGCTGATCTATGGCGGGCATGTCATCAGCCTGGGTCGAGCGCTGAGTTTCAACGGGCTGGCAAATGCGCAGATGATCGTGGCTTTGAACGGTGGCACGCACGCCAATCCCTGTTTTGCCGGTGACACAGTGCGCGCGTGGTCCGAGGTTCTGGACAAGGCCGAAGTTGCGCCGGGCATTGGGGCTTTGCGCTTGCGCCTGGTGGTAACGAAGGCCGGGGTTGCCCCTTTCACACTCTTGCTGGACGACGGGAAAATCTCGCCCGATGTGTTTCTGGAGCTCGACACGTGGGCACTGATCCCCGTCTAAGTCGTAATGTGATCACAAAGCGCTCCGCGCAGTCTTTGCGTTTCGCAAGAGTGTCGCTACACTTAGCCTGACTGCAATTTCTGGACGGGAGCGCCCATGAAACTTGCTTTGCCTTTGCTCGCTGGAATGGCTTTTTCGGCGTCGAGCGCCGTGGCTTGCGAGCCCACGGGACCACGCGATATTCCCTATTTGGAATCCATGAAAGACGCGTTCTTTGCTGCCGACTACGTCACGTTTGCGCAGCGAATGGGGCCGTTTTTCCCGCAGATCGATCAGCAGTTCGAGGGCCTGTTCGGGCCACTTCAGGAAGTCTTTCCCGACGGCTTCACCCGTTGCGTCACGGTGCTGCAACGAAGGGAGGAACCGGGGTTTTACCAGGACCTCGTGCTTGTGTACCCGACATCGAGCCCCGAAACGCCACTCGCCTTGTTGCTAATTGCAGTGGATCCAGGCGACGGGATCAAGCTTCTGGAGTTCAACTACAACACCAACGTCAGCGTCGTTTTAAGGGAGCTGAAGTGATAGCGTCCGACATTGTGATCACGCAAATTTAGCATGTGATCACATAAGGATGAAATCCATCGAAATGCGTGGATTTGCCGCGTATTTCGACCACTCACCACGTGACTCCGGCTGCAAATCCGTTATCCATAGGGAAAAGATAAGGGACCGGAGTACGATATGGCCGACGTAAACCGCGGGAACCGCCCGCTATCGCCGCATTTGACGATCTATCGTCCGCAATGGACGTCAATGTCGTCTATCCTGGTTCGCATCACCGGCATCGCTTTGTTTTTCGGCTCGATCCTACTTGTCTGGTGGTTGATCGCGGCGGCAACCTCCGAAAGCGCTTTTGCGGGCATCGACGGGTTCTTGCGAAGCTGGTTTGGCCTTCTGATCCTCTTCGCGGCGACATGGGCGATCTTCTATCACATGCTCGGTCGGCTTCGGCACGTCATCTGGGACTTCGGGCATTTCCTTGATGTCGAGACATCCGAAAAAATGGCCATGGGCATGGTCGGCGGCGCAACGCTTCTGACGCTGATCGTTTGGGTGGCGCTATGAGCGAGATGGGCATCGAATACAAAACCGGTCGCAAGCGTGCCGTTGGTCTTGGCTCCGCGCGTGGCGGCACGCAACATCACTGGCAAATGATCCTCAGCTCGATCGCGATGCTTTTCGCCGTACCCGCTCTGGTGATCACGTTCGGCCTTGCGCTGGGCGGTGAGCATGCTGCGGTTATCAGCTTTTTCTCGCATCCGGCGGCGGCAATCATCATGGGCCTAAGCCTGACCGTGACAATCCGCCACTTCATGTTCGAGACACTTGAAGCGATCGAGGACTATGTTCACGGCATCCGGGGCAAGCTGGCGATGTTCGCCACAACTGCACTCGCCTACATCATGATTGTCGTCGGCCTTTTCGCCCTCGCCAAAATCGCACTCTGAGGTTCTGACCATGGCAGCTTACGAATACGAGACCCACGAGTACGACTGTATCGTCGTCGGGGCAGGTGGCGCGGGCTTGCGCGCGACGTTGGGCATGGCTGAGCAGGGTTTGCGCACGGCTTGCATCACCAAGGTGTTCCCGACCCGCTCGCACACGGTTGCGGCGCAGGGAGGCATTGCCGCTTCGCTCGGCAACATGGGCCCCGACAGTTGGCAATGGCACATGTACGACACCGTTAAGGGGTCGGATTGGCTAGGCGATACGGACGCGATGGAATACCTTGCGCGCGAGGCGCCCAAGGCCGTGTACGAACTGGACCATTACGGCGTGCCGTTCTCTCGCACCGAAGAAGGCAAGATTTACCAGAGGCCCTTCGGCGGGCACACGACCGAATACGGTGAAGGCCCGCCAGTGCAGCGCACGTGTGCCGCGGCTGACCGGACCGGACACGCGATCCTGCATACGCTTTATGGTCAGAGCCTGAAGAATGACGCCGAGTTCTATATCGAATACTTTGCCGTCGACCTGATCATGTCCGAAGAGGGTGAGTGTCAGGGTGTTCTGGCATGGTGCCTCGAAGATGGCTCCATGCATGTCTTCAACGCCAAGATGACAGTTCTTGCGACAGGCGGCTATGGCCGGGCGTATTTCTCGGCGACATCTGCGCATACATGCACCGGCGACGGTGGCGGGATGGTGGCCCGTGCTGGCTTGCCGCTGCAGGACATGGAGTTTGTGCAATTCCACCCCACGGGCATTTACGGATCGGGCTGCCTCATCACCGAAGGTGCGCGAGGCGAGGGCGGCTATCTGACCAACTCAGAAGGCGAACGGTTCATGGAGCGCTATGCGCCCACGTACAAAGACCTCGCCAGCCGTGATGTGGTCAGCCGCTGCATGACGATGGAAATCCGTGATGGGCGAGGCGTGGGCGAGCAGGGAGATCACATTTACCTGCACCTTAATCACCTGCCACCAGAGACGCTGGCAGAGCGCCTTCCAGGCATTTCCGAAAGCGCGCGCATTTTTGCCGGTGTCGACCTGACCCGCGAGCCGATCCCAGTTCTGCCGACCGTGCACTACAACATGGGCGGTATCCCGACGAACTATTGGGGTGAAGTTCTGAACCCGACCGCCGATGATCCCGATCGCATTGCGCCGGGTCTGATGGCTGTCGGCGAGGCAGGCTGTGCCTCGGTGCATGGGGCAAACCGTCTTGGATCGAACTCGCTGATTGACCTTGTGGTCTTTGGCCGCGCGGCAGCGATCAAGGCAGGCGAAGTGGTAGATCCGAATTCCTCGAACCCCAAGCTGAACCAGGCCTCGCTCGAAAAGGCGCTGGATCGTTTCGACAGCGCGCGTCATTCGAAAGGGACGGTTGGCACCGCCGAACTGCGCCTTGAGATGCAGAAGACCATGCAAGCCGACGCTGCCGTCTTCCGCACCGACCAGACACTGGCGGAAGGTGTCGACAAGATGATGAGCGTTGCGGGCAAGATGGATGATATCAAAGTCACCGACCGCTCTATGATCTGGAACAGCGACCTGATGGAGACGCTGGAACTGACCAATCTGATGCCCAACGCGCTGGCCACGATTGTCAGCGCCGAGGCGCGTAAGGAAAGCCGCGGAGCGCATGCCCATGAGGACTATCCGGATCGCGATGACGAAAACTGGCGCAAGCATTCGCTGGCGTGGGTGAATGGCAAGGTCGATCTGGACTATCGCCCCGTGAAGCTGAACCCGCTTCTGGGTCACAACGAGGGTGGCATCGACCTCAAGAAAATCGCGCCCAAGGCGCGTGTCTATTGATCCGTAGCGTCGGCATACTGGCACTGCTCATGCTGGCTGCGTGCGGCCCGGTTTCCCCGGAAAGGGTGGCGGATCAGTGCGAAGAGCGCGCGCGCGCGGCAACCGGTCCGACAGGAACCATAGGCGTTGGCGTCAACAGCGAGCGCGGCGGCGTGATCAATGGCGAAATCTCAATCACAAGTGACTTCATTCTGGGGCGCGACCCCTTTGAGGTCTACGACAGTTGCGTACGCGCTCGAACCGGTCAGGGGCCAATCCGCCCCCTCGATTTGGGCTGAGAAAGGCAAGACATGGTAGAACTCGTCCTTCCCAAGAACTCTCGCATCAAGACCGGGAAAACATGGCCGAAGCCCGAAGGGGCCACGAATGTCCGGGCGTTCCACGTGTATCGCTGGAACCCCGATGACGGGGAAAACCCGCGGGTGGACACGTATTTCGTGGACATGGACACGTGCGGTCCGATGGTTCTGGACGCACTGATTAAGATCAAGAACGAGATCGACCCGACTTTGACCTTCCGGCGGTCGTGTCGCGAAGGGATCTGTGGATCCTGCGCGATGAACATCGACGGGATCAATACGCTGGCCTGTATCTACGGCATGGATGAGATCAAGGGCGACGTGAAGATCTATCCGCTGCCGCATATGCCGGTGGTCAAGGACCTGATCCCCGACTTAACCCACTTCTACGCGCAGCATGCTTCGATCATGCCGTGGCTTGAGACCAAGACGCAGCGTCCGGAAAAGGAATGGCGGCAGTCCATCGAAGATCGCAAAAAGCTGGACGGTCTATACGAGTGTGTGATGTGCGCGTCCTGCTCGACGTCCTGCCCGAGTTACTGGTGGAACGGAGATCGCTATCTCGGGCCAGCAGCGCTCTTGCATGCGTATCGCTGGATCATTGATTCACGCGATGAGGCGACAGGCGAGCGGTTGGATGACCTTGAAGATCCCTTCAAGCTCTATCGCTGCAACACGATCATGAACTGCGCCAAGACATGTCCGAAGGGGCTGAACCCAGCGCAGGCGATCGCGGAAATCAAAAACATGATGCTGGAGCGCGCAGTTTAAAACCGACGCGCGCGCCCGGCATTTGGGAATGGACTAGGGAAACGCGGCCTCCAAGGCCATTTCGACCATATCCCCAAAGCTTTCCTGTCGCTCGGCGGATGGCAGTTCTTCTTTGGTGATCAGGTGGTCCGAAATGGTCAGAATGGCGAGGGCTTTACGACCATAGCGTGCCGCGAGCGTATAAAGCTCTGCCGCTTCCATTTCGACGGCCAATATACCGTGGCGGACCATTTCCTTATTCAAGTCAGGTCGCTCGTCATAAAATACATCTGACGAATAAATCCCGCCGATATGTGTCTTCACGTCTTTCTTTTCGGCGCTGGCAGCGGCGCGTTGAAGCAGGCCCCAGTCGGCGCATGGCGCATAGCTTAGTTCCTTGAATATCCCGCGCGAGGGCGTCGAAATCGTGGAGGACGTCATGGCCAAAACTACATCGCGTAGCCCGATATGCTCTTGCATGGCACCCGCAGACCCAATGCGGATCAGCGTTTGCGCATCGTAGTCGCGGATCAATTCATTCGCGTAGATCGAAAGGGACGGCATGCCCATGCCCGAACCCTGAATTGTCACCGGGTTTCCCTTCCACGTGCCCGTGAACCCCAGCATACCGCGCACTTCATTCACAAGCCGCGCGTTCTCCAGGAACTTATCCGCCGCCCAGCGGGCCCGATAAGGGTCACCCGGCAAAAGGACTGTTTCCGCGATGTCGCCCTTTTCGGCGCCGATATGGATGGTCAAAGCATTTTCTCCATGGCAAGAACCCGGCAGAGTGTGAGCCGGTGTGAAGGTCAGCCTAATGCGAGTTCTAAGATTTGTACCAGTCCTGCTTTTGTCTGCAATGCCGGCAAGCGCCCAGTCGCAGGACGAAATCACTTTCGTCAAAGAGCTATTCGCCGAGCTGCAGCAGAAGTCTTTTGAGCGCAATCGCGAGTATTGCGGCTTTATCGGCTATGATGCGGACGGGGTTCTTGTGGCCAATCGAGCCAAGCGCGGGCGCGCTGACAGTTGCACACCCCGTTGGCCGAACCGCTTGGATGTGATCGCGTCCTATCACACCCACGGCGCTTATGACGTCGACGCATGGTCGGAAATTCCATCCGGCGACGATATGGAAAGCGATGAAGCGGACGGTGTCGATGGCTGGGTTGCCACGCCGGGCGGGCGGTTTTGGTATATCGACACCGAGGATATGGTCACCTTTCAGGTCTGCGGCATCGGGTGTTTGCCGCAGGATCCCAATTTCGTGCCCGCGCCAGAAGACAATATTCAGCAAAGCTATAGCTACGACGAACTCGTCGAAGTGCTGGCCAATTAAATCTTCAGATCGTCCAGGGATTTACCGCCGTCCAATGCCGCTTTGACCCAAAGCGGCTGACGTCCACGCCCGGTCCATGTCTGCGTTTTGTCTGCCGGGTTTCGGTATTTCGGCGCGACCTTCTTTCCTTTAGCAGCGGACGGCTTTTTCTTTTTCGCTGGTGCTTCGAGAATATCCTTCAGGTCCACGCCATAGGATTTCGCCAGCTTTTCGGCGGCCTTGCGCGCTTCATCCAGTTTGTTGGTTTCCAGAAATGCCAGTCGTTTTTCGACGTCGCTCTTGAGTTTCAAGAGCTGCTTTTCAGTCATATTCTTTAGATCAGCAGCCATATTCGCCTCCATTTTTGAAGGTCATGGCGTTAATTCAAGGAAATTGCAATTCGCTTTATTCTGCGGCCATTGCGTTGGGGTCGGCCAATTCGACGATATCGAACATGATCCGGTTCAATTCGAAGTCCTTGGGTGTATAGACACGGGCGACGCCCAGGGCGCGCAAGGCATCGGCATCGTCGTCTGGAATAATACCACCGACAACGACCGGGCGGTCCCCCAACCCTGCGGCATTCAACTTTTCAAGAATCGTGCGCACCAGCGGCATATGGCTCCCCGAAAGGATCGAAAGCCCGATCACGTGGGGGTCTGCTTCGGAAATCGTTTCCACCAATTCATCAGGCGTCAGTCGAATGCCGTCATAGGTAATGGTCATACCTGCATCGCGTGCGCGGGCGGCAATCTGTTCAGCGCCATTGGAATGCCCGTCCAACCCTGGTTTGCCCATGAAGAACGCCAGTCGCCGTCCGAGCCGCGTCGACACGGCGTCGACGGCTTCACGTAGGTCATCAAGCCCTTCGGTTCTGTTGGATGGAGCAGCGCCAACTCCAGTGGGAGCGCGATACTGCCCAAACACCGAGCGGATCACATCGCCCCATTCACCGGTCGTTGCACCGGCCTTCGCTGCAGCAATCGTCGGCGGCATGATGTTGTCGCCCGTTCGTGCGGCAGCGCGGACCGCGGCGAGGGCGGCCTCGACGGCCCCCTCGTCGCGATCTGCCCGCCACGCCGTCAGCCGAGCAATCTGATCGGCTTCGGCTTCAGGATCGGCCACCATGATGGCATCCTCTCCTGCGGTCAGCGGGCTCTCCTCCCCGGAGTTGTACTTGTTCACGCCGACAACCACGGTCGACCCGGCTTCGATCTTGCCGATGCGCTCCGAGTTGGCTTCGACCAGCCGGGACTTCATGTATTCGATCGCGTTCACTGCGCCGCCCATGGCGTCGATCTGGGCCAACTCATGCCGTGCGCCATCTTTCAGCGCTTCAACCTTGGCGGCGACAACCGGATTGCCGTCAAACAGATCGCCATATTCAAGAAGGTCCGTCTCGAACGCCAGAATCTGCTGCATCCGCAGCGACCATTGTTGGTCCCAAGGCCGCGGCAGACCTAGCGCCTCGTTCCAAGCCGGCAACTGCACAGCGCGCGCACGCGCGTTCTTGGACAGCGTCACAGCCAGCATTTCCAGCAGGATACGATAGACGTTGTTTTCGGGCTGTTGCTCGGTCAGCCCAAGCGAGTTCACCTGAACGCCATACCGGAAGCGGCGGAACTTCGGATCCTCGACCCCGTAGCGCTCGGTACAGATTTCGTCCCAAAGCTCGACGAAGGCGCGCATCTTGCACATCTCGGTCACGAACCGAATGCCTGCATTCACAAAGAACGAAATTCGCCCGACCATGGCCGGAAAGTCCTCGGGTGCGACCTTGCCTTTAAGGTCGTCCAACACCGCGCAGGCCGTGGCGAGCGCAAAGGCCAGCTCCTGTTCCGGCGTCGCACCCGCTTCTTGCAGGTGGTATGAACAGACGTTCATTGGGTTCCACTTGGGCAGATGCGCCCGCGTGTAAGCGGCGACATCCGTGATCATGCGCAAGGACGGCTCAGGCGGGCAAACATAAGTCCCCCGCGACAGGTATTCCTTGATGATGTCGTTCTGCACCGTTCCCTGAAGGGCGCTGACAGCCGCGCCCTGTGCCGCGCTCACGGCGAGATAAAGCGCGAGCAGCCAGGGCGCCGTCGCGTTGATCGTCATCGACGTGTTCATCTGCTCCAGCGGGATTTGATCAAACAGAACCCGCATGTCGCCAAGATGTGCAACTGGCACACCAACCTTGCCCACTTCGCCTTTGGCCAGCTCATGATCACTGTCGTAGCCCGTCTGGGTTGGAAGGTCGAAGGCCACCGAAAGCCCGGTCTGTCCTTTGGCAAGGTTCCCTCGATAGAGCGCATTGGACGCGCTGGCGGTCGAGTGACCGGCATAGGTACGGAAAAGCCAGGGGCGGTCTTTGGATGTCTCGGTCATGGCGTAAGCAACTTTATTTCAACACGGGAACTTCTCGCGCAATAACGCGTCGCTGTCAATTTCCGCATTGCAGAAACCGGTCATCGATCCCGAAACAACGTAAAATAGGGGGAATCTGGGAGTATTAGCCATCCAGTGCGACATAAAATTACAAAAAATGCGAAAAAGTATTTGTTAAGTTGCTGTCACGATCCTAGATTGCCGCGGAACAGCGTTGATTCTGCGACGCAGAACTTTAGAAGGTAAGGACATGACGATGGCTCTTGATACGAATACGCCCGTGACGTCGTATGACGCTCCGAAAAAGAACCTCTATGATGTGGCCGAGATGCCGCCGATGGGTCATGTCCCGGCCAAGATGCACGCGTGGGCCATCCGGCGTGAGCGCCACGGCAACCCAGAGCAGGCAATGCTGCAAGAGGTTGTGGACACGCCCAAGCCGGATTCGAACGAGGTTCTGGTCCTCGTGATGGCCGCTGGTGTGAACTACAACGGTGTTTGGGCCGGACTTGGTGTTCCGATCAGCCCGTTCGACGTCCACAAGGCGGAGTTCCACATCGCCGGTTCTGATGCCGCAGGCATCGTTTGGGCCGTGGGTGACAAGGTGACCCGCTGGAAAGTCGGCGATGAAGTGGTCATCCACTGCAACCAGGACGACGGCGATGACGAGGAATGCAACGGCGGTGATCCGATGTTCTCGCCCAGCCAGCGGATTTGGGGTTACGAGACGCCCGACGGATCTTTTGCGCAGTTCACTTGCGTGCAAGCCCAACAGCTGATGCCGCGTCCCAAGCACCTGACCTGGGAAGAAAGCGCGTGTTATACGCTGACGCTGGCGACGGCGTATCGGATGCTTTTCGGGCATGAGCCCCATGATCTGAAGCCCGGTCAGAACGTTCTGGTCTGGGGCGCGTCGGGAGGACTTGGATCTTATGCGATCCAGCTCATCAATACGGCGGGTGCCAATGCGATCGGCGTGATTTCGGACGAAGACAAGCGCGACTTTGTCATGGGGCTAGGTGCCAAGGGCGTTTTGAACCGTCGTGACTTCAACTGTTGGGGTCAGCTTCCGACTGTGAACAGTCCTGAGTACAAGGAATGGTTCGGAGAGGTCCGCAAATTCGGAAAGGCGATCTGGGACATCACGGGCAAGGGTGTGAACGTCGATATGGTGTTCGAGCATCCCGGCGAAGCAACATTCCCCGTTTCCACCTTCGTTGTGAAAAAGGGCGGCATGGTCGTCATCTGTGCTGGTACTACTGGCTTCAATCTGACGATGGATGCGCGTTACCTTTGGATGCATCAGAAGCGGGTTCAGGGCAGCCATTTCGCGCATCTCAAGCAGGCGAGCCAGGCGAACAGATTGATGCTGGATCGCCGCCTTGATCCTTGCATGTCTGAGTGTTTCGGCTGGGCCGATATCCCGGCGGCGCATACGAAAATGATGAACAACGAGCACAAGCCGGGCAATATGTCCGTGCTGGTCCAAGCGCCCAAGACTGGCCTGCGAACTCTGGAAGACACGCTAGAGGCGAGTCGGGGATAATTACCTAAAAGAGCGTGGCAAGTCATAAATTCACGCTGGGGTTGTGCGGCCCCGGCGTTTTCTGTAGGGTCAAAGGCGTCTGGAACGAAAAACCAGGGGGTTTGAATCGCACACCTCGCTATTTTAGGGGAGTTGGAAACAGCGAGTATAAGCGGAGGTCCGCTCATGCTACGGTTGTGTGACGCGATAATCATCACCTTAGGAAAGTTACGGACATGGCAAACGATTGGATTTTGGACGTTCTGTCGGATCTGAAGACCTTCGCTGATAGCAATGGTCTTCCCGCTTTGGCGCTGCAGTTACAGGATGCAGCGCTGATCGCGGCGACAGAGTTGGCGTCTCAGGAAAGGCCGATCGAGGATGAGCGGTGGGGTGTCGGCCATGCTGGAGCGAATTATAGAGTCCTTGGAACGGGCACAAACGCAGGATGACCTGACCAGGGCCACCTTCGAACTGCGTGACCATTACAAGATCAGGCATTTCGTTTATCACTGGGTCAACGGCGACGGCCGACAATACGGGGTCGGAACCTACTCACGAGAATGGGCCGATCATTACGTCAAGCAAGGCTATCTAAGGATAGACCCGGTCATTCAAGGGTGTTTCCAGCGGTTTCACCCCGTTGAATGGAAGCGACTTGATTGGTCTTCAAAGGCCGCGCGGGCGATGATGTCTGAAGCCATAGAATGGGGCATAGGAAACCAGGGCTACTCAATTCCGCTGCGCGGTCCGAACGGTCAGTTTGCGCTTTTTACAGCGAATGATTCTTGTACGGACGAAGAATGGGCAGCGTTTTGTGAATCCAACCAGCGCGACCTAATGTTGGTCGCGCACTATTTTAACCAGAAAGCGCTCCAGTTTGAGCGTGGCGAGGAAGAGCAGGGTCCCAAAGCGCTGTCTCCGCGCGAAGCGGACGCCCTGACCTTCCTTGCTTTGGGATATAGCCGGGCGCAAGTCTCTGAAACACTTGAGATTTCAGAGCATACACTGCGCGTCTATGTGGAAAGCGCACGCTTCAAGCTTGGCGCGATGAACACAACCCACGCGGTTGCCCGAGCCCTTTCACTGGGCCTAATCGTGGTCTGAATTTAACCTTTTGTTAACTATAGCGCGCGGAGCGGTTCCGCGCCGTTAACCATGTCAGCGGACGCTGTCCCCATCGCACGCTCTAAGGGGACACCGCACATGATCCGTTATCTTTACGCCGAAGACCTCGAAAACCATCCGAAACTGGCCCGCACGATGTTTGAAGACCGCGCGCGTCAGTTCAAGGACCGTTTGGGCTGGGACGTCACAGTTGATGCGACGGGTCAGGAACGCGACCAATACGACGATCTGAACCCGCTTTACGTGATCTGGGAGCGCCCCGATGGCACCCATGGTGGTTCCATGCGTTTTTTGCCGACCGTGGGTCGCACGATGGTGAACGAGCACTTTCAGGACATTACAGGCGCCCACATCACCAGCCCGCTCATCTGGGAGTGTACGCGATTTTGCCTTGCCCTGGATGCCGAGACGCGCATTTCCGCAGCATTGATGCTGGCGGGCGGAGAGATCATGACGGGCTTTGGTATCAAGCATTTCGTGGGTGTGTTCGACGCCCGGATGGTGCGCATCTATCGGCTTATCGGTTCCTCGCCCGAGGTGCTGGGGACAAGCGGCAAAGGGCGCGAGGCAATTTCGGTTGGTCTTTGGGAATTCACCGACCGCGCACGGATGGCGGTGGCGCTGTCCGCCAAGATCTCGCCTGAGCTGTCCCGGTACTGGTTTGAGCGGGCCTTTGGCAAAGCGCACCACGCGCAACGCGCGATCGCCTAATCCGTGCTATTTGGGGCTCTGCCCCAAACCCCGGGATATTTTTGTCCAGATGAAGGAGCGGACGCTTGGCCTTCATCAGGCGTAGAGTATCCGAGGGGGATTGCGGATCATGGGGGGCGCAGACAGCCCCCTTCCGCCCTTTCCTACAGGACTGCAACGCCGTATCGTCGCTCCCATGACGATCCCCATCACGTCCTTTTCCGACGACCAGGCCGAGGCCTATGACCGGGTTTCAGACCTGTTGGCCGAAGCCGGGATCGACCTAGAAGAAAGCATGACGACGCCCCCCGGAGAGGGTGGCGGGCGGCTGGCCGTGGTGGGCAAGGCCGGCTCAGGCAAGACGATGCTTCTGGCGCGACTGGCCCAAGCGCTTGAAGAAGCAGGTGTCGAAACCGTCTCGGGCGACTACGAAGGGCGTCGACGCAAGGACCGAAGAACGCTCGCCATTCTTGCGCCGACCAACAAAGCCGCCAGCGTGCTGCGCGCGCAAGGCGTCCCCGCGACCACCATTCACCGCATCCTCTACACGCCGGTGTACGACCCTGAATATGAGAAGATCGCGGAATGGTTGGTCGGAACCGGAGAGCGTCCCGAGATTGAGGGGCTGACCGATGCTGCACTGGATCGCGCCGAAGCATTCTACAAAACGAACCGTTCGATCCCGGGTGCGCTTGCGACGGCGGGGCTGAAGGGCTCAGATTTCATTCTGGGCTGGAAGCGCCGCGAGCAGCCGCTGGATATCGGTCTGATTGACGAAGCTTCGATGCTGGATGACCGGCAGTTCGAAGACCTGACCGAGATCTTCCCGACCCTTTTGCTGTTTGGTGATCCGGCACAGTTGGCGCCGGTGAACCAGTCAGGGACGATGGTCTTTGATAAGCTGCCATCGGCGGCGAAACTGACGCTGGAACGTATCCATCGCCAAGACGCTGACAACCCGATCCTTGATCTCGCGCATGCCCTTGCTGATGACAGCATCGGCTTTGAGCGGTTTGAGGCCATGGTTGAAGAGATCGCGCGCGAGGATGATCGCGTCGTGCTGGCCCAGCGTGTTGATGCCGCCAAGATGGCACGCTCTCCCGTTCTGGTTTGGCGCAATGCCACGCGCATTCGTCTGATCCATGCGTTTCGCGCAGCATTCGGTGCGCCCCCGGACGAACTCTTGCCAGGTGAGCCGCTGATTTGCGATGGGATCGAACTTCCGCTCAAGCACCGAAAGAAGCGTTTGGATCTGGAGGCGCGCGGCCTGATCAAAGGCGCGCAAGTGATCTATCTGGGGCCGGGCAAGCGTCCCGGTTTCTCGCGATTGCACGTCGTGGGTGCAGAGCAACCCCAGGTGTCGGCAGCTTCGATCGTCAAAATCGAGATACCCGACGAAGAAGAGCCTTTCATTCCATATGCGGCCAACATGGGGGCGACGTTTCTGCACGGGGCGGCTGTGACCATCCACAAGGCGCAGGGGTCACAGTGGGAAGATGTTCAGGTCTTTGCGCCCGACTTGTGGGCTGCTTCGCGCGCGGGCCGGATCGAGGCCGGCATACCCTTGTGGAAACGGCTGGCCTATGTAGCGATCACCCGTGCGCAGTCGCGCTTGTTCTGGATCACGCGGTATCGTCTGGCGCGCCCTGAGGCGGCGTTGAGCGCCGATGATCTCAATGCGCCAGCGGCGCCATTTGCCCTGACAGCCGAGGAGACGGAACAATGAGAACCATGCTTGTCACGGGCGCCAGTTCTGGCATCGGCAAAGCGACGGCAGAGGCGGCGTTGGCCGCAGGCTGGCGCGTTGGCCTGTTGGCGCGGCGGCGCGCGCCGCTCGAAGAGCTTGCTGAGAAGGGCGAGACGCTGATCCTTCCTGCAGATGTGACGGATCTTGACGCGGTGGAGGACGCAGTAGCCGAGATGGCCACGGCCTGGGGGCGGCTGGACTGCCTGTTTAACAATGCGGGTATTTTCACGCCTGCAGGACTGATTGATGAAATCGACCCTGAACACTGGAAAGCCAGTGTGGATGTCAACCTGACAGGCATGTTCAATGCGGCGCGCGCGGCGTTTGGCCAGATGCGGCGGCAGGATCCCCAAGGGGGGCGTATTATCAACAACGGCTCGATATCAGCGCAAAGCCCGCGCGAAGGCTCGGTCGCGTATACTGCCACCAAACACGGTGTGACGGGCTTGACCAAGACGCTTAGTCTCGATGGGCGCCCTTTTGATATTGCCTGCGGTCAGATCGATATTGGTAACGCAAGAACGCCCATCATCGAGGCGATCGCAGAGAAGGCTGTGGCGGCGGGGCAAACTCCGCCTGAGACGATGGATCCCGATGAGGCGGCCACAGCCGTCCTGCACATGGCCGACTTGCCCCTTAGTACAAACGTGCAATTCATGACCATCGTTGCAACGAAGATGCCTTACATCGGGAGAGGATAGGGGCTCCGCCCCCGGCCTTTGGCCTCCCCCGGGATATTTTTTGACCTTTGGAGGGTCAAAGCGCGCGTAAGAATTCCCGCAAGATCGCTTCAAGCTTCTTGGCACCAAGCGGCGCCATGGCCTTGGTATGCTCGTGGCTGATGTTTTCGTCCGACATGCCCGCGGCCATGTTGGTGATCACGGAAACAGCACCTGCGCGCAGCCCCAGGAAGCGCGCGAGAATAACCTCTGGCACCGTGGACATGCCAACGGCGTCCGCTCCCAGGGTCCGGATGGCGCGGATTTCGGCGGGCGTCTCGAACGACGGGCCAGAGTACCAGGCATATATGCCGTCGCTCAACTCTTCGCCGATACGGTCGGCGGCGGCGTGCAGCGCCGTGCGCAGACCGATATCGTAGGCCTCGGTCATTGGGACGAACCGCGCATCGGTCGGCTCGCCGATCAATGGGTTAAGGCCAGAGAAATTGATATGGTCGGACAGGCACATGAGGTTGCCCGGCGGGATGTCGTCACGCATCGAGCCTGCTGCGTTGGTCAGGATGACGGCCTTGGCGCCGATGGCCTTAAGGGTTTCCAACGGGACCCGCATCGCCGTTGGATCACCCTTTTCATAGTAGTGCGATCGCCCACCGAACACGGCAACGCGCGCGCCCTCGAACTCACCCACATGAAGCGCACCGCCATGACCCGAAACGCCGGAGGCCGGAAAGCCCGGAAGGTCGCCATAGTCAATCGCCGGACCGTTGACGGCCTTGGCAATGTGGCCCAGTCCGGAGCCCAGGATCAGGCCGATTTCTACAGGGGCGTCGCCCGCGCGTTCGCGGACGATGTCACTAGCGCTCTTTGACATAGGGAATACCCCCGGCCCGTGGCGGGATTGCCTTGCCTACAAAGCCAGCGAGGATCACGACCGTCAGGATATAGGGCAGGGCGTCCAGAAGCTGCACCGGTACCTTGACCCGCAGGATCAACTCCACTGCGTCGGGGCGCAGCGACAGTGCTTGCAGGAAGCCGAACAGAAGGCAGGCATAAAGGGCATACCACGGACGCCACTTGGCGAAGATCAGCGCCGCAAGCGCGATAAAGCCTCGGCCTGATGACATCTCTTTGACGAAATTGGCCTGCAGGCCGGTCGAAAGATAGGCGCCGGCCAACCCGCACAGGATCCCGCAGATCCCAACGGCGGCAAAGCGCAGCCAGAACACCGAAATGCCCGCTGTATCAACGGCGGCTGGGTTTTCACCCACGGCGCGCAGGCGCAGGCCAAAACGCGTGCGAAACAGGATCCACCATGTCAGCGGCACGCAAAGCATGGCGACATAGACCAGTAGTGTGTGGCCCGAGATAAGCTCGGCATAGATCGGTCCGAAAATCGGAATGCCTGAAAGGCTTTCTGCGAACGGGAGGGTGATCTCGTTGAAACGTCCCGCCCCGGTCAGCGTCGGCGTACGTCCGCCCTGATTGAACCAGGCTTCTGCGACCAGCACCGTCAGGCCAGAGGCGAGAAAGTTGATCGCAACGCCCGAGATCAGTTGGTTGCCCCGGAACGTGATCGACGCCAGCCCGTGGATGCCAGACAGCACGACCGAAGCCGCCATGCCCGACAACAGGCCAAGCCAAACCGATCCGGTCAGAGCGGCGGCTGCGGCGGCAAAGAACGCCGAGGCCAGCATCTTGCCCTCAAGGCCGATGTCGAAAATGCCCGCGCGTTCCGAGAACAGGCCAGCAAGGCAGGCGAAAAGGAGCGGTGTCGCGAGGCGGATCGTGGTGTCGAGGATCGACAGGAAAGACAGGAAATCCATCGGTCTACTCCGCCGGCTCGGTGCGCGTGGCTGCTGCCGCCTTGCGGCGTCTGCGCGCGGCCAGGAACATCTTTTCGATCGGGCTGCGGACCATGTTGTCGAGCGCGCCCGTGAACAAGATCACCAAAGCCTGGATCACGATGATCAGTTCGCGCGGGATGTTTGTCCAAAGCGAAAGCTCGGCCCCGCCTTGGTAGAGGAACCCGAATAGAAGCGCGGCGAGGAAGACACCAAACGGGTGTGAGCGTCCCATTAGGGCCACTGCGATCCCGATGAAGCCGGCACCTTCCACGGCGTTGTTCACCAGCCGTCCGCTTTCGCCCATCACGTTGTTGATCGCCATGGCACCCGCAAGTGCTCCGGACAAAAGCATCGCCACCATAGTGATCTTGAAGGGCGAGATCCCGGCATAAACGGCTGCGGATTCAGATTTCCCGAAGGCGCGGATCTCGTACCCCAGCCGCGTGCGCCACATCAAAAGCCAGACGAGGAAACAGGCGAGAATGGCGACAAAAAAGCTGACATTCACCGGAGGGGCCGAACTGAACGGGATGCCCACAACGCCAAGCATGTCCGACATCTTCGGCAGCGTCGTGCCCGGCGGGAAGTTCGCCGAAGCTGGGTCCATCGATCCCGCAGGACGCAGAACATTGACCAGAAGATAGTTCAACAGCGCAAAGGCGATGAAGTTGAACATGATCGTCGTGATCACGATATGGCTGCCACGCGCAGCCTGCAGATAGGCGGGTATCGCCGCCCATGCGGCCCCAAACAACAGTCCGCCCGCAAGCGCTGCGGGCAGGGCCAGCGTCCAGTGTGGCCAGGGCAGCATCAAGCACACCAAGGCGACGCCAAGCCCGCCAATCATCGCCTGACCTTCGCCGCCAATGTTGAACAGCGCCCCGTGGAACGCGATCGACACCGCCAGACCGGTGAAGATGAAATTCGTAGTATAATAAAGGGTATAGCCCCAACCATAGCTCGACGTGAGCGAACCTTCGATCATGGTCCGGATTGCTTCGACCGGGTTTTCGCCAATCGCCAGAATGACGAGGCCCGAGAAGAAGAAGGCGATGATAATGCTGATCAGCGGAACCAGCAGCACGTCAGCCCATTTTGGCATCGTATCCATCAGCCATTGCCCTCCACACCGGCCATCAGCAGGCCCAGTTCGCGCTCGTCTGTTTGATCGGGCAAACGCTCGCCCATGATCCGGCCATCGAACATCACGGCGATCCGGTCAGACAGCGACAGGATCTCTTCCAACTCGACCGAAACGAGCAGAACCGCTTTGCCGGCATCGCGCAGATCGACGATTTGCTTGTGAATGAATTCGATCGCACCGATGTCGACACCCCGCGTGGGTTGGCCGACAAGCAGCAACTCGGGGTTCCGCTCGATCTCGCGGGCGACCACGATTTTCTGCTGGTTGCCGCCCGAGAAGTTCTTGGCCGCCAGCCAAGGGTTTGGCGGTCGGACGTCGAATTTTTCCATCTTGCGAGCGGCATCGGCTTGAATGGCCGCGGGATCGGTCAGCATCCCGCGATTGAATTGCGGGTCATCGTGATACCCGAAGGCGACGTTTTCCCAGGCAAAGAAGTCCATGATCAAGCCTTCGGATTGCCGATCTTCAGGCACATGGGCAATACCGCGTTTGCGTCGTGTGCGCGCGTCCGAATAGCGTCCTGTCAAGTCAATCTCTTGCCCACTGACCTTGATCGAACCGGTCCCCTGGGCGATCCCGCCAAGGATTTCCAACAGTTCGGTCTGACCGTTCCCGGCCACCCCTGCGATCCCAAGTATCTCGCCCGCTTTGACGTTCAACGAGATGCCTTTGACGCGCTCGACCCCGGCCTTGTCGACCATGCGCAGGTTCTCGACCTCAAGGACGGTTGCCCCCGGCGTCGCTGGCTTTTTCTCGATGCGAAGCAATACCTTACGCCCGACCATCAGCTCTGCCAGATGCTCGGGGTTGGTCTCTGACGTTTTGACGGTGGCCGTCATTTCACCGCGTCGCATGACGCTGACAGTATCGGTTGCATCCATGATCTCGCGCAGCTTGTGCGTGATCAGGATGATGGTTTTTCCTTCCTCTTTCAGCCGCGCCAGAATGCGGAACAGCTGGTCCGCCTCGGCGGGCGTCAGGACGCCTGTTGGCTCATCAAGGATCAGGATTTGGGCGTCTCGGTAGAGTGCTTTGAGGATTTCGACACGCTGCTGGTGGCCCACGGACAAGTCCTGGATCAACGCGTCAGGTTCGACATTCAACTCGTATTCTTCAGCCAGGGCTTTGAGCTGTCCGCGCGCCTTGGCCAGTGACGGGCGCAACATGCCGCCGTCTTCGGCGCCCAGAATGATATTCTCCAGCACCGTAAAATTCTCGACCAGCTTGAAGTGCTGGAACACCATGCCGATACCTGCGGCAATGGCTGCCTGACTGTCGGGGATTTCGGTCTTTTGACCCTTGATAAAAATCTCACCTGCATCGGCTTTGTAAAAGCCGTAAAGGATCGACATAAGCGTGGACTTGCCCGCGCCATTCTCGCCGATAATGCCGTGGATCGTACCGGGCATGACCCGGATCGAAATATCTTTGTTAGCCTGGACCGGCCCAAATGCCTTCGAGATGCCCTTGAGTTCTATCGCGGGCGCCGAAGTGGTTGGGGCGGCCATTGGCCGCCCCGTCGTGTCGGCATCAGCCGTCATTAGAACTCCAGAACCGGGCAGCTGTCGTTGGTGTAGTAAGCGACAACTTCGGTTTCACCGGCGATAATGCTGGCCTTGGCTGCGTCCACAGTGGCCTTCATTTCGTCGGTCACCAGATCGGCGTTGAACTCGTCCAGCGCGTATCCAACGCCTTCGTTTTCAAGACCCATCGTGATGACGCCAGGCTCGAAGCCTTCCACGCCAGCCGAGAACACGTCAAAGACGGCCTGGTCAACACGCTTGAGCATCGAGGTCAGAACCTGACCGGGGTACAGGTAGTTCTGGTTGCTATCGACGCCGATCGAAAGGATGTCAGCGTCTGCTGCCGCCTGAAGAACACCAACGCCGGTGCCGCCAGCGGCTGCAAAGACCACGTCAGCGCCCTGGCTGATCTGTGCCTTTGTCAATTCGCCACCCTTCACCGGGTCATTCCACGCAGCGGGCGTCGTGCCCGTCATGTTGGCAACCACTTCGATGTCCGGGTTCACAGCCTTGGCGCCTTGGGCAAAGCCGCAGCCGAAGTGACGGATCAGCGGAACGTCCATGCCGCCGATAAAGCCGACTGTACCCGTTTCGGATGCCATCGCGGCCATCATTCCAACGAGATAGCTGCCTTCATGCTCGGCGAATGTGATCTGGCGCAGGTTCGGGATGTCGAGCCAGCCCACATCGATGATCGCAAAGCTGGTGTCAGGGTACTTCGGTGCCACCTCTTCCATGGTCGAGGCGTTCTGGAAGCCCAGAACGACGATCGGGTTGAAGCCCGCTTCGGCCAGACGCGTGGCGAACTGAACGCGCTGCGCTTCCGAGGTCACTTCGATTTCGCGGTATGTGCCGCCGGTTTCTTCTGCCCAACGCTGTGCACCGTTGTAGGCAGCTTCGTTGAACGATTTGTCGAACTTGCCGCCAAGGTCGTACATCAGCGCAGGTTCGGCCAGCGCGCCACCAGCAGACAGGGCGACGAGCGCAGCTGCACTCATTAGTTTTTTCATGAGGGTCATATGTTTCTCCCAGTTTACGTCACAAGGGGCAGGCAGCCCGCCCCGGCAGGTGTAAAGCCCCTGCCTGATCATGATCTATTAACGACCGAGGCGTTCGGGAGGGTCAAGTGGAAACGGCGTGATTGACGCGGTAAGGCGACGTCACGGAATGTCGGAAGACCCTGTTTTGCTTGGGGATTAGGCGACCCGCAAACGACTCAGAGTGTCTTGGACAAAAGAAGGGCATCCGCGCGGGTTCCGTCGGCGCGACGATAGTAGCCCTTGCGCCGCCCGGTCTGCGCGAATCCGAGTTTTGCATAAAGCGCGCGTGCGGGATGATTCCCCTCCTCGACCTCAAGAAAGACGGTCGCGACCCCCGCATTTGTCAGTCGTTTAAGCAGAGAATTCATAAGGGTGGTCCCGTGACCCTTGCGTTGGGCATCAGGGTCTACCGCGACCATCAGGATCTCGGCCTCATCCAATATTTGACGCGCCAGGGCAAAGCCTGCGGGCATGCACTCGATCAGCGTTTCTTTCAGGTCCAGAAGGTCGGCATAGCTTTTGGGGGACCAGCCGCGGGAAGGCGCCGCGCGTTCATGGAGGCGCGCGAGGTCTTGTGGGCTCACGAGGTGATCTCGGGTGCAACTGTGCGCGACGGCGCCGCGTCTGCCGCTCGAACGTAGAGCGGGGCGGGGGGCTTAACATCACCGTGCCAGCGGGTCGCGGCCACACGCGCAATAGCGGCAGCCGCAGCGAAGGCTGCAGGTTGGCTCGGGATACCGAGATGTGCTGCGACGTCGTCGGAGCGCTCTCCGACCGCGACTGTTCCAGCAGCTTGCGCCGGAATGTCTTCGATTGCGCCTTGCGTGATGCCGTTGTCGGCGGGGCCCATATAGTAAACCTCGCCACGTGGTGCAGCGATTGTCCGAAGAAGTGGTCCATCCGTGCCGACGGCCAGTGCTTCGAAGAGTGACACACCAACAGCAGGGATGTTCAGGGACAGGGCAAGCCCGCGTGCTGCGCTCACCGATATGCGGATGCCCGTAAAGTTGCCTGGTCCGGTTCCAACGCCAATCGCGTCAAGGTCGCGCAGAGTGACATCTCCCTCTGCCAGAACCTCGTCGATCATTGGAAAAAGCCGCTCGGATTGGCCTTTTGTCATGGGTTCATCAAGCGCCGCGATAATTTCGGTGGCGTGCAGTAAGGCGACGCCACAATGGGCGCTCGACGTGTCAAAGCCCAGGATCAGGGGCTTAGGCTGCGACAGGGCGCACCTCAAGCACCTCGGGGATGTAATGCCGCAGGAGGTTCTCGATACCCATCTTGAGCGTCAAAGTAGACGAAGGACAGCCCGCACAAGCGCCTTGCATGTGAAGATAAACGATCCCGCGATCGAACCCGTGGAACGTGATGTCACCGCCATCCTGCGCCACGGCAGGCCGTACGCGGGTGTCGAGCAGTTCCTTGATCTGACCAACGATTTCGCCGTCTTCGCCAGTATGCTCGGCGTGGCCACCTGTGCCGCCGCCGCTGCCATCGGCCATGACGGGTGCGCCGGACTGGAAATGCTCCATGATCGCGCCCAGGAGGGCGGGTTTGACGTGATCCCAATCCGTGTCATCGGACTTGGTGATCGTCACGAAGTCGTTTCCAAAGAAAACACCCTTCACGCCGGGCACCGCAAAAAGACGCTCGGCCAGCGGCGACGCTGATGCGGCCTCAGGCGACGGGAAATCCGCGCTGCCGGTGTCCAGAACGGTCTGGCCGGGAAGGAATTTCAAGGTCGCCGGGTTGGGCGTTGATTCTGTCTGGATGAACATCTTGCGCAGCTCCTGGATGAGTAGAGAATATGTGGTCCAACGGCGAAAGTGTCAACGGTTTGGAACGATTCTAAATCTGACGGAAAAGACCCCCCGGCGGCGCGGGCCGGGGGGTCAAGCCGAACGGGTGGCGAACCCGGGCAGCTTGCCCATGCAGGAACAACGACCGGTAGGCCCGGACGAGACGCGGGGACGAGTTACATAACCGCATGGGCAGCGCGGAAGGGGACTCCGCGCGCAAACCCTAGGCGGGCGGTGAATCCGATTTGTGACGTTTCGCGGATTTCCTGTGGATAACCCGAGGCATTAACCCCGGATCATGCCAACAATCTCGTAGGTGCGCTCAAGGATGGGCGTCGCGATTGTGCGTGCCTTATCCGCGCCGCCTGCAAGAACCCGGTCGATTTCGGCAGGATCTTCCATCAGGCGGGCCATTTCCTTGGTGATCGGAGCGAGCGTTTGGACGGCCACTTCGGCCAGGGCCGGTTTGAACTGACCAAACTGCGCACCGGCATGTTCCGCGATAACGGCGTCGGGCGTTACTCCGGCCAATGCCGCGTAGATGTTCACCAGATTGCGGGCCTCGGGACGCTCGGCAAGACCCTCCAGCGTCTCGGGGAGCGGTTCAGGGTCCGTGCGTGCCTTGCGGATCTTTGCGGCGATCGTGTCAGCATCATCGGTCAGGTTGATGCGGCTCATGTCCGAGGGATCGGATTTCGACATCTTTTTTGATCCATCGCGCAGGCTCATCACCCGGGTACCGGCGCCCTCGATCACCGGTTCGGTGATCGGGAAGAAATCCACGCCATAGTCGTTGTTGAACTTGGCCGCGATGTCGCGGGTCAGTTCCAGATGCTGCTTCTGGTCCTCGCCCACGGGAACGTGCGTGGCGTGATAGATCAGAATATCCGCGGCCATGAGCGCGGGGTAAGCAAAAAGCCCCAGCGAGGCGTTCTCGGAATTCTTGCCCGCCTTATCCTTCCATTGGGTCATGCGACCCATCCACCCCATGCGTGCCACGCAGTTGAAAATCCACGCCAGTTGCGCGTGCTCAGGCACCTGCGACTGGTTGAAAATGGCAGACTGCGTTGGGTCCAGACCTGCTGCCAAGTACCCGGCTGCAAGCTCTCGCGTGGCGTGGCGCAGCGCTTCGGGGTCCTGCCAAACGGTGATCGCATGGAGGTCGACGATGCAGTACAGCGTCTCCATCTGATCCTGCATATCGACCCAGCGCTTCAAGGCGCCAAGATAGTTGCCCAGTGTCAGTCCGCCCGAAGGCTGAATGCCCGAAAGCACGCGCGGCGTGAACTCTGCCATGGGTGTCGTCCTTGATTTGAATTTTCGGCTCGCTTATCGGTGCGGACCAGCCCCGTCAAGAAAGGCGACATCATGAGCAGTCATCCCGATGCCTCCCCGATCAATCCCCTGCCCGCAGTGGTGGTCGCGCTCAGCCTTGCGATTTTCGGGGTTGAGGCAATGCTGTGGGCTGCGGGGCAGGGCATCATCGGAGGAGCCGCGGGCGTGGGTTGGCGAATCGATGCGATCCAGACCTATGGGTTTTCGGGCCGCCTGTTTGATTGGATGGTCGAGACGCGCCGGTTCGAATTCGACAACATGATCCGCTTCGTGACCTATCCCTTCATCCACAACAGCTTCCTGCACGTTGCCATGGTGCTGGTCTTCCTACTGGCGCTTGGGAAAATGGTCAGCGAAGTGCTGGGGTCGATGGCCCTGATCATCACGTTTTTCACCTGTGCGATCGTTGGCGCGCTGGCGTTTGCCTTGATCACCGACGTCCAGGAACCGCTTTATGGTGGGTACCCGGCGGTCTACGGTCTTATCGGCACTTACACGTTCATCCTTTGGGTGCGCCTTGGCCGGTCGGGGCAGAACCAGATGCAAGCGTTCTCGTTGATCGCGATGTTGATGGGCATCCAGTTGATCTTTGGCTTGCTGTTCACGGTTGGCTTTACCTGGATTGCCGAGGTTGTAGGCTTTGTCACCGGCTTTCTGATCGCGCCGCTCGTTGCACCGGGTGGGTTCCGGCGGTTCCTCGACAAGATG
>CAZWZG010000027.1:0-26494 GCA_964638245.1 uncultured Rhodobacterales bacterium
GGAACTGGCGCGCATAGGCGGACAACGATTCCACGTAGCGGCGCTGACCTTCGGCATAGATCGTATCAAAGGCCAAAGACGACTTGCCCGACCCCGAAAGCCCGGTGATCACGACCAGCTTGTCGCGCGGAATATCGACATCGATCGACTTCAGATTGTGTTCGCGCGCTCCGCGAACCTCGATGTTCTTCTGCTCTGGCATCGCCCACCTCATTGAGACTCCGGTAAGATAGGACAGCTTGGCGCGTTCTCCAATGAGAAAGTGAGAACAAATGATGAACAGGCGTCAGGTTGCTGACATCTCCCGCACACGCGCCAGAAGAAGGTGCGCCATTGCCCCGCCCAGGAGTGCGAGCATCCCGAGGATCACCATCGGTCCATAGCCAGCTGCATCGATCACGAGAGCAAAGACGGGCGTCCCAAGGGTGTTGCCGAGGTTGCCCATCTGGGCCAATCCGCCATTGGCCAATGCGCGATCTGCCGTAGAGCCGTTCAACTCCGGGACGGCTGCAAAACTTGCCCCCTGAACAAGCCCCAGACCGGAGGCGAAGAGAAGGCACAGAACGGGATGACCGCTGAAAAACAGCAGGAGCAGCAGCGTCACAACCGAAAGAAGAAAACCCGTCTGGATCACGAAGAACGAACTTGTCAGCTTCAGAAGCCAGACCCCGACCGAGAGCGAAACGATAATCGAGATCAGCGGCATCGCCCCACGCACGAATTCGCGCCACGTCTCGTCCACGAATTGCGGCAGAAACGTAAGCATCGACAAGAAGCTGAACGTGTAGAAAAGCCAGCCCACCGCTGGCGCCGATATGTACGCGGAACGGTAGATGAGTAGATGGCGGGCGACGAGGCTGACTTTCGCACGCGCGGGCGCCGGGGCATCGCCCGGAAGCCGGACCCAAAGCAAAGCGGCCGCTGCCAGCATCCACATCCCATGGGACACAAAAAGCGCGGGCAAACCCTAGTTCAGCGCGAACGGCAAACCAACCCAAGCCAAAAAGGCAAAAGCTACGCCAAAAAAGGTTCCCCATAGGGTCAGGGCGAATCCTCGCCCCGCCTCGCTGGTCACTTGGGCAATCAACGTCGGCGCCGCGACGACAATCGCCAGATGCGCGGCGCCTTCGATGACCCGACTGGCCAGAAAAACCGGAAATGCGGGCAACAAGGCCTGGAAGAACGACAGCAGCCCGCCAAGCGCCAACCCCCCGACCAGCGCGCGCCGGTAGCCAACGCCAACGACCAAGTGCCCCGCAATCACGCCAAAGACGATGCCTATGAACCCGACAAGCGACACAGAAAACCCAAAGGCCGCGCCCGCCTCAGCATAGTGGTCGCCAAGCTGCGAATAGATCACGCTGATCTTGGCGTATTGCGCCGCCGCCCCAAGCCCGGCAAGCCAGATGATCAGGACCAGAAGCCAATCGGATTTCTGTGGAGCGTTCATGCTTTGGATAGACCCTAGTCAGAGCGCAAAGCCCAATGAAAAGTTTTGAACCAAGGGATCAATGGCTTGTATGCTGGGCGCGGTATCAATTGACAGGATAGCGCGCATGTTCGGGCGAAAACCCGCGATCAGCCAAGACATGGCCGACTGGATCGGTGAGTGTTTCGACTGGTTCGATGCACGGTACCCTGCACCGCCCAAGCCGATCCTTCCGACCCGCGCGTTCTTTACCGCTCCGGGCGGCACGGACGCCGCAACCGCTCAGGCTGTACTGGCTGACATCAAACGGCTTCTGCACTTTGATCTGCCAATCGACATGCTGCCGATCGAGCGTCCTGCGGGCGCGTATCGCCATACGTATTCGTCGATGAGCGAAGTCGCGGGGACGTATCAGGAAACCTCCGAGGGACGCGTCATCCACTATGACCCCGAGGCCATGACGCGCCCTATCAACTTCGTTGCAACGCTCAGTCACGAGGTCATGCATGCGCGGCTTTCCGGCCGTGTGCACGAAGTGCCCGGTGGCGAAGCCGCGCACGAGCTTGCAACGGATCTTGGCTGCATCATCGCAGGCTTTGGCGTGTTTCATTTGCAGGCCGCCGACGATCAAGGCTGGGCGGGCTACATGAGCCAGGAAGCACGCGCCCATGCACTTGCGTTGTTTCTGGACAACCGAGGGCTTAGTAGTGAGGCTGTCAAAGCCCACCTGTCCCCGCGCTGCTTCCGCTACCTTCGCAAGGCACTTAAGGACATCGCCCGGCGATCGTACGACTAAAATCCTTGGCAACGTGCAAAAAAGGAAAACGCCGCGCCGTAGCGCGACGTTGTGCCCAAAACAAGAAGATGCCGTAAGGCGTCGATGGCGAGCGCGGGGCGCTGGCCGCCGGTGTAGCGCGATCAGATGTGGATCACGCGGTCATAGGCATCGAGAACAGCCTCGTGCATGGCTTCCGAAATCGTTGGATGCGGGAAGACCGTGTTCATGAGGTCTTCTTCTGTGGTTTCAAGCTGTCGTCCAACCACGTACCCTTGGATCATTTCGGTGACTTCTGGGCCTACCATGTGCGCTCCCAGTAGTTCGCCCGTTTTTGCGTCGAACACCGTTTTGATCATGCCTTCGGGATCGCCCAGGGCAATCGCCTTGCCGTTGCCGATGAACGGGAACCGGCCGACCTTGATGTCATAGCCAAGCTCTTTGGCCTTGGCCTCGCTGTAGCCGACCGAGGCAACTTGCGGGTGACAATAAGTACACCCGGCAATGCTTTCGGGTTTGACCGCATGCACGTGGTTTTTCCCCGCGATCAGTTCTGCCACCATGACACCTTCATGGCTTGCTTTGTGGGCCAGCCACGGCGCGCCAGCGATGTCGCCAATCGCATAGAGCCCGTCGACACCCGTGCGGCAGTATTCATCTGTCACCACGTGGGTGCGGTCGATTTTCACGCCAAGCTCTTCCAGACCCAGCCCCTCGACATTGCCCACGATGCCAACCGCCGAAATGACGGTATCGAATTCCATCTTCTCAACCTTGCCGCCGGTTTCGATATGCGCTGTAACCTTGCCCTTGGCGCGGTCCAGCTGCTTGACCATGGCCTTCTCCATGATCTTCATGCCCTGCTTGGTGAAGCTCTTCTTGGCGAAGGCCGAGATTTCGGCGTCTTCCACGGGCAGCACGCGGTCCATGACTTCGACCACGGTCGTGTCTGTTCCCAGCGTGTTGTAAAAGCTTGCGAACTCGATGCCGATGGCTCCGGAACCGATGACCAGAAGCTTCTTGGGCATATGCGGCGGCACCAGTGCATGCTTGTAGGTCCAGACCAGATCGCCGTCGGCCTCAAGCCCCGGCAATTCCCGTGCCCGTGCGCCCGTGGCCAGGATGATGTTCTTGGCTTTGAGCGTTTCTTCGCCCTTGTCCGTCTTCACCTTCACCGTGCCTTTGGTGGGGATTGTCGCCTCGCCCATCACGGTTGTGATCTTGTTCTTCTTCATCAGATGAGCGACGCCCGAGGACAACTGCTTGGCGACACCGCGCGAGCGCTTCACGACTGCGTCGATGTCATAGCCAATGTTTTCGGCCTTAAGCCCGAAATCGCCGGCGCGTTCCATTAGGTGAAAGATCTCGGACGACCGCAGCATTGCCTTGGTCGGAATACAGCCCCAGTTAAGGCATATGCCGCCCATATGTTCGCGTTCAACGATTGCGGTTTTCAGGCCCAGCTGCGCCGCACGTATCGCGGCGACATATCCGCCAGGTCCGGCCCCGATGATAACGACATCGAATTGCTGATCAGCCATGGCTCTCTCCCAGATCGTTTAATCTCGAACTACTTTGAGGGACCATAAAGCGAGTTTGCGCCAGAGGACAGGGGGCGCGCGGCAATGCCGCTATGCATTTCGCGCAAACAGCGATTTTTCAGTGGATCAGGCGGAAACGGGGCTCAATTCACGTACGATCGCGCCGTATCCGCCATTGTCCAGATAGGCTTGTTCTTTGGTCGTCGTCTTGCGCCCAAGGGCTGCGTTGCGTGTGGGAAAGCGGCCAAACTGTCGAATAACCTCACGGTGCGCCTTGGCGTGCAGCAGGTTTTTTTCGCTTTCTTCCATGCGCGATTTGACCAGTCGCACACAGCGATCCTGATCAACCAGCGTCTCGGAATGCATCAACGGCATGTAAAAAAACTGGCGCGCGGGTTCGTCGATACGCTTGTCCCAGCCTTTCTCGATGGCCGATTTCGAGGCGGCCAGAGCGATGGCATCGCTTGCGAAGGCGTCTTTGGTGTCGCGGAACATGTTCCGCGAGAACTGATCCGTGACAATGATGTATGCCAAAGTGCCCGAAGGATACGTCAGCCAAAGCGACAAGGCACCGCCCATGGCGCGATCCCACGCTCCGCGAAACAAGCGCTCGATCTCTTTGTCGAACTCCGGTTCTGATTTGTACCAATCCTCTGGCGAACACTCGTCCAGCCAAAAACCCAGAACGTCTTCAGGTTTGGTCCACATTTCTCGCCCTTGGCTCCTTCACACACCCATGTAGAATCGTAACGCGATTATGACAGGGATCAAGCTACGTCCCCTTTGATCGAGCCGGATTGTTCCTCATCGTCCACATTCTCCGCGTAGTATTCCTGGACGGCTTCCACTGTTACTGCGGTAGACGATGGCATAATCGGAGCGAAAGAAACTTGCTCGTCAGTGTCGATTGTCGACGGTCGCTGGCGCATCCGCCAAAGCGAATAAAGCGCAGTGACTGCCAAAAGCCCGCCCATAAACAAAAAGTACCCACCCGGCCCCGTCGCTTGCATCAGTCCGCCCGCAATGATCGGGCCGAGAATAGCGCCGAGCCCACTCACAAAAACCAATCCACCAGAAGCCGATGCCATATCTTCAAGCGCGAGAAAATCGTTGGTGTACGCGATAAAGAGCGCATAGAGCGGCTGGGCCATCCCTCCAATAACAAAGCCGAGGGCAACGAGCGGGACAAAAGCGCCCGTCAAAACGACCGCGCAAAAGCCAGCAAGCGCCCCGATTGCTGCCGCCGCGCAAATGAGCACGCGCCGGTCCATCCGGTCAGACAACCAACCTATCGGAAACTGAAACAACAGCCCGCCAATGAAAAACGACGATACGAAGGTCGTGACCTGCGCGACCGAGAAACCAGCCTCGGTGCCATAGACTGCGGACATTCCGAAGATTGCCGCAGAAATCCCTCCCGAAAAAAACATACCGACGCAGCCCAGTGGCGACGCGGCATACAGTTCTCGCAAGGTCATGGGTTTGGCGCTTTGGAAGGGCGGTGTTGGTGAAATCGATAGAAGGATCGGTGCGAACGAAATCGACACCAGAACCGATGGAATAATGAAAAGTACAAAGCCGCCAGCATCACCAAAGTTCAGCATGTACTGGGCCAAGGTGATCCCTGCCATCTGAACAACAATGTAGATCCCGAGCGTGGCGCCCCGTGTCTCATTGGTCGCCGAGTTGTTCAGCCAGCTTTCAGCCGTCACGTACACACCCGAAAAACAGAACCCGATCAATATTCTCAACAGGACCCAGGCAATTGGGTCCGTGAGCACGGGGTAAAGGATCATGATAGCTGAAACGAAAGAGGCGAGCGCGGCAAAAACCCGTACGTGCCCAACGCGACGGATCAGCGCCGGCGCAAGCCACGACCCGCCAAGAAACCCCAGAAAATACGCCGACATGACGAAGGACATCTGGATGGCTGTAAAGCCTTCCAAAGCGCCACGCAGGCCGAGCAACGTCGCCTGAATTCCATTGCCAACCTGCAAAAGAAACATGCCCACGAATAGGGCCCAAGTCGTGAACATAATGGCGCGCATTCCGAGCCTCCTTCCGGCTTGGCGCCCGAATACGCCTCTTGGAACGGAATACAACCACCCATCAGCGATTCTTCATAATTTATCTTAAACATCAGGCAAAAGAAGGGACGCATCGCCATATGAAAAAAAGCGGTACTTCTCAAGAATGGCGTGATCGTAAATTCTGCGTATTCGATCCATTCCCATCAGTGCCGAAACCAGCATCATCAATGTCGACTTTGGAAGGTGGAAGTTGGTGATCAATCCGTTGGTGATTTTGAATCGATAACCCGGCGTGATGAAGATGTCCGTCGCCCCGGACCATTCGGACATCTTTCCATTCTCGGATGCCGCCGTTTCGATGAGGCGCAGACTTGTTGTGCCCACAGGAATGATCCGGTTGCCCGCCGCGCGGGTGTCATTAATCTCTTTTGCAGCCTGTGCGCTCAGCACGCCGCGCTCGGCATGCATCTTGTGGTCGGAAACGTCATCCACTTTTACCGGCAGAAAAGTCCCTGCCCCGACATGCAGCGTTACGGTCGTCGTCTTGATCCCACGCGTCGCGAGCGCGGTCATGAGGGCATCATCGAAATGCAGCGATGCGGTTGGGGCGGCCACCGCGCCGGTCTCTTTCGCCCAGATCGTTTGATAGTCCTCGCGGTCCTGCTCATCCGCCGCGCGTCGCCCTGCGATGTAGGGCGGCAGAGGCATCGCACCGGCGGCGTTCAGTGCAGCGTCAAAATCATCTCCGGTCAGGTTGAAAGACAAAACAGACTGACCGTCGTCGCGCACCTTGATCAGTGTAGCACGGAAACCGTCGTTAAAGACGATCTCTTCACCGACTCTGATCTTGCGCAAAGGCTTCAGAAGTGATGCCCAATCGCCATCTGGCGTTGGTTCCAGCAATGTCACTTCGATCTTTGCCTGACCGCCGCCGTCGGGTGTTTCACGTGTTCTCACACCACTCAGCCGCGCCGGGATCACCTTGGTATCATTCAGGATCAACCGGTCCCCGGGGTTGAGGTATGCCGGCAAAGACAAACTGACACTGTCCTCGATGTTATCCCCACGCGCGACCAGAAGGCGCGAACTGGACCGCGGGCGCGCGGGTCGGGTGGCGATCAGCGCTTCTGGCAGATCGAAATCAAAGTCGGATAATTTCATGGTCAGTTTTCGGTCGGCGTTGGTGGTGGGCGGCGGAAAATCTCGCGGAACATGCCTGGGGTCAAGATCGACAACGGGTTGACCCGCACCGTGGGCGTATCCGCCGCACCCTGCATCGTGAAGTTGAACCCGAACAAGCCTTCGCCACGGCGGGTGAAAATCGCTCCGATCCCATTCAGGAAGTACACTGGAGAGATTACCCCTTGAAAGTCGACCTGCCGCGACGCCAGAGCGTAGATGCCGTCGATCGAAACGCCAATCGAAGGCCCAACGGCAGAGGCGCGCTGAAGCCGGACCTGGCTCGGCGTTAGGGTGAACTGTGCGTCCACAGTTTCAAAAAGGATCCCGGGACCATTCAACTGATCCAGCAGCCCCACTACGCTGATCGCGTCGATCAATGCGGCCATCGGTGGGGCGCTACGCATTTCGATCCGCTCAACAAGAAGTTGCCCATCGTAAGTCCCGGCGGACTCTGTGGGGCTCAACACAACATCCGCCGATCCGCTGTAGGTGGTCCGGAATATCCCGGCATCGCGAAAAACAGCGCCCGCGTCAGCGGCTTGCAGTCGTATCGCGGTTCCGTTCGACACGGGGATCAATGCCCCCTGGATAGGCGCGCCACCATTTACCCTACCGTTAAATGTACCGCTCAACCCATTCCCCGTGCTCAACCGACCGCGTACGGAGCGCAATTGAAGGCCATCGGCAAGGATGACGCGATCAAGCGTCAGGTCGATGGGCGCGCCACCACCGCTGCCTGAACTGCCACGCTCAAAGTCCAGTTGGCGGATATCAATCGTTCCACTTGTTAAAACGACCCGCGGCGGTGCATTGGCGCCTTGGGGGGTTATGCGTACCCCGGCATCCAGCCATCCACCGGTCCGAACACGGTCCAGTTCCAGACCACGGAAAACGCCACCTTCGGCCAGTAAGACACGCCCTTCGGCGCGGAACCCGGGCGCGGTTAAAGCGATCATGTCCACTTGCGGGACGTCGCTCAGGCTGGCTGAAAGGATAAACTCTGCTTCGCTGGAGGCTGGTTTTGACCAACCGATCGGCGGGATGCTGACCGTCATCCCTTGCAAACTGGACGTCAGCGTGAGTCTTGGCGTCTTCCCATCGACGAGGTCGACACTGATGTTTGCGTCTGCAGTACCACCCAGTGTCCCTGGCGGTAAATTGATCCCAAATGCTTCGAGCGCCTCGGGAGACAGTCGGGCAATGCCCTCGATCCGGCTGGACCCATCCGCCTCAGGACCAAAGACCTGTCGCCACTGGCCGACGAACTCCAACCCATCCAAGACCGATGGTCCCGAAATGGTGATCCCTTGCGGTGACGCGGCAAGCTGCAGAGCATCCGCCGCAAAAATCCTGTTAGGAACGAGCGTTGCGGATTGCACATTCGTCAACGTGCCTGTCGCGGTCCAGTCAACCTCTTCCGCCGGAAGGTCGCGCAACAACTCGAACCCAAGCTCGCCGCGACCGCGGAACTCTGCCCGCGCGCGGTTCACGTCGTAACCCGCCCGCTCTTCGAGGCGAACAGGCTCCCGAAGCAAGAGCGCCAGATGCGCCCCGAGACTGCCTTGCGTTTCCAGCGTGATTTCGGCGCGTGCGGGATCAAGCGTGATGTCCGGTATCGTCATAACGCTGCCATTCACCGTCACGTCCCCGGCGTCTGGGTCACTCACGCGCCCCTCTTGAAGGTAAAGCGCAAAACGGTTGTTCAGGATCGAGCCATGACCGGACGCAGGCGTGATCGGAGGATGATCCTTCAGATAACGGATCGACGCATTGGCAAAGTCGAAATCCAGCGCAAGACTGGGCTTGGATCCCGGTTCAGACCGGATCGCAGCATTGATGCCGTTGAAATCAGCGGTTGCGACATTCGCATCGATCCAGCGTCGTGCGCCTGGTGCTGCATCGGCGGGCCACAGCGTCAGCAACCCGGTTGGATCGATCTGATCCAGATGGGCACCAAGGGACAAAGACCACCCATCGTCTTGGGCCGCGATCCAGCCGTTGGCCGTGATCTCGGTGTCCCCATCGCTCACCCGCAAGGACCCGATGTCGAGGGTGAACGGGTCCAGCCGTAGACGCATGTCGGCATTTCCTGAGGTGATGCTCAATGCATCATCGAGCACAACCCCGGCTGACACGCGCGCGTCTTCAACCTCGATTTGTGCAAGCAGGACCGAGGGCCAGCCATCGACGCGTTCGCGCAAGTAGGCATGACCATTGGCTGCAACGAACCCCGCTTCGGTCTCAACGCTGAGTGCTTCAAAAGTCAGGCGTTCGATCGCAGGCTCATAGGTGAAGGCCGCCCGCCCGGACTGGAAGGCAATCGGACGTGTCTGTTGGGATGGGCGCAAACTGCCTTCGCTTATCTCAAGCTCGGCCCGCATCGTCTCCAACAGCCCCAGCCCGTCCAGCGAGCCTGAAAGCGCGCCCGAAATCGGCGCATCAAGGACCCCAAAGTAGGACAGGATAGGCGATTGCACCGCGATATCGCGCGCAGGCATGTCGCGGATTGAGGCGTTGAAATCCGCGCGCCCCGTCTCGCGGTTGCGCACAAGGTTCAATTCCAGTTCCGCCAGATCTTCGGTGCCGTTGAACAATTCAGAGACAATCGAAACCGACAAGGCCGTGTCGTCCCGGATCAAAGCGAGGGCTGCATTGGAGGCCTGCCAAATCCGCCCCGTGCGCGCATCCTCAAGCGCAATGGTCAACGCATTGGCATTGATGCGGGTTGTCGATTGCAAAGGCGGTTGATCAAAAAGACCGTCGAGCGTGTTCAACAGGTCGGAGAGCGTAGCATCATTGCCCTCGACGGCCCCCCCAAACGAGACGGCAACGCGACCATCCAGAGACCGGCGAAAGGTGATTTGGGCTCCTGACAGATCGATCCGCGCCGGTTCCACTTCACCTCGCACCAGAGCAGATGTGACCAATCGCGTCTGCACCGCATTCAGGTCGGCAATGCGCGCGCCGCTGGCGTCGATCAAGGTGAGGTTTTGCAAGGTCACGCGCGGCAAGGCCCCTCGGCGCACTTCCATCGCCGCGCCGCCCAGTTCCATGCGCCCTTCCGGCAAGGCGGCATTCAGAGACGTTTCAATCCGCTCGGTTGCCCAATCGGGCAGTGCAACGACACGACCGCTAAACGCGGCGGCCAGCCCAAGCAGAACAGCAAGCACAATGAATATGACCGCAAGCACGATACGCGCCGCGCGCGCCCACCCGCGCCGCCGTGGCGGATCGGGTTCGATATCCTCAACGTGCTCTGCCGCCTCGTCCAAGGGTTTGTCCCTTTTTACTGGTCCGGCTTTATCTTGCCGTGTTCCGCACTAAAACCAAACCGGAAAAGTGACTTCATCCATAAGGACCAAATATGCCCGATATCGGAGATACCGCCCCGGATTTCACCCTGCCCCGTGATGGTGGTGGCGACGTGTCGCTTGCAGAGCTCAAAGGCAAGGCTGTCGTGCTTTACTTCTATCCACGCGACGACACATCAGGTTGCACCAAGGAAGCAATCGCTTTCACCGAACAGCTCGGCGATTTCGAAGCGGCAGGTGCGGTTGTTCTTGGTGTTTCGAAAGACAGCGTCAAAAAGCATGACAAGTTCCGCGACAAGCACTCGCTTGCCGTGACGCTCCTGTCGGATGAAGAAAGCGATGTTTGCGAGCGCTATGGCGTTTGGGTCGAAAAAAACATGTACGGCAAGAAGTACTTCGGGATCGAACGGGCAACTTACCTGATCGACGCGGATGGCAAGATTGCCCAAGTCTGGCGCAAGGTGAAGGTGCCGGGCCATGCCGAGGCCGTGCTTGAAGCGGTGAAGGCTCTTTGATCCCACTCGCAGAAATGGCGGTGGAGGTTCTGACCACTGCCGATGGGCGCGCCAAGACCGTATTGGCGCGCAAACACGCCGAAACTTGGCGTGCTGCACGCGAACGTGGCGAAACACCTGAGATTGGTTGCGCCGAACCACCCGACATGCCTGCGCGGCCAGACCAACCCGAATTGCTTTCTCCACGGGATGTGCCACGTCGCCGTCCGGGCACCCAAGCGGGCCGGATCGCCCTACTCCACGCCGTCGCCCATATCGAGTTGAACGCGGTCGATCTGCACTGGGACATCATCGCGCGTTTCACCGATACGCCGATGCCGATGGGGTTTTACGACGACTGGGTGCAAGCGGGCGACGAAGAAGCCAAGCATTTCAACCTTGTCTGCGATTGTCTTGAGGCAATGGACAGCCACTATGGCGCGTTGCCCGCCCATGCCGGGATGTGGCGCGCCGCCGAAGAAACAATGCATGACCTGCCCGCGCGGTTGGCGGTTGTACCGATGGTGCTCGAGGCGCGCGGGCTCGATGTGACGCCGGGTATGATCGAGATCTTTCGCAAAGCTGGCGCTACGCAGGCGGTCGACGCGCTCGAAGTCATCTACTCAGAAGAGGTCGCGCATGTCGCCTATGGCTCCAAATGGTTCCACTACCTGTGCGGTCGTGACGAAGCCGATCCGAAGCCGCGCTTTCACGAATTGGTCCGGCGCTACTTCCACGCGCCCCTGAAGCCACCCTTCAATGTTGAAAAGCGTGCCGAAGCGGGGCTGCCCCCGGATTTCTACTGGCCTCTTACCGAGGACGGCCAGCCAAGCGATGTTTCGCCCAAATCCTGAACTCTGCGCATCCCTGCACCCAAAACCGTTGCGAGCCAAGCGCTTGCGCGTTAACACGGGCCAAGCGCATCTGGTAAGGGGACCGGATAAAGTGCGCATGGGGTTTGGACAGGCAGGATTGCCACGTGCAGAGCACATTCGGACTAAAGATCAAAGCCGCGTTTGAACGCGCATTTCCCGAGCAGCGTTTGTTCCTGCGCTCGGACAAGGAAACGCGTTTTATCCGCTTGACCCCGATGACCCAATTCGTCGCTCTGACCGGCTCGGCTCTTGTCGTTGGCTGGGCGATTATTGCCTCGGCTATCCTGCTGATGGACAGCCTGAGCGCCGGTAACATTCGCGAGCAGGCAATCCGCGAACAAAACCTCTACGAAGACCGCCTGAATCTTTTGTCCGCTGACCGCGACATCTACGCCCGCGAAGCGGCCGAAGCGGAGCAACGCTTTGCGACCGCATTGGCGGAAGTATCCTCGATGCAGGCGCGTCTTCTTGAATCCGAGACGCGCCGCCGCGAATTGGAGCAAGGCATCGAGGTTATGCAAGCGACACTGCGGCGCACGATGAAAGACCGCGACGCCGCACGTCAGGAGGTTGCGACCCTTGGTCGACGCCTGGCCGAAGAAGACGCGGCGGATGGGAATATTGATCAGACGCTCGCCGACACTTCGCAAACGCTCGCCTTCCTTTCAGAAGCCCTTTCCGAAGCCGCCGCCGAACGCGATGGCATGGTCAAATTCGTTGAAGAAGCCGAAACCCAATTGGCCGAGATGAGCCTTGAAGCGGAACTCGAAGCAGAACGCGCCGAGCGTATCTTTGCTCAAATCGAGGAAGCCGCCGAAAGCTCGCTTGAGCCGATCGACGAAATGTTCCGCTCGGTTGGCTTGCCGACGGACTCAATTCTCGACCAGATCCGGCGCAATTACACAGGTCAGGGCGGCCCGTTGACGCCATTGACCCTGTCCACGCGGGGCAGCGGCGATCCTGAAGAAAGCCGCGCCTTCGAAATCATGAAGCTTCTGGACGAGTTGACCGTCCGACGCATGGCCGCCGAACGCACGCCCTTCGCCATGCCCATCTTCGCGCCGCATCGCTTCACCTCCGGGTTCGGGATGCGCTGGGGTCGGATGCACAATGGTGCGGATTTCGCGGGCCCCCATGGCACCGATATCCATGCCCCCGCCGATGGCGTTGTCGTGCACGCCGGTTGGCAGTCTGGCTATGGTCGATTGATCAAGATCCAGCACGACTTCGGGATCGAGACGCGCTTCGCACACTTGTCCAATATCCGCGTATCCGTCGGTCAAAGGGTCTCGCGCGGAGAGCATATCGGTGATATGGGAAACACCGGACGCTCGACGGGTACTCACACACACTACGAAATCCGGCTGAGTGGCAAACCAGTAGACCCCATGAAATACATCGAGGCAGCAAGAGATGTTTTCTAAATCCAAAATCAACGAGCCTGGCCCAAAGAAGGATGCCGAGGCAGAAAAACCCAAGGCAGCAGACACCATGAACCAGCCAAAGACCACGACTGACTTCGCCCCAACGTCCTCGACGCCAAAAGCCAAACCACCGGCATCGGTTCTGTCGTCGGACCTGACCATCACCGGCAACCTCAAGACGTCCGGCGATATTCAGATTGAAGGCACGGTTGAAGGCGACATTCGTGCGCATCTGCTGACCATCGGCGAAGGTGCCACAGTCAAAGGTGAATGCGTGGCGGACGATGTAATCGTCAATGGTCGCGTGGTTGGCCGTGTTCGTGGTCTTAAGGTCCGTCTGACATCGACCGCGCGCGTCGAAGGCGACATCATCCACAAGACCATCGCAATCGAAAGCGGTGCGCATTTTGAAGGATCGGTCCAGCGTCAGGAAGACCCGCTGAACTCGGGTGCAAAACCTGCGCCCAAGCCCGCAGCGGCACCGGCTGGCGATGCCAAATCCTGATCAACCCGATCAGAGTGATCTAAGAAAAGCGTCGCGGGACACCGCGGCGCTTTCGCATTTTTCCGGCGCGTTTTGTGACGCGAGAAAGCGCCGCCTTGTTCTGATCGCGGCCATCTTGGGCTCTGCCATGGGCTTTATCGACGGGACGTTTGTCTCGATCGCGATGCCGGTGATGCGCGCTTCCCTTGGCGCGGATCTGACGGACGCGCAATGGATATCCAACGCCTACATGCTGACCCTGGCGGCATTGATCCTTGTGGGAGGCGCATTCGGCGATCGCTTTGGCCGGGCGCGGATTTTTGTGATCGGTATCGCCATCTTCACCGCTACCTCCATCGTCTGCGCCATAGCCACCGGGCCAGAAGTGATGATCGCAGCCCGCGCCGCCCAAGGTATCGGAGCCGCCCTGATGGTTCCCGGCAGCCTCGCCCTGGTTTCAACAGCCTATCCGCCCGACGAGCGTGGGCGCGCCATCGGCATCTGGGCAGCAGCGTCGGCTTTGACCACGGGACTTGGCCCGCTTTTGGGCGGGCTTGTCCTGACGTGGGGCGGCCCCGAATCCTGGCGGCTTCTGTTCTGGATCAACCTGCCGCTTGGTTTGATATCTGCTCTCTTACTTCTGCGCGCCGTCGATACGGACGCGGGTCAGGACGATCACCCGCTCGACATTCCCGGAGCGATCCTTGCCACCGTCGGCCTTGGCCTTGTCGCCTTTGCCCTTTCCGGGAGCGAAGGCGATCACGACGGTCCGGCAAATGGCATCTGGATTGGTCTTGCTGGATTGGTGGCTCTTGTAGCGTTTCTTTGGTGGGAGCGCCGAACACGCCATCCGATGTTGCCGCTCAGCCTATTTGCGGATCGCACGTTCAGCGCCGCGAACGCCGCGACCTTCGCGCTGTATTTCTCACTGTCCGCGATCTTCTTCTTTCTGCCAATGACTGCTATCGCGGGATGGGGCGTCACGGAGGCTGAAACCTCCCTCGCCTTCATACCAATAACCGTCTTTCTGACGTTGCTGTCCACCCGCGGGGGCAAACTTGCGGACCGCATCGGAGCGGGCCCGATGATCGGCGTGGGGTCCTTCATTGTTGCGCTCGGCTACGCGGGAATGGCCGTGTTGGCGCCACTCATGGATATCTGGATCAGTGTTCTTGCACCCATGGTCCTGATGGGGTTCGGCATGTCACTTGTCGTGGCGCCTTTGTCGACCGCCGTGATGACAGGCGCGCCAGAAGAGTTGGCTGGTGCTGCGTCATCGGTCAACAACGCCATGTCGCGCATTGCTGGCCTTCTTGCCGTTGCCGCCGCAGGCGCTTTGGTTGCGACGGTATATGGCGCGGCGGGTGGTCTTGCCAGCTTTGGCATTGAAAGCGACACGGTCGGTCATGCCGATGCCATGACGCGCGCGTTTGCAGTGCTTGCATGGGTCGCGGCGGGATTTGCTCTGGTTTCAGGGCTTCTTGCGTGGTTCCTGATCCCGCGTCCGGCTCAGACCGGGTCGTAAAGGGCTCGACGGTAGAGGTGCCATGTTGCATGCCCCAGCACGGGCAGCACCAGAAAGAGCCCAAGGAACAACGGGATCATCGCCAGGAACAAAAGCGCGGCAATGATTGCGGCCCATAGGCCGAGGACTGCCTTGTTCTGGTTCACAGTCTTCAGCGACAGGATCATCGCGGTCACAAAATCCACCTCGCGTTCCAGAAGAAGCGGCAGGCTCATCACCGTCAGGCCGTAGGTCAGGAACGCAACCCCTGCCCCGGCGACCAGTTGAACCGCCAGCATCTGAAAGCCGACCGGCGTCAGGATCGCGTCCCAACTCGACATGATGTTGGTCATAACACTGGGCCCGAGAAACAGCGCGAAAAGCATGTGCGCAAAAAAGCTCCAGAACAGAAAGATCAGGATCAACAGCACCCCGACCCACGGCATCTGGCGTTGGCGCTCGTTCCAGACGACACCGATGATTTCGGACCAGACCAGCGGTTGATCCGCTTCAAGTCGGCGCGACACCTCGTAAAGGCCAACGGCGGCAAATGGCGCGACAAGCGGGAACCCCAGCGACAGGGCAAGCGTCCACACGAACGTTCCCGCCCCCACAAGGATCAGCCCCATCCCCATGACCACATAGAAAAGACTGAAAAACAGGCCATAAATCGGCGCCGCGCGGAAATCCGACCAACCGGCCTTCAGCACGGTCAGCAACTCATGCACCGTCACCCGTCCGATTTCGGGCAAGGGGTCTGGTCCGGGCACTGCGTTTTCCATGATGTCAGGGTCACCCATCTTTGCTCCATGGGCTTTGATCTGGATCAGTCTTCAGCGTTGGCTTCTGCCCTTGATTTCCCCGAAACATCCAGTGCCAAAGTAGCCGCCATCAGCCCGTCCAGATCCCCGTCCAAAACACCGGACGTATCAGAGGTCTCGAAGTTCGTGCGCAGGTCCTTGACCATCTGATAGGGCTGCAAAACGTACGAGCGAATCTGGTTGCCCCACCCGGCGTCGCCCGCGTTTTCGTGCACCTCGTTGACGAGGGCCGAGCGTTTGTCCAGTTCGATCTGATACAGACGCGACTTCAGGGCCTTCATGGCGATGTCGCGGTTCTGGTGTTGGGATTTCTCCGAACTCGTCACGACGATGCCTGTGGGCGCGTGCGTGATCCGAACAGCCGAGTCCGTTGTATTCACGTGCTGACCACCAGCACCGGACGAACGATAGGTGTCGATCCGGATATCCGCCGGGTTCACTTCGATTTCGATGTTGTCGTCCACCACCGGATAGACCTTCACCGAGGTAAAGCTGGTGTGCCGCTTGGCCGCGGAGTCAAACGGCGAAATCCGCACCAGCCGGTGCACGCCGGATTCGGATTTCAGCCAGCCATAGGCATTGTGTCCGCTGATCTTGTACGCCGCCGACTTGATGCCGGCCTCTTCGCCCGGAGTTTCGGACTGAAGCTCGACCGTGTAGCCCTTCTTTTCCGCCCAGCGGATGTACATGCGCGCCAGCATTGAGGCCCAGTCACAGGACTCGGTGCCCCCCGCACCTGAATTGATCTCAAGAAAGGTGTCGTTTCCGTCAGCCTCACCATCAAGGAGGGCCTCAAGTTCGGCCTTGGCGGCGCGTTCGGCCAGCGTTTTCAGTGCGTCTTCAGCCTCAGCGACGACCTCCTGATCGTCTTCCATCTCGCCCAGTTCGATGAGTTCGATGTTGTCCGACACTTCCTGCTGAATGCCGTTCGCCCGCTCAAGCGCATCCACGAGCGTCTGACGGTCGCGCATCAGTTTTTGCGCCCGCTCTTGATCGTCCCAAAGGTTCGGGTCCTCGATCATCGCATTGAACTCTTCAAGGCGGTGCTGCGCGGTCTCGTAATCCATCCGCTGCTTGAGCAGGTTCAGGGATTTTTCGATTTCTTTGACGCGATTTTCGGCTTCGGCGCGCATGGGGCGAGTGTCCTTTTAACGGACCGACTGAATACCAACGGGATCGCGGGCCGTCCAGCGATAGGCCGAAGACTTTCTTGCCTTCGGCGAGGATATTTTTGGCCAGATGAAGGAGCCCTTAGTAAAGGCCACCGGAACTGATTTCGCCAAATGTCGCGCGTTCAGGCGCGACAATGATCTCGCCCTCGGCAGTCGTGGTCGTGCGAAGGGGTTCCGAGCCGACATCTTCGGGCACAAAGAGCGGAAGGTTGGAGGCCATGGCGAACCCGCCATCAAAGGTCACGCCAAAGATGGGCTCTTCGCCGGTGCGGAAAAACTCTGCCACGACATGGTCACCGGATGCATCCGCGGGCAACGGCACTCCCGAGAAGCGATCGATTTTGATGAAACGGCCGCCCGTTGGGATTTCGAACCGTCCTGCGCCGTATTTCTCGATCGCCTTTTCCATGAAGTTCTGGAAAACCGGCCCACAGAAGCGTCCACCAGACGCGCCACGTCCCAAGGGACGCGGTATGTCGTAGCCGATATAGCAGCCTGCGGCGATGTTCGAGGTAAAGCCGACGAACCAGACATCGCGGGCGTCATTGGTCGTGCCCGTCTTGCCCGCCGTTGGCACGCCCAGATTGACCGAACTTGACGCCGTACCCCGATCCACAACGCCCTGCATCATGGAGGTCAGCTGGTAAGCCGTCACAGGGTTCATCACCCGCCGACGGTTCGTGTCGATGACCGGTGCCCCTTCGGCTGTGCGATCCCCGCAGGTTTCACAAATCCGCTGGTCGTGGCGATAAATCGTGCGTCCAAAACGGTCCTGAACCCGGTCTACAAGCGTCGGCTCCACCCGCTCCCCACCGTTGGCGAACATCGCGTAGGCTGCGACCATGTTGAAGAGCGAGGTTTCCTCGGACCCTAAAGAGTTCGCCAGGAACGGGTTCATGTTCTCATAAACCCCGAAGCGCTCGGCATAGGACGCCACGGTGACCATCCCGATTTCCTGGGCTAGCCGGACGGTCATAAGGTTCCGCGATTGCTCGATCCCGGTACGCAGCGGTGTTGGGCCGTAAAACTCGTTGGACGCATTGCGTGGACGCCAGACCTCGCCGCCGCCGACATCAACTTCGATGGGCGCATCGATCACGATGGAGGCCGGCGAAAAACCACTGTCCAACGCTGCGGCATAAACGAAGGGTTTGAAGCTCGACCCAGGCTGGCGTTGAGCGAGCGTTGCGCGGTTGAACACCGAGTCCTGATAGGAGAAACCGCCCTGCATCGCGATGACGCGTCCGTTCTCGACGTCCATCGCCATGAAGCCGCCCTGCACTTCGGGGATTTGCTTCAATGTCCAGCGGGGATCATCATCCGGGCCGCCATTGCGCGCGACATAGACAACATCGCCGACGCTCAGAATGTCTGACGCGGGGCCGACACCATTCAACCAGTTCAAATCGTCGGCCTGGATCCAGTCGCCGTCGTCATCAACCGGCTGGCCTTCAATCCCGATGGTCGCGGCTGTGTTGGTCAGAGAAAGCACAACGGCAAGACGCCAGCCTTCGATATCACGGGGCAAATCAACCGCTGAGAGCGCTTCGCGCCACGCTGCCTCGTCCGACAGCACCCCAGCATCAAGAGCAGTCTCCGTGCCGCGCCATTCGCCTTGCGCCCTGTCATAGTCTTCAAGAGCGGCGCGCAGAGCAGCTGCCGCAATGTCCTGCATTTCGGGATCCACCGTGGCCCGCACCGTCAGGCCATCGCCGCGAAACGCGTCCTGCCCGAACTGACGCTCCATCTGACGGCGGATTTCATCGGTAAAGTAGTCTCGCGGGGGAAGTTCGGCCCGAAACCCTTCGAACTCGCCGCCCTGTACGGATTCGAGTGGGCTGGCTGTGGCAAGCTCATAGGCCACCTGATCGATATACCCGTTCTCGAACATCTCCCGCAGGGTGTTATTGCGCCAGAACACCGCCGCTTCGGCATTGCGCACGGGGTGTCGGTTCGAGGGACTTTTGGGAAGGGCCGCGAGGTACGCCGCTTCGGACACCGAAAGTTCGGTCAGGTCCTTGTTGAAGTAGGTGCGCGCGGCCGAGGCGACGCCATAACTGTTCTGGCCCAGAAAAATCTCGTTGAGGTAAATCTCAAGAACCCGTTCGCGGCCCAGATCGCGCACCATGCGCGCGGCCATGATGATTTCCTTGATCTTACGTTCTGCTGTGATCGAGCCATCAAAGAACATCTCTTTCGCGGTCTGTTGCGGGATCGTCGAGGCGCCGCGAATGTCCTGAAAATTGCTTTCCACGGCCTCATAGGCCGCCGCCGCGATACCGCGCAGATCATAGCCGGGATGCTGATAGAAGTTCTTGTCTTCGGCTGAAATGAACGCCTCTTTCACGACGTCGGGTATCTCTTCGGCGGGTACAAAAATGCGCCGCTCGTCAGCGAATTCGTCGATGATGCGCCCCTCGGTCGAATAGATCCGCGTCACGGTCGCTGGGCGATACTGGCTGAGGAAATTGTGATCCGGGAGATCAAGGCTGAACACCCAGATCACGGCACCTACCGTCAGCGCACCCATGACCGCGCCATTGACGGCAGTGCTGAACACAGCACCAAGAAAGTTCAGAACAAAACGCAACACAGCCGCACAGCCTCCTACGGGGTGAGGGTCATATAAACACCGATCCGGTCCGGGTCAAAATCAACACCGCGCTATTGGCGGCGAAGCGCCTTGCGCGTCGCTTCATCGGCGATCCACGCAAGAACCGCATCGCTCAAGGCATCAATTACGGCGGTGCGCCCTTCCTCGCTGGTCAAACGCGGCCGATCGCGGTCCGATGACAGGAACCCGACTTCTACTAAGGTGGCCGGAATGTCCGCAGCGCGCAGTAGGGCGAAGGCCGCCTCGCGCCGGGGGCGTGAATTCAGACGTACGCCATCGGCGCGAAACGCCGCCTCGACCGCGTCGGCAAGGCGCTCGGATTGCGGCGCCGTCTGGCTGCGCGCCAGATCCATCAGGATCATCGCCACTTCGTCGTCAGTGCCGCTCAGATCCACACCCGACAACAACATTGCCCGGTCGTGGCGCTCAACTTCGGTCTGGTTGGCCGCATTGGCGCCATCGGTGGGAAGCGTATAGATCGTCGCACCGCCGGCCTTGCCGTCCTCTTCATCCAAGGCGTCCGCATGAAGCGATATCAGCAGTTCTGCCCCAGCAGCACGCGCGGTGCGCAGCCTTTGATCAAGCGGGACGAAAATATCCTCGTCGCGGGTCAGAACCACATCGGCGACGCCCGTGCGCAAAAGCGCCTCTTTCAGGGCCCGTCCGTAGGTCAGCATCAGATCACTTTCGCGAAGATCGCCGACCTCAGCCCCGGGATCAATGCCCCCATGGCCCGGATCAATAGCAACCACCGTCAGCGCTGGGGTTACGGGGGACGAGATGATTGCAGCTTCTGGACGCGCCTCCGCCTCTTGGCGATACCGCTCTGGCGTGGTCGGGGCCAAGACCAGGCGCAGCTTGGCCTGCGTTGTATCAGCGAACTGCGTGACCATCGCGGCTTCGACCAACAAAAGCGGCTCATTGAGGGGAAAGACAAGATGGCTCCAGCCTTCGTCCCCGGCCGAAAACTGAGGCGGCTCGATCGGCGTGATCATTGGATCCCAGCCATCGGTTTCCGCCAGTTCGTTGAAAGACACGACCATCTCATTCGGGTTGCTGCGGAAACTGACCGTCCAGGGCACCGCCTGGCTCAAGGTCAGCTCCAGTTCGACCATACTCCCAGATTCCATCGCCTTGGACTGCGATGGATCGAAGCGTGCAAGCGCACGAAGCTCCTGCGCCACCACCCCGGTTATCCCGAAGCAGAGCGCAACCAAGATTGCCAATATGGATCTGCTCATGATCCTGTCCTTGCCCTGACAAAACCATAGACCGATTTGGGCGACGCGCCTAGCGCAAGTTCATGTATTCGGTAAGCTTTTCGAGACCTTCTTCGATTTCGCCTGTCGCTCCGGCATAAGAAAAGCGCAGGGTTCCCGCGCCGCGCCCTGGGTCGAAATCATGCCCGGGCGTCAACGCGACACCCGCTTTTTCAAGGATATCAGCCGCCAAGGCTTTGCTGTCATCGGTCAATTCCGAAACATCGGCATAGACATAAAACGCTCCATCAGGCGGCGCGATCCGGTCAAATCCGATCCTTGGAAGTGTTTCCAGCATCAACTGACGGTTCCTGGCATAGACTGCGACATTGGCCTCCAGTTCTGGGATCGCATCGAATGCGGCCAGCCCGGCAATCTGACTGGCGTGCGGCGCGCAGATGAACATGTTCTGCGCGAGACGCTCGACCGTTCGAATGTGATCCTCCGGCACAACCATCCAGCCCAAGCGCCACCCCGTCATAGAGAAATACTTCGAGAAAGAGTTCACCACATAAAGGTCTTCGGACACCTCAAGCGCGCTCACCTCGCGCCCAACATAGCTCAGCCCGTGATAGATTTCGTCAGACACGACCGAGGCGCCAATAGCATTCGCCTGCCCCACAAGATCGCTCAACCGTTCCCGGTCCAGCATCGTTCCCGACGGATTGCCCGGTGAAGCAAGGATCAGACCATGAACGCCCTTCGGAATGCTTTGTGGCTGATAGCGCGTCTCAAGCGTGGTCAGAATGTCAACCGGCGAAAGGCTCAGCGCCTTTAGGATCTGGCGGTAGGATGGATACCCCGGCACGCCGAGCGCCACCCGATCACCGGCATCAAACAACGCCGTGAAGGCAAGCACGAAGGCTCCTGACGCCCCCGCTGTCACAACAATCCGGTCCGGGTTGATATCCAATCCGTGCCGCTGGGCATAAAGACCGGCGATCTTGTTTTTGAGTGACGGCAATCCAAGCGAAACGGAATACCCAAGCGCATCGCGTTCCATCGCATGCGCCAAAGCCGCACGCGCGACCTTGGGAGCAGGTGTACCTGGTTGCCCGATTTCCATGTGAATCACCCGCCGCCCTTCGGCCTCAAGCCGTGCGGCGGACGAAACGACATCCATCACAAGGAACGGATCAACGGCACTACGATGTGAAACCTTCATGCCCTTCCTGTGCCCCGCGACGCGAAGCCGTGCAAGGGGACGCTCACAAATGCGCGTGTTGGCTTGCGCTTGTCGCGCGTTCCGGGCACGGTTTCGGCGCATCAATCAGGGTTCACTCCATGTCCGCACGTCTTCTTTCCGGAATCGCCATTGTCGCAGCAGCGCTTGCGCTTGCCATTACGTTGGTGTCGCGCAGCGCGCCGGAAACACCCGTCGCTTTAAACGATGATGCCTTTGGGGAGCGCGTGCGTGCGTATCTGGTCGAAAACCCGCAAGTCCTCAGCGAAGTCGTTGCCGCGCTCGAAGCGCAGGAAGCCGAACAGCAAGCCGCTGCTGAAGCCGTGGCCCTGTCTGAGTTGTCTGATGATCTGTTTAACGACCCGACGGATTGGGTTGGTGGGAACCCGGACGGCGATGTCGTGCTCGTTGAATTCCTCGACTACCGCTGTGGCTTCTGTCGCCGCGCGCATCCTGAAATCACAGCGTTGCTCGAACAGGACAACAACATCAAACTGGTAATCAAGGAATTCCCGATCCTTGGCGAAGACTCCGTTGTCGCCTCCCGCTTTGCCCTGTCAGCGCGGTTCGCTCTGGGGGATGACGCCTACAAGGCCGTGAACGATGCGCTGATGGAACACTCCGGCCCGATGAGCCAAGGCGCTTTGGGCCGCATGGCACGCGAGATCGGGCTTGACCCGAACCCGATCCTGCAAGGCATGGATGACGAACGCATCACCGAAACGCTTCTGGCCAACCGCGCCTTGGCCCAAGCGCTTCAGATCAATGGCACCCCGGCCTTTGCAATGGAAGATCGCGTGCTGCGCGGCTACTTGCCCCTTGATGCCATGCAGGCCGTCGTCGATGAGGTGCGTGGGGGCTAGGGCTCGACCCGACTCAGATGTCGCGGGATTTTGGAGGCCAAAGCAACTTGGTTCGATATTTCTGAAATTGGAATTCGTTGTAATCGTTTCGGCGCAAATCTTAATCGACCGCGGTTCTTGCTCGGGTTCAAAACAAGACCTGCGCGGTTGATCGACCCAAACGCTTTCAACATCCTGTGGACGCTCCTGCGAAAATCACTATTGTCGGGCGCCAAACCAGATTCCGCGTGGGATATCGATTTTCGGGAGTTGTCGGAGAGTTGAACACAAAATCTCCCAAATTCCGTAGTATGTCGCACGGAACCTTTTGTGCGGGTCCACGTTCGACTTGAAGTTACCGGAGTTCAAAATTGCTGACACGTCGCCATTTTCTATCTACGACAAGCGCGCTTTTCTCGGCGCCCCTTGCAACCTCTGCTTTCGCACAAGCCGTCGAAGACGCTGAGGCAGCCTCTGTCATTGAGGACATCGCCGAAGAACCCGTGCGCAAGCCTGTGTCCAATCGTGCCATGTGGTCGACATGGGACGCGCGCGTGACGCCCGCGAACTTCGACCCGTTCACGACGAACCCATGGGGGTTCCATGCGCGTTTTCTGCCGCAACGGGTCGAGGCCAAGGATGGCCTGACACCCGGCGACATCCACGTGGACGCCAAGGCGCGCTATCTCTACTTCATTGAACCCGAAGGAACAGCCATGCGCTATGGCGTGGCTATCGGACGCGGTAATCTCTACGAACCTGGTGTTTATTCGATTAACGCCAAAAGGAAGTGGCCGACCTGGCGCCCAACAGACCAAATGATCGAGCGTGAGCCTGAAGTCTTTGAAAAGGATAAGAACGGCGTGGATGGCGGCCCGAGCAACCCACTGGGGTCCCGCGCGCTCTACCTCTTCGTAGGCCGCCGCGACACCTATTTGCGCATCCACGGCACGCCGCTTCCGCGCTCAATTGGTAGCCGGGCAAGCTCTGGGTGCGTGCGCATGGTGATGGCCCATATCATCGGGCTCTACGATCGGGTTCCGATCGGATCGACCGCATACCTCTACGCCGCCTAACTGGCGGTTTCGGCCGTCTGCGTACAGATGTGACGACCCCGCGTGCTGCGCAGAGGCAGGAGCGTTGTTTCGACGGCATTCGTGTGCTCGTACCAATAACAGCCGTCTTCTTCCAGAAGCGTGACCCGCGTCAGGTCCTGACCGGAGGCGGCGATACTGGTCACACCCTCGGGCAATTCGCTCAAGTAGGGTCCGGTCTCACACGCGGCAAGCACAAGCACCGGGACGACAGCAAGAACAATCTTCTTCATGGGACAGTCTCTTCAAATCAACCAACGTTGGGGGTTTCTAGGGTAAGCCAATCGCCCAAAGCAATTCCTATCGGGTCAAGATTGTTGCCGTCTTACAGTCTGTGTGCTTTGGACGCCCCATAAAACAGAACGAGAAAGGCGTCGCCCCCTTGGATATCGACCAAAATCGTCTGATCATCCAACGCCACCGGCGTCTTTTGGACGTGATGTCGCAACGCGACGTGCCCGCCGTCCTGACCGCGAATGCGATCAATATCCTTTATGCAACGGGCGTTCGCAACATGACCGTGTTCAGCCTCATGGGACCGTTTCGCTTCTCCCTGACGCTTGCGGATGGCACCGTTCACCTTTGGGAGTTTGCGGGCTGTGAGTACTTGGTCACCGGCAACCCGGTCGTCAAAGACGTGCGCCCTGCCCCCGGACTGACCGCCGTGTCCGGCCCGGGCTTCTCGGACGAAATCGCGCGATTTATCAATGATCTGACAGCAATCCTCGGAGATGCGCGCCGCGTGGCCGTGGAAGGTTTCGACATTCCGGTGACCGACGCCATGCGCGCGGCAGGCATCGATGTCCTCGATGGAGCAGGCGTTTTTTCAGCCGCCCGTATGGTCAAGCAACCGCTAGAAATCGCCACCATGCGCGAAGCGGTGCACCGCGTTCAGGCCGCCGCATCCTCGTTGGAACAGGCGATCGCTCCCGGCGTTAGCGAAGTCGAGGCTTGGGCGGAGTTTCACAGGCACCTGATCGCGACCGAGGGCGAGTACGTCTCAACACGTCTCTTCCAGTCGGGCCCAAGAACGTTTCCCTACTTTCAAGAAGCGGGTCCGCGCAAAATTCAGGACGGTGATCTGATTTGCTTTGACACTGATGCACTTGGGTACATGCACTATGCTGTGGATTTCTCGCGGACCTTCCTTTGCGGTGATGGCGCCGGCTCAGACCAGCAAAGAGCGCTCTACAAGCTGGCCCATGCCCAATTGCACCATAACGCATCGCTTCTGGCGCCGGGCAAATCCTTCGAAGACTTCGCCAAAGCGGCTTGGCCCATACCGCGCGAAAATCAGGGGCATGGCTATTATTGCCTTGGCCATGGTCTAGGACTTTGCGGCGAATTCCCGTACATCCCACACAGTTTTGAGGGCGTACCTTACACCTTCGAGGGAGCTTTTGAGCCGGGCATGGTCATCTGCATCGAAAGCTATATTGGCGAAGAGCAGGCCGCCCAAGGCGTCAAGCTGGAGGATCAGTTCCTGATCACCGATGATGGCGTCGAGCGACTGACGACTTTTCCGTTTTCAGAGGCCCTGTTGACCTAGCTAAAGGGCAAAGGAGGCTACTCCGCTGCTTCCACGGCCGCCTCAGCCTCGATCTCGGCCGCGCGCTTTTCCACCTGCTCGACGATGTGATCGACCATCTTGTCGTTGGACATCTTGTGGCTCGTCTTGCCCGCCAGATAGACCATGCCCGAACCCGCACCGCCGCCAGTAAAGCCGACATCCGTCATCAGCGCCTCACCGGGTCCGTTCACGACACAGCCGATAATCGACAGGCTCATCGGCGTCTTGATGTGCTCCAGCCGCTTTTCAAGCGTCTCGACCGTCTTGATCACGTCAAAGCCTTGGCGCGCGCAAGACGGGCAGGAAGTGATGTTCACGCCGCGATGGCGCAGGCCCAGTGATTTCAGGATCTCATACCCGACCTTCACCTCTTCCACGGGATCCGCGCTTAAGGAAACTCGGATCGTGTCGCCAATCCCCATCCACAAAAGGTTGCCCAGCCCGATGGCCGATTTGATCGTTCCCGACGTCAGACCGCCCGCCTCAGTGATCCCCAGATGGATCGGGGCGTCCGTGGCGTCCGCCAGTTGCTGATAGGCTGCCGCGGCCATGAAGACGTCGGACGCCTTGCAGCTGATTTTGAATTCGTGGAAATCGTTGTCCTGCAGGATCTTGATGTGATCGAGCCCGCTCTCGACCATCGCATCCGGACAAGGCTCGCCGTACTTTTCCAGCAGATGCTTTTCCAGCGATCCTGCGTTCACGCCAATGCGGATCGAACAGTTGTGGTCCCGCGCGGCCTTGATGACCTCTTTCACGCGCTTTTCGTCACCGATATTGCCCGGATTGAGCCGCAGACAGGCTGCACCGGCCTCTGCCGCTTCGATCCCGCGTTCGTAGTGTAAATGAATGTCCGCCACAAAAGGCGAAGGGCTATCGCGGGGGATCAC
>CAZWZG010000028.1:0-5394 GCA_964638245.1 uncultured Rhodobacterales bacterium
AAAGAGGTAGGCCTTGGAGCGGGCCATTTTGAACAGGCGAGCGGGTTTGAGTTTAAGAGAGCCGAAGATGTCGGGGTCGGGGTGAAAGGTGACGGACGTGCCGCGCCGGTTGGGGGCCGCGCCCAAGTTTTCGACCGGGCCCTGCGGGATGCCGCGGGAAAAGCGCTGGGCGACCAGTTCGCGGTTGCGGGCGACCTCGACCACGAGGCTGTCCGATAGCGCGTTGACGACCGAGACGCCGACGCCGTGGAGGCCGCCGGAGGTCTCATAGGCTTTGCCCGAGAACTTTCCGCCTGCGTGGAGCGTGCACAGGATCACTTCGAGCGCGGATTTGTCCGGGAACTTGGGGTGCGGATCGGTGGGGATGCCGCGGCCGTTGTCGCGGATCGTCATTGCGCCGTCGGCGTGCAGTTCCATCTCGATGCGGGTGGCGTGGCCTGCCACAGCCTCGTCCATCGAGTTATCCAGAACCTCGGCCACCAGATGATGCAGCGCCCGCTCATCGGTGCCGCCGATATACATGCCCGGACGCTTGCGCACGGGTTCGAGCCCCTCGAGCACCTCGATCGAGGTGGCATCATAGGTCTCGCTCGCCTGAGAAAGGAGATCATTGGCCATATCGGCACCGCCTGTAGTTGTTATGGGCCGTTCTTTGTTTTGTTGACCGCATTAGACCCCAAAGGCGGCGCTTGGGCAACGTCAGAAGCGGGGTCGAGACGGTTTCATGACATGGATCAAGGCCGGTTTTGTGCGCGTCTGATAGGGCATGGACGAACGAAAGGAGTCCGCCTCATGCCTGATACCGCCCTCGACACCGAAAACCTGCCACTTGCCGAACCGTGTTTTGACAATGGCACGTACCCCTACGAGACGAAGATTTCCAAGAAGTCCTACGAGGCTCAGAAGGCCAAGCTTCAGGCCGAGCTTCTGAAGGTGCAGCATTGGGCGCAGGACACCGGCCAGCGGTTCGTCCTTCTTTTCGAAGGTCGCGATGCCGCCGGCAAGGGCGGTACGATCAAGCGGTTCATGGAGCATCTGAACCCGCGTCAGGCGCGCGTGGTCGCGCTTAACAAACCGACATGGGAAGAGAAGGGGCAGTGGTTCTTTCAGCGCTATATCAACGAGTTGCCCACGACGGGCGAAATGGTCTTCTACGACCGCTCCTGGTACAACCGCGCCGGGGTCGAGCGGGTGATGGGGTTCTGTTCGCCCGAGGAATACCTCGAGTTCATGCGCCAGACGCCCGAGCTGGAACGCATGCTGACGCGATCAGGCATCCGGCTTTACAAGTACTGGTTTTCGGTCACGCAAGCCGAACAACGCGCGCGCTTTGAAAGCCGTGCCACTGACCCGTTGAAGCGCTGGAAGCTGTCGCCGATCGACAAGGCCAGCCTCGACAAATGGCCTGACTACACCGAGGCCAAGGAGGCGATGCTGTTTTACACGGACACCGCCGATGCGCCCTGGACGATCATCAAGAGCGACGACAAGAAACGCGCGCGGCTGGCCTGCATGCGCCATTTCCTTGCCTCGCTGGATTACCCGGACAAGGACCGACGCGTGGTCGGCGAGCCAGACCCGCGCCTTGTGGGCCGCGCGAGCCACGTGCTGCACGAGAACAGCCACATCCTTGGCACCGCGCTCCATCCCGAAGGACGGGCCTGAGGCAAAGAGAAAAGCGGCGCCCCCTCGAGCGCCGCTTTCGTCTCAGATTGTGTCCTGATCTGAGTGGGTCGTTATGCTTTTGCGCGGCGGCTCCGGGCGACGCCCATCGCGCCAATACCGGCGATCATCAGCCATGCGGCTGCTGGCAGCGGGACGGGTGTGGCCGTCCAGAGGCCGTCTTGAGCACCGGAATAGGTGTAATCACCACAATTCGTTCCGTCTGCGTCACAAGAGGCCGTCGAGACCCAGCCCCAGCCAACATAGGTGTTGGTGTATTTGTTCTTGGGATCATCCATACCAAACTGAAGCGTGTGGTAGGGGTCCGACTTCTTCTGCATGCCAAGAAGCGAGTAGTAAGTCGTTCCATCCGTGATGTGGCCCGCGCCGTCCCACGACAAGAAGTCATCGTCGGTGCCAGAGTAGGTCATTTTGTAGTCATAGGTCCAAGCGGTCGTTCCGGTGATTTTGCCGGAGAAGCTTTGGTAGACGGTGCCATAGATATGCGCACTGCCGCCTGATGCATTCATGCGGACGTTAGATCCGTTGTCCTGCGAGAATGTGAAAAACAGATTTGGTCCATCTAGACGAAGTCCATACTCGTACTCGTTCGATTTGGAGCCGTAGTCGTGGTCATCCAATTGATAAACTGCAGCATGGGCCCCACCGGCCACCATCGCTACAGTGATCGCGGCAATGCCCGCGCGCAGTGTCTTGAGCATAGGTCTCTCCACTCGTTACTCACAAAACTTGCCTTAAATTTGACACGAATCTCGGCGGAAATCTGCCAAAATATTGGAAACAACGCCGGGACGTGACGTCAACAATTGGTAAGATGCTGATTTTAAATGCTTTTAACTGCTCATTGAAGCGGCGCTGAAAACCTCCTAAGCGGTCTTCATGTCCGAAATGGCGATCCCTTCGCGCCGCGCGCACGCGCGCGCGCTTTTGACGCTGGGCTTGCCTTTGGTGGGCGCCAATCTGGCACAGATTGCCGTTACCACGACCGACACGATCATGATGGGCTGGTATGGCGTAACCGAATTGGCGGGCCTTGCCATTGCGGGCCCTTTCTTTTTCACGATTTACATTCTGGGGGCGGGTTTTGCCTTTGCCGTGCTGCCCATGGTCGCGGAGGCTGCGGGCCAGGACGATACCACCAGCGCGCGACGTGCTACACGAATGGGGCTGTGGCTGACGATCTTGTTCTGCGTGTTCGGGATGCTGCCAATGCTGTGGGCCGAGCCGATCTTGTTGGCCATGGGGCAGGACCCGGACGTGTCTCGCGAAGCGGGCAAGTACCTTTGGCTTGTGGCATTCGGCCTGATGTTTCATTCGCTGTGGAATGTGTTGCGGAACTTCTGCTCCGGACTTGAACATGCGCGCGTTGTGCTGTGGGTCAGCATTGGTGCGGCGGTGCTCAATGTACCGCTGAACTACCTGTTCATTTTCGGAAACTTCGGAGCGCCTGAGCTTGGGATCGAAGGCGCGGCCTATGCCTCGGTTTCGGTATCGCTGGCGGCGACGGTGGCCTTTGCGATCTACATCATCGTGCGCTTGCCCGCGTTCGAGTTGTTCAAGAACTTTCACCGCCCCGACTGGGAGGCGTTCGGCAAGGTGTTTCGCCTTGGCACGCCCATCGGGGTTACAAATCTGGCCGAGGTCGGGTTGTTCGCAGGCTCGGGCATTTTGATCGGGCTGTTGGGGGAGGTGCCGCTGGCGGCTCACGGGATCGCGCTTCAGATCGCGTCGATCACATTCATGGTGCATCTGGGCCTTTCAGGGGCGACGACTGTGCGCGTGGGCCGGTTTTACGGGCAGAAGAATGGCGCCGCCTTGCGGGACGTGGCGCTGGTCGGTCTGGGACTGTCGTTGCTGATGTCGTGTCTGACGATGATTGCGTTTCTGACGGTACCAGAGCCCTTGATTGGCGTGTTCATTGACCCTGACGAGCCGCTCCGGGCCGAGATCCTTGCCGTGGGCGTCGGACTATTGGCGATGGCGGCACTGTTTCAACTGGCTGACGGGGCGCAGGTGATGGCGCTGGGCGCTTTGCGCGGGGTACAGGACACCAAGGTTCCGATGATCATGGCCGCGTTCAGCTATTGGCTGATCGGTCTGCCGGCCTCGTACGTCCTTGGCATTGTGCTTGGTTTTGGCGCGGTCGGGGTCTGGGTTGGTCTGGTGTTGGGGTTACTGGCCGCCGGTATCCTGCTCAGCATCCGGTTCTGGCGGCGGCACTATGTGTGAGGGGGCTCAGCCCTGATCGCGCAGCCACTCCATGACTGCAGGGCGCACCGATTGCGCGCCCTCGACCTTGGCGCCTTCGATCACCTTGCGCACTTCGTCCAGATCAACGCGTCTGAGAAGCGATTTCACTGGGCCGATGGACGCCGGACGCATGGACAGCGTGCGCAAACCCATGGCTGCAAAACACATGGCCTCGACCGGGCGCCCGGCATCCTCACCACAGAACGAAAGCGGTGTTTCGGTTTCCCGGCAGCGCGCCACGATATGCTCGATCAGCGACAGGAACGACACGTTCAGCGTGTCATAGCGCCGCCGCACGCGTTCGTTTTCGCGGTCAGCCGCAAAGAAGAACTGTTTCAGATCATTGCCGCCGATCGAAATGAAATCGGCCATCTCGAAAAACTGGCGGGGCGAAAAGGCAAGGCTGGGCGTTTCCAGCATCGCGCCGATTTCGACCTTTTCAGGCAGGGGATGGCCAAGCTTTTTCTCCCGCTCCAGCTCGCCCAGCACATAGTCGCGCGCAGCTTTGAATTCGTCGAACTGCGCAACGAAGGGGAACATCACGGACAAGGGACGGCCATTGGCGGCGCGGATCAGCGCCTGAAGCTGCATGCGCATGACGCCCGATTTATCCAGCCCCAGCCGGATTGCGCGCCAGCCCAATGCCGGGTTGGGTTCCTCTTCCCGCTTCATATAAGGCAGGACCTTGTCCGAGCCGATGTCGAGCGTGCGGAAGATCACCTTCTTGTCTTCCGCGGCGTCCATGACCCGCCCATAGGTGGCGGCCAGATCGCCCCGGCGTGGCACATTGGAGCGGGCCAGAAACTGTAGCTCCGTCCGGAACAGGCCGACACCTTCTGCGCCCGATGTGCCGATGGAGGGCAGGTCGGCGATCAGACCGGCGTTCATCATCATGCCTATGGTCTTGCCGTCCTTGGTCTCAGCGGGCAGGTCGCGCAGGCCCGCGTAGCGTTCCTGGGCTTCGGCGGCCATGGCGATCTTGTCGCGAAAGGCGCTGGCGACCTGTTCGTCGGGGCGCAGATGCACGATACCCTGATCGCCATCGACCATGATGTGATCGCCGTTAAGCGCCTCGGTCGTGATCCGATCGGCCCGGATCACCAGCGGGATCGCCCAGGCGCGTGCGACGATGGCGGCGTGGGATCCGACAGAGCCTTCTTCAAGCACGATGCCTTTGAGTTGCTTGCGCCCGTAATCGAGCAACTCTCCGGGTCCGATGTTCTTGGCGACAAGGATCGGATTGTCAGGCATTTCCGCCCCGGTGTCGGCACCTTGCCCGGTCAGAATGCGCAAAAGCCGGTTCGACAGATCGTCCAGATCGTTCATGCGGTCGCGCAAATAGGCGTCCGCGGCGCGCTCCATCCGGGAGCGGGCCATGGATTGCTCTTTCTCCACCGCGGCCTCGGCGGACAGGCCGCGCGCGATATCCTCCTGCATGCGTTTGATCCAGCTGCGGGACTG
>CAZWZG010000028.1:5494-11054 GCA_964638245.1 uncultured Rhodobacterales bacterium
CTCCAGCGTTTCAGGGTCGCGGAACAGGTAGATCGAGCACACTTCGGTGCCCATCGAGGAGGCAATCAGATGGACGATCTGATCAAGCCGCGCCTGACCCGCACTGTCGGAGGCCATGACCTCTCGCAAACGGCCCAGAAGCCTGCGGCTCTGGCTTTCGGAAAGATCGGCCATGGGTTGCGTTCTGCCCCGTCACATCGTTCGCGCTAGTGTAAACGCTGCCGCGCTGAAGGGAAAGGGAAGAGGGGGCTCTGCCCCCGCTCCTTCGGAGCCCCCCGGGATATTTACGGCCAGATGAAGGAGGAGCGCGCTCTGCTTCATCTGGCTAAAAATATCCTCGCCGAAGGCAAGAAAATCTTCAGGCCGCGCGTTCCAGACCGAACGTGTCGTGCAGCGCCTGGACGGCGAGTTCCATGTATTTGCGGTCGATCAGGACCGAGACCTTGATCTCGGACGTGGTGATGACCTTGATGTTCACGTTTTCATCGCGCAGCGCCTTGAACATCTGGGCAGCAACGCCCGCATGGGACCGCATGCCGATGCCGACAATCGACACTTTGGCCACGTCGGCGTCCACCACGATGCCGTGGAAATTGATCTCACCTGCGGCCTTCGCGTCTTCCATCGCCTTTTCGGCGCGCGAGATCTGATCGGTGGGGCAGGAGAAGGTCATGTCGGTGCGGCCTTCTTCAGAGATGTTCTGAACGATCATATCAACGTTGACGCCTGCGTCCGCGAGCGGGCCGAAGATGGCGGCGGCGATCCCGGGGCGGTCGGCGACCGAAATGAGCGTGACCTTGGCTTCTTCGCGGGAATAGGCGACCCCCGCCACGACATTGCTTTCCACGATGTCCTCCTCGGGGCACACCAGCGTGCCCGCGCTATCATCATTATCCTCGAAACTCGACAGAACGCGCAGCTTCACGCTGTAGCGCATGGCCAGTTCGACCGAGCGGGTTTGCAGCACCTTCGCGCCGAGCGAGGCCAGCTCCAGCATTTCTTCGAAAGCGATCTTGTCGAGCTTGCGGGCCTTGGACGTGATCCGCGGATCGGTCGTGTAGACCCCGTCCACATCCGTATAGATGTCACAGCGCACCGCATCGAATGCGGCGGCAAAGGCCACGGCTGTCGTGTCCGAACCACCTCGGCCCAGCGTCGTGATGCGTCCCTCGGGGCTGATCCCCTGAAATCCTGCGACCACGGCAACCTTCATGCCTTCATCGAACTTGGCGATAATATTATCTGTCGGGATCGCTTCGATGCGGGCAGCCGAATGGGCGGCGGTGGTTTGAACCGGCACCTGCCAGCCTTGCCAGGACCGTGCGGGGACGTCCATTTCCTGCAACGTCAGAGCCATCAGACCAGCCGTGACATTCTCGCCCGAGGACACCACGGCGTCGTATTCGCGCGCGTCGTAAAAGGTGCCAGTTTCCTTGACCCAGCCCACCAGTTCGTTGGTCTTGCCCGACATCGCGGACACGATCACGATAACCTGGTGGCCATTGGCCACCTCACGCCCGACCCGCTTGGCCGCACGCTTGATGCGGTCCAGCGTCGCCACCGACGTGCCGCCGAATTTCATCACCAGAATGGACACTTGTCCGCCCCTTGCCTTCGCTCGCGGCTCTCTAGTCCGTTGCGCCCCTCGGGGCAAGGGCTTCAGGCGGCGAGGCCGCGCAGAAGGTCGAGGTCGCGTAAGCAGGGGAACAGCGGTTCAATTGCGGGGCGCTCGTCTTCGCTCAATTCCTTGCCGCTCGTGATCGCGCGGCTGTCATTTTCGCCGTGATGGGTGCGCAGATAGATCGGGCGCAGGGTCTGGATCATGCGCGCTTCGTTGAGCCAGCCTACGCGGCGATGGGGCTGTAGGAACAGGCCTTCGTTGGTGCCCGCCTTGGCCACCAGCGCCAACCCCTGATTGGTGTAAAAAACGTTCCGATGATGCAGCTTTACGCCGTCGTCCTTGAGGATCAGGCTGATCCCCCGTGGAAAGCTGAGGAACATGTGGTCGTCGCCATCATAATTCACGTCCAGCGCGCGGGCGGCTTCCTGTTTCAGGATGTCGACGAAATCGGTGGCAACCGCGTCGTCGTCGTCCAGCGCCACCTGCGCCAGTGGAGTTTCAAAGTCATAGGCGCCTTTGACCCAGCGCCGCACGATCCTTCCAACGACGCCGGGTTTGCGGAAATAGACTTCCGCCCGTTCGCCCAGCATATCGCCAACAAGTGTCCGGAGAGCTTTCTTCTGGACGGTCGGCATGTCCGCACCAGAAAGGATCAGGTGACGAAAGCCCGGATCCCTTTGGTCGCGCAGAGACGGCAGGGTGACGTGTTCAAAGATCTCCATGCGCCGAGCGATCCGCGCAGGCTCATATAGCGTTTCGGCCGTCGCGGTTTCGGCGTTCTTCCAGCCGCCTTTGCCCAGGAACGAAAACCGCGTCACAAACAGGACGGAAATATCTTCGGGCCGGGTCATGCGGCGGCCTTTCGGTCGATCGGGAAGTAATTGTAAAGGCACGGCAAATAGCGCGCGGCCTCTGCAATCCTCTTGGCATCAAACGGCTTCACTTGCCGCTGGCGGCGGCTGTCGTTGAAGTCGTGCAAGGCACGTACATAGAACGGGCGCCGCGTCTGGATCACACGCACAGGGTGGCGGCGGTAGACCATCTTGTGGGCCACCGCGAAGGGGTTGCGCTTGGTGTCGCCGGGGCCGACCAAAGCCAGCCCGAGGTTCGTGTTGACCACGTTTCGATCAAAGACTTCCGGTGTCGCGTCCTCGTTAAAGCGGAGCGTGACGCCGCGTGGAAACGTCAGATAAAGGAAGTCAAGCCCGTCATGCTGATAGCGTTGGGCCGCCTCAGCCTCGGCACGCAGCACGTCGACATAATCCGTGGACAGCGCGTCGTCATCATCCAGCACCACCTGCGCAAACCGGGGCACCTCGCGATAGGTCCGCTTGGTATAGCGGGTGACGAACTGCGCCACGGGACCGGGTTTGCGGAACTGCACATCCGCGCGATCGCCCAGCATGTCATGGCACATCTCGCGCAGCGTTTTCTTCTGATCCTCGGGCATGTCCTTGCCCGACAGCACGTAGTGACGGAAATCCGGGTCGGTCTGGTCCCGCAACGAGTGCAGCGTCAGTTTTTCGAACAACTCAAAGCGCTGGCGCATCCGCGACGGCTCATAAAGCGTTTCGGCTGTCGTCGTCGCCTGCGCGCGCCAACCGCTTGTTCCAAGGAAAGAAAATCGCGTCTGAAATAGGACGTCCATGCGTCCGCTCGCGTCGCTCATGCCTGTTTCGCCTGCTCAAAACCGGTCGTTGCCGGATCTTATGGTTAGCAAAAGGTTAACAAGGCCACGGCGCGCGCTCTAGAATTTTCTGCTTCGAATGGACCAACGCGGGTCACAGATTTGCCGAAATGCCATGGTTTTTGTGGAGAAACGCACGAAAAACAGGCCCGAGCAGTCCCATGAGCACCTCTGACGTCGACAAGTTCCTTGCCAAGATGGAAGCCGAAGACGCGGCCTTCGAAGCGCAGATGAAAGAGCTTGAGGCGCAAATGGCCGAGGCCGAAAAAGCAACGCCCGCCATCGTACGCGCGGTCAGTGAGGGCGCGCCAGCGACCCGCATCGGCGCGCTTCTTGATGATGGGGCGGACGTGAACGCGGAATCCCCTTACGGGGACACCGCGCTGTCCATCGCCTTTACCCAGAATGCCTTCGACACGGTGCGCCTGCTGGTGGCGCGCGGGGCATCGACAAAGGATCAGGCGTGGACGGGCGCGCATCTTGCCGTTCTGCGGGGCCAGGCGCCAACCGATGGTCTGATGGATCGCGACCGGGCAGGGCGCACGCCGTTCCTATTGGCCTGCCGTCTGGGCGATCTGGGAACGGCCAAAGCCTTGCGCGACGGAACGCCTGCAGACGGCTGGCGCGACACCGACGGCGATGGTGCACTGGCCTACGGCGTGCGCTCGGGCTCTGTAGAGATGCTCGATTGGCTGCTTGAAGCCGGTCACGAGGCGAACGAGGCCGATTGCTATGGAGCGACCCCGCTTCTTCTGGCGGTGGAAGAGGATAACGTCGCCTTGGCCCGCCGCCTTTTGGAGGCCGGGGCCGACCTTACGCTTGGACGCAACCTGACCAAAGCCAATGCCGTACAGCGCGCCGAACCCAAATCCATGATGGCCAAGATCGCAAACTCGATCATGGAACGGGCAACCTCGTTTGTTCCGCTTCCCGGCGACGATATCGTTACACGTCCCGGCGATGCCGCCCATTCGCCTGAAATGCTGTCGCTTCTTGCCGAGTTCGGGGTTCCTTTTGGGGATGTCGACAACGAAGACGTGCCGGCCCTGACGGGCGCCGACAAAATCCCGCCGACATCCGTTTCACCCGAAACCTTCCGCGCCCAAGCAACGCCGCGCTATGGCACGACCAACCCGGAACGGGTCGACATTCCGTTCTGGCGCGAACAGATGCGCACGGGTCGCTCTGGCTGGAGCGCAGAAAACGATATCCTGGGCGACACGGACTATTCCGCGCCGTATCACCCGGTCTGGTCGTTCAACCGCTTTGGGCGCTCGGGCACACGGCTCCCCGATGGGCGCTGGGTCCTGATCGCAGGCGAGCACGAGGATCACTACGATCCCGATTTCAACATCTACAACGATGTCACCGTGATCCACCCCGATGCGCGCCTCGACCATTTCATCTATCCGGTGGACGTTTTCCCGCCCACGGATTTTCACACCGCCACGCTCATCGAGGATCATATCCTTTTGATCGGCAACCTCAGCTATCCGGACAAACGGCAAGAGGGCGATACACAGGTCCTGCGCCTGTCGCTGGAGGACTTCTCGATCTCGACCGTCGCCACCACCGGCCAGAACCCGGGTTGGATCCATCGCCACACCGCGACGCGCGATGGCAGCCACGTCGTGATTTCGGGCGGCAAGATCGAGCCGGGCTTTGCCGACAACACCGACACTTACCTTCTGGATCTGGACACGATGGTCTGGAGCCGCGCGCAGTAGGGCGATGCTGTCTACCTGGGATTACCTGATCAAGCCGCTCCTGATCCTCGGGCTGGCGGCCTATTTCATCTGGACCTACAGCCATTACTGGCAGCGGATGCTGGACCTGCGGCGAGAGCTTCTCGGCGTCGAGCATACCGGCAAGGACCACATCATCCTGCCCCCGCCAGATCCCGCACACGCGGATCATCCGAATTTTCAGACGTACCGCGATACGTTTTACCGGGACGGTCGTGTTGTCGTGATCAAGGTGCTGATCGCATGGGCCGCGATCATCGTGCTGTCACAGCTTTAGTAAGGCATGTCCGAGCCGTCGTAGGACGCAAACACGCCTGTGGTCGCCAACGACAGCTTGTCGATCTCTGTGATCAGCCCTTCGACCGAGGTCGCCACATCGATGTCCGCCGCCGCCGTGCCCATATCGGTCTGAACCCAGCCGGGATGATAGATGCCGACGGCAATCCCGTCGCCTTTAAGGTCCTGCGCCAGATTGCGCCCAAGGTTCAAAACGGCCGCTTTGGACGA
>CAZWZG010000028.1:11154-26362 GCA_964638245.1 uncultured Rhodobacterales bacterium
GGGCGTCCCCCTAGGCTGTCAGCCATGGCGCGGATCGAGGCCGGATCGGACATGTCCGCCACGATATCGGCCTCACCGTCGCGTCGCGCTGTGCCCAAAACCTCGGCCCCTTGGGCGCGGTAAAGCTTGGCCAGCGCCAGCCCGATCCCGCGATTGGCGCCTGTAATCAGAATGCTCATCAGTTGGTCTTCTGCTTGGGCACGAAGGGCAGGGGCGCGACGGGAATCCCGTCTTCGATCAGTTTCACGGCGTCCTCCGGCTTTGCCTCGCCGTAGATCGAGCGTTCCTCGGTTTCGCCGTCGTGCATCTTGCGCGCTTCTTTGACGAAATTCATGCCCACATAGTCCGAATTGGCTTCCACATGTGCCTTGAGTTTTGCAATCTCATCAGCCTTTGATTTGGCGACGTCTGCCGCTTTGCGCGCCGGGCTGACCTTAGGGGCCATCAGCGATTTCTCGACCTTGCTTGACCCACATTCCGGGCACGTCACTAGCCCCCGATCGCGCAGCGTCTGGTAGTCATCGCTCGACCCGAACCAGCTTTCAAAGCTGTGGTCATCGGCGCATTTGAGGGTGTAGCGGATCATATCCCACGCGTTCTCATCTCGACCCGCCTAACATACGGTTAAGGAGGCGCGCTTCAAGGGCGTCGGCGTCGCAGGATTGAGTGTCGAAATTCATCGCGCGTTCAAACCCCACCTGCTAAGCCCAAGCTTAGGACGCAGCGCAAAGACGAGCGGGCAGTGCAGATGAAAAAGACCAGATCGAGCGGGCTGAAGCGACTTGTCAGCGCCTTTGGCAATTCAGTTACGGGGTTCCGTGATATCTGGCGCCACGAAGAGGCTTTTCGCATTGAGGTTGTCGTATTGCTGCTTTGCGTTCCCCTGGCTTTATTGATCGGTCAATCGCTTGCCCATATCGGCCTTCTGATCGGTTCGGTCCTGTTCTTGATTGTGGTCGAAATCCTGAACACCGCGATCGAAGCGACCATTGACCGGGTCGGAACCGAAAAGCACGAATTGTCGCGCATCGCGAAGGATCTCGGCTCGCTGGCCGTGTTCACCACAGCGTTGTTTCCGCTGGCGATTTGGGGCGCAAGCGTGCTGGCCTGGTTCGACGTGATATCACTGGGCTGAATGCAGCGCGAAATAGCATCCGCGCAGGAGACCTAGTCGGGAAGCCCTGTTGGATCAAAATCCTTCAACATCCGCCGCAATTCGGGTTCGGCCACCATTTTCGAGGCTTTCTTCGGGCTCATCCATTTGCGCTTGCGCTGGTTGGCCTCGGGATAGTTTTTCTCGGTCGCAACGACCTTCATCGGATAAACCGCAACCACGCATGGCACCGCGTCGCGACGGTCCTGATGCTTGATGTAGGAATAGAGGCCCAGGCACACCGGCAGGACCTTGCCCTTTGCGCCCGCCTCTTCCCAGGCTTCGGCCTGCGCCGCCTTGGCCGGTGTCATGCCATGCAGCGGCCAACCCTTCGGTAAAATCCAGCGCTTCGTGCGCCGGGACGTCACCAGCAGAACCTGCACCTCGCCGTCCTTGTCACGCCAGCACAACGCGCCAAATTGCGTGCGCAATCCCTGCTTGGCGCGGCGCGACGGGCCACGGGGCAAAAGGATGGGGCGTTGTTTGAAACCGGCGATCGTCATGGGCCTTGTCAGGGTTGCGTTTGCGGGATGTGTTACGGGAACACGCAGCGAATATCAAAACCCAATGGCCAAATTGAGGCGTCAAACCATTGGTGCGCGGCGCAAAAACGCTAGGTTCCGCCAAGTCGCGCGTTACAACAGGGGCCCCCATTGGCCGAACCGATCCTCATAGGGTCCGAGATTTTCCGCCATTCCAGCTATGGCGGCACGCACCCATTGCGCATTCCGCGCGTGTCCACGGTCATGGATCTGTCGCGCGCGCTGGGCTGGCTTCCGCCAGAGCGCTACCGCACCAGCCCGCGCGCAAAACCAAAAGCGCTCGAAATCTGGCACACACGCGACTACATCGCCGCCCTGCAGCGCGCCGAAACCGATGGCACCGTCAGCGAGGCCACGCGTCAGCGCCACGGCCTTGGCACCGTCGCCAACCCCGTCTTCCCCGAGGTGTGGCGGCGTCCGACCACCTCCTCAGGCGGGGCACTTCTGGGGGCCACGCTTTTGAAGGACCCCGGCCTTGTCTACGTGCCCTCGGCGGGCACGCATCACGCCTTTCCCGATCGCGCTGGCGGCTTTTGCTATCTCAACGACCCGGTGCTGGCGATCCTGACCCTGCGCGCCCATGGCCTGCGCCGCATCGCCTATATCGATATCGACGCCCACCACTGTGACGGCGTCGAGCATGCGTTCAAATCTGACCGCGATGTCCTGATGATCTCGGTACACGAGGAACGCCGCTGGCCTTTCACCGGCGCGCTCGACGATGAAGGCGCGGGGTGTGTCTTCAACCTGCCGGTGCCACGCGGCCTCAACGACACCGAAATGGCGGCCATCACCGAGCGCCTGATCCTGCCGCGCCTCGATGCCTTTGCTCCGCAAGCGATCGTGTTCCAATGCGGCGCGGATGCCGTCGAAGAAGACCCGCTCAGCCGCCTGACCCTGTCCAACAATGCCCATTGGGCCATCGGCGCGGCACTGGCCGCCCGCACCGACCGCCTTCTTGCGCTGGGCGGAGGCGGCTATAACCCATGGTCGGTGGGCCGCCTCTGGACCGGCCTTTGGGGCACGCTTTCGGGTCAGACGATCCCTGAGCGCTTGCCCATCGAGGCCGAAGCGGTTCTGCGCGACCTCACATGGAGTCGCCCCGGCAAAAACCGCCCAACGCCTGAGCATTGGTTCACCACGATCCGGGACGCCCCACGGCCCGGACCCCTTCGCCTAGAGATCAGCGACCGCCTCGATCACCTCGCGCGCCGCACGCTCCCTTCATCTGGATGAAAATATCCCGGGGTTTGGGGCAGAGCCCCAACAGACTGAACATCACTCTCCCCGCGGAAAGCGCTGATTTTCTTCAAGAACATTCAGATCATGATGGTTGCGCATGAACCGATCCGAGGCGTTTTGCACTGGCTCGAAGTCCCACGGTCGATACGTGCCCGCCCGCAGCGCATCATACACCACAAGCCGCCGGGCCTGACTGGCGCGCACGTCTGCGTCCAGCGCTTCAAGGTCCCAGCGCGCGTCAGCGGTCGCGCGCATCATCTCGAGCACCAGAGCATAGGTTGGATCCTCTGCGAGGTTCACATGCTCTTCGGGATCTTCAGCCAAATCAAATAATTGTTCTGGATCAACGTCGCAGCGGATGTACTTAAAGCGATCATCGCGCAGTCCCACCAGTGGCGCGACCGAGGCTTCAGCGGCATATTCCATCATCACCGGCGCGGTCCACTCCGCGCCTGCGGCCAGCGGCACCAGCGATTGCCCCTCGCTCCACGGCGCCGCAGCCTCCAGCACGCCTGCGATATCGGCAAGCGTCGGCGCGATATCGAGCATCGATGCCGGGGTGTCCACGACCCCGGGCGCAAACCCGTCGCCCGCCACCATCAAGGGCACGCGGGCCGAGCCTTCGCGAAAGCTCATCTTGAACCACAAGCCCCGCTCGCCCAGCATGTCGCCGTGGTCCGCGCAGAACACGATCGTCGCCTCCTGTCGCGTCGCCTCCAGCGTGTCCAGCAACCCGCCAATCAGATCATCGATATAGGAAATATTCGCGAAATATCCGCGCCTTGCACGGCGTATGTCATCTTCGGAAATGTTATAGTTTCGCCAGTCATTGGCATCCAGAATCCGCTGGGAATGCGGGTCGTGGTCGTCATAGTCCAGCGCTCCAACCTCTGGCAGCAAATGCGCGCAGTCCTCGTAGAGATCCCAGTATTTCTTGCGCGCCACATACGGGTCATGGGGGTGGGTAAACGACACCGTCAGGCACCATGGCCGCGCATCGTGCCCGCGGGAAAGGTCGTAGAGCTTTGCCGTCGCCGTCGCCGCAACCTCGTCGTCGTATTCCATCTGATTGGTGATTTCGGCCACGCCTGCGCCCGTGACCGAGCCCATGTTGTGATACCACCAGTCAATGCGCTCGCCCGGTTTGGTGTAATCGGGCGTCCAGCCGTAATCGACGGGATAGATATCCGTCATCAGCCGTTCTTCGAACCCATGGGTCTGATCCGCGCCCACGAAATGCATCTTGCCCGCCAGACAGGTCTGGTACCCCGCCGAACGCAAATGATGGGCATAGGTCGGATGGTCCGAGGCAAACTCGGCGGCATTGTCATAGACACCGGTCTTGGAGGGCAGGAGCCCGGTCATGAAACTGGCCCGCGACGGCCCGCATAGCGGCGAGGCGCAATAGGCGTTCTTGAACCGGGTCGAACGCGCCGCGAGCTTTTTCAAATTGGGCGCGTGGAGCCACTCCGCCGGGCCGTCCTTGAACAGGGTGCCGGCCAGTTGATCGACCATGATCACAAGAATATTCGGCTGCATGATCGCCCTCCCAAGCCCCGTCAAAAGGACGCTGCCACGGCGCGGCTTTGGCGCGCAAGGCCCGGTTTCGTCCATCGGCACAAAAGTTTCCGATCCCGCGCATTTGGCATTTTTCCCTTGAACTGTCCGGTTTCGCTGCGTCTCTTACCAATAACGCGGCGAGAAAAACGCCCGAGGAAAACAGGGGGATGCGGGATGACCGACGGTGTGGTCGAACTTCGCAACGTATGGAAAATCTTCGGAGACAAAGCGCCCGAAGCCATGGCGGCGGTCAATTCCCGCGGCCTTGGCAAGGCGGAAGTCCTTTCGGAATTCGAATGCGTCGTGGGTGTGAGAAACGCCTCCTTCTCCGTCTCCGAAGGCGAGATTTTCTGCCTCATGGGCCTCTCCGGCTCCGGCAAATCTACGCTGGTGCGCCACATCAACCGGCTGATCGAACCCACCGCCGGATCGATCCACATCCTCGGCGAAGACGTCGGCGCGATGAAGCCCGAAGCGCTGCGGGCCCTGCGGGCCGACAAGATCGGCATGGTCTTTCAGAACATGGCGCTACTGCCGCATCGCTCCGTGCGCGAAAACATCGCCTTTGCCCAGGAATTGCGCGGCGTGGACGGATACACCCGCGCGCAGGCCGCTGACCGCGCGATCGAAACAGTGTCCCTTGATGGCTACGGCGACCGGCTTCCGTCCGAGTTGTCGGGCGGCATGCAACAGCGCGTCGGGTTGGCCCGCGCGCTCTGCGCGGACCCTGAAATCCTTCTGATGGACGAACCATTCTCCGCACTCGATCCCCTGATCCGGCGACAGTTGCAGGATGAATTCCTCGGCCTCAGCCAGAACCTGAAGAAAACCACCGTCTTCATCACCCACGACCTGGATGAGGCGATCCGCATGGGCAACCGCATCGGCATCATGAAGGATGGTGAGATCGTGCAGATCGGCACAGCCGAGGACATCATCACGGCTCCGGCGGACGATTATGTCGCCGACTTCGTGGCCGGGATTTCGCGCCTGAAGCTGGTCTCGGCGGCCAAGATCATGGTCGACCCGGACGAACACGCCGCGCACCATGGCCCGCTGGACGACGACGCGCCTGTGGCTGCGCCCGACGACAACCTCGACACGCTGGTCGAACTTTCGACCGGCACCGATGCGCCCGTCGCGATCATGGCTGACGGGGCGACGGTGGGCGTGGTGACCAAGGACACCCTTCTCAAAGGCCTCGCCGGGGGAACAGAAGCATGAGCATGACCGCCGTTTCCGAAGGCGACCTCGCCGCACCCGACACCCGCGACGCCACCGTTGAAACCTTCGTCGAAAAGAACGCGAGCTACTACACGGGTGTGTTTGAGAAGATCCAACGCGGGCAGGCGGGCTTTGCGCATTTGAATTTTGCCGCGCTTCTGGTGCCATGGTTCTGGGCCTCACTGCGCGGGGTCTGGTTGGTGTTCTGGCTGGCACTGGCCATCGATGTGACCGCTCTTGTGCTGTTGCTCCAGTACTTCAAATACACGCCGCTCCTGACCGAGGCGCTGGCGGACCCCGAGAACAACCGTTTGCTGATCGAGCGCTATACGGGCTGGATTTCGACATACGTCACCTGCGGCGCGATCCTGTTGATCGGCGGCCGGCTGGCCGTCGCGGCCATGGCCGACCGGACCTACTACCGCCAATACGCCAAGTGGCGCATCGATGCGACCGTACCCAACGGCTGGGAAATGCGGCGCCTGATCCTGGCCTGCATGATCCTGATCTTCTGTGTGCCCCTCACGCTTTATCGCGCCACGCAGCAGCGCCTCGACGAACGCGCCTGTTTCAACCAATTGCGCGCGGGCGAAAGTTTTACCCAGCTTCAGGCGCAGTACGGCGAAACCGATCCCGCGCTCCTGATCGCAGCCATCACCGCTGCGCAAGGAGAGGTCACGACCGAACGCGGCCGCCTCAGCGCCATCGAAAGCCCCACGGATGAGCAACGCTCGCAAATGTCCCGCTTGCGCAGTGAGGAACGCAGCCTTGGGCGCGACGCGGACGCGGTGCGTGATTTTCAGGCGATTACCGCCAAAGACCGCTTTGATTGCGCCTTTATCGACGATTTCCCAACACTCGCGCGGCTCGATCCGCCCGAGGATGTGACCTATCGCCGGGTGACGAACGATCAGGGCGAAAGCGAGATGATCGTGGACATTCGCCCGCCCGTTGAGGGGCGCAAGGTGAACTATTTCACCTATTCCGCGGAAAGCATCGATATCTCGATCAACTACCTGCGCGCGCGGTTTGCGGGCGGCTTTGACGCCATGACCAACGTGCTGCGCCAATCGCTGATCCGGGTGGAGGTGGTGTTCATGTTGACACCCTGGCCCGTGATGGCCGGACTGGTTTTGCTCATATCATGGGCCTACGCGGGCAGGGGGACGACGATTTTCGTTGCCGCCTCGCTCGGGTTCCTGGCGGTGTACGAGCTTTGGCAGATCGCGATGCAGACGATGGCACTGGTGATCGTGTCGACTGCGGTCTGTGTGATCGCAGGGATCCCCATCGGGATATGGATGGCCAAGAACAAGATCGCGCGATGGATCACCGAGCCAATCCTGGACGTCATGCAGACGATCCCGTCGCTGTCCTACCTCGTGCCTGCAGTCGCCTTCTTTGGCATCTCGCAGCCGCCCGCCGTGCTGGCCACCGTGATCTTCGCCATGCCGCCGATCATCAAGCTAACAGCGCTAGGCATCCGACAAGTGCCCGAATCCACCAAGGAAGCGGCTCTTGCCTTTGGCGCAACCGACGGTCAGCTACTGCGAAAAGTCGAGTTGCCCATGGCCGTGCCATCCATCATGGCTGGCCTTAACCAAACCATCATGCTGGCACTATCGATGGCCACGATCTCTGCTTTCATCGGCGCCGAGGGCTTGGGGGCGATCGTCACCAGTGCGCTCGGGGATGCACAAGCCGGGAAAGGGCTATTGGCAGGGATCGCGATTGCACTGGTCGCCATGGTCATTGACCGCATCCTCAAAGGCGTACGCGAAAGCTACAGCCGCGTTTAATCAACCAAGAAGAAACCAACTGGGAGAACCAAAATGAAAACCATTCTGACAACAGCCGCCGCCATCGCGCTTTGCGCCGGTGCTGCGTCTGCTCAGGAACGGGTCGCGATTTCGGACCTGAACTGGAACGGCGCCAAGGCGATTGCTGCGGTGCTCGAAGGCATCATCGATGGGCCGATGGGCGGCAATGCCGACATCGTGCAGGGCATGAACCAGGCCGCCGTGATCATGGAAGGCATGGACAAGGGCGATGGCTCGGTCGACATCTACACCGACCTGTGGATGCCCAACCAGCAGGCGCTTTGGGACGAGTATGTCGAGAACCGCGGATCGGTCGCCACAAACCAGCCTTATGCCGGGACGTCCAACATCTACGTGCCCGCCTACATGGCTGAAAAAGGCGTGACTTCGATCGAGGATCTCGCCGATCCAGAAGTCGCAGCGATGTTTGATACCGACGGCAACGGCAAAGGCGAATACTGGGCCGGGGATGTAACCTGGGCCTCGACCAAGCGCTGGCAGATCAAGTTCAAATCCTATGGTCTCGACGGCCTGTGGGAGCCGAACATCGTGTCGGCAGATACGTTCAAGGCCGGTCTTGAGGCGGCTTACGCGTCCTCGCAACCCCAGCTGTTCTATTACTGGACGCCCGAAGCCATCCACGTGAAATACGACCTCGTCGCGCTTGAAGAGCCAGCCCGTTTTGACGGCTGCGAAGATGTCGATCTGGATGCCGAAAACTGGCTTGAAGTGTCCACGTTCGAATGCGTGATCGCCTCCAACGAGATCTTCATCGGATATTCCAAGTCGCTCGAAGAGCGGAACCCGGCGGTGGCCAACATGCTCTCCAACATCCAGTTCACGGGTGATGAGATCAACGAGTGGATCGTCGAAATGTTCGACAACAAGCGCGACCCAGCTATCGTTGCTGAAGAGTGGATCGCCGACAACGAAGAACTGGTGATGAGCTGGATCAACGGCTGATTCCTACCTCTTAGGGGAAGTGGGTGAGAAAGGCCGCCGGGGCACCCCGGCGGTCTTTTGCTTTTGCCCGGCTCAGTGGTCAGTCATGGGGCGGATTGCGGGCCGCCTGAATCTCTTGGGCGCGCTCGGGCCAAGTGCTCTGGATGAAGGCCAGTACGTCCCAGATGTCGTCATCGCTCAGCGTGTCACCGAACGCCGGCATCGCGCTCTTGAAGTTCGGCATGCCGAACCCTTCCATGAAGGCTGCACCGCCCAGCTTGGTATAGTCGAACAGATGCCGGTTGCCGTGATGCCACGTGTGCCCGGTCACGTCATGGGGCGGGGCAGGGAGCGTGCCGTCGGCATTCTGACGCTGCCAGTTTGGCTGCCCTTCAAGGTTCGCCCCATGGCAGGACGCGCAAAATTCGCCATAAAGCGCCTCACCCGCCACGATATCGCGTCCGTCAAGTTCATGCGCGGCTTCGACCGCGGGCGTCACCGCAAGCCCCGCAACCAGCGTTCCCGCGCCGACAACGCCAACAAGCCAGACCCAGCGCAAGACCATCAGTTCGAGACCCTGTAATCTCGGTGACAGGCCGTGCAGGACTGACCAACCGTCCGCAGTCCGGCGCGCAGATCGTCAAGCGTTTCGACCGAGGTGGACAGGCGCAGCGCGTCCGCTTCAAGCCGGGTCGCGATCGCGAGGAAGGCATCGAAGTCCTCCCATATGTAGGGGCGCGCCTCGGATTTCGGGTCCGTCTCGGGCGCGGCGAACAACTGGGGCGTGGCCGCAGCCGCAACGCGCAGCTGCGCCAACGCCTCGCGCGCCGCCGCCGCATCGAACGGCGTTGCGCCCTTGGCCATGCTGCCAAGGGGTTCGAGCGCATTACCTTGCTCCACCATATTGTCCATGCGCGCCTTGACTGCCGGGTTCTGAACGCCCTGATGGGCATAGGCTGCGCTTGCCAGAAGCGCTATTGTGGGGATCAAGGTGCGTGCTTTCATCGGGTCAGTGCGTCTTTGACTTTGGTCGGTGCTAGGCCTTCCAGTAGGGGTAAGGTCAAGTCACGAAAGGTTCAGGTTGACCTCGTTCCAGCCTCGACCCGGCGCGCCCCTGTGCTAGCTTGCCCCGCGACACCAAGGGGAGGCACGCATGCGTATTCTGTTCACCGGCGGCTCGGGCAAGGCCGGGCGATATTCTGTCCAATACCTGATGGATCAGGGCCACCGCGTCCTGAACGTCGACCGTGTCCCGCTTGACCTCGAGGGCCTCGACAACCGCATCGCCGACCTCACCGACGCAGGCCAGGTTTTCGACATCATGGCCAGCTACGCGGGCTTTGACGAAATGCACCCCGGCACCGGCGTGCCCCGCTTTGACGCGGTGGTCCATTTCGCCGCCATCCCGCGCCTGCTCCAAACGTCGGACAACGAGTGCTATCGCACCAACGTCCTGTCGACCTACAACATCCTCGACGCGGCCACGAAATACCGCATCCCCAAGATCATCTTCGCCTCCTCCGAGCCGACCTACGGCATCTGTTTCGCCGATGGCGAGATGAAGCCCGCCTACATCCCCATCGACGAAAACCACCCCACAATCCCGCAAGACAGCTACGCCATGTCCAAGGTCGTGAATGAGGCCACCGCGCGCAGCTTTTACGCTCGCTCTGGCCTCGACATCTACGGGCTGCGCATCAACAACGTCATCGAACCCCACGAATACGAGCGCGACTTCCCCGGATACGTCGCCGACCCCGACACCCGCCGCCGCAACATCTTTGCTTACATCGACGCCCGCGACCTCGGCCAGATAGTCGAGCGTTGCCTGCAAACCGACGGCCTCGGCTACGAGGTTTTCAACGTCTCCAACGACAACCATTCGGTCGGGCTCACCACGCCCGAGATCATCGCGCGCTACTACGACGGCGTGCCCATGAAATCGGAAATGGGCGAAACCGAGACGTTCTATTCCAACGCCAAGGCCAAGCGGATGCTCGGCTTTCAGCCCGAGCATAACTGGACGCCCTAACCCAGCTCGGCGGCGACAAATCCGCTTTCGACGGCCTCGGCCACAAACGCATCCAGTGCCGCCGCACCCGGATTGTTCCGCCCCGGCAAGACCATCGCTTGAGAGACGCGCGCCAACACGCCGGGCAGGATCGTCACATCCGGATCACCGTCAAAGAACCGCTCAAGGGACGCCCGCACGCCCGCGACCGCATCGCCATGCCCGGCCCTGAACCGCTCGAAACTCTCGCCCGGCGTCGCCGCATGCTCCAAGGTTGCCGCGCGCAGATCCCGACGCAGAACCAGTTCGTAAGCCGACCCCTTGGCCGCGACCACGACAACCCCATCTCGGTCGGCCTGCGCGGGATCGGCGATCGGTGACCCGGCACGCACGGCATAGGTCGCCTCGATCACATGATAGGGACGCGAGAAGGTGACCGTTTCCGCGCGCAGGGGATCGACGGCCATGAACGCGACATCCCAAACGTCCTTATCGGCATCGTCGAAAACCTTGCCCGCCCCGTAGTACAGCACCGGCTCGAACGCGAGGCCGTTTACTTGGGCCCATCTCTTCGCCAAAGCCGGACTGACACCGGTCAACCGCTTTCCATCCTGTTGAACAAGCGCGCGGTTGCCAAGATTGATCGCCGCGCGCAGACGTCCCGTCACGGCTCCAGCCCGTTTCGCTTGGCCACGAAATCCACGAGGTGGGGCATGTAATTTTCCGGCCCGTCACCCCCCGTCGCATGGGCCATCGCCATCGAGTTCTTGGCGGCGTTGCCCACCGGGTTGGCCATGCCCGCCGCATTGGCCATCGATTCAATATACGTCAGGTCCTTCAGCGCGTTCGAGATGGTGAACTTGTGGCTCTCCTTGTTGCCTTCCAGCGCATAGCCCATGAACGTCTGGTAAAACCCGCAATCCATCCGGCTGCCCCGGATGATGCTGTCAAAATCCTGCACCGTCAGCCCGACCTTGCGCGTCAGCGTGATAGCCTCGGCATAAAGCGCGGCGTAGCCCAGCGACAGAAAGTTGTTGATCAGCTTGATCTTGTGACCCGCGCCGGTGGGCCCGACATGGACGATCTTGGCCGCCCAAGCCTCGATCACCGGGTTGATGCGGGCGAACACATCGTCCGCGGCCCCCACCATCGCCTGCAACTCGCCTGCCTCAGCCTGCACCGGAGTGCCGCCCAAGGGCGCGTCGGCAAGCGCGACACCCTTGGCCGCCATTTTCTCCGCCAGTGCCGCAGTCGAGGTCGGATCGGACGTCGAGCAATCGACAATGACTGACCCTTCAGCCAATCCGTCCCAAAGCCCGTCGATGATCGCCTCAACCTGCGGCGAACCGGGCGCGCAGATGTGGATGATGCTGGACGCCGCGGCAAGCTCGGCCAGAGAGGCTGCCTCAGTCGCGCCCTTGGAGACCAGATCGTCAATCGGCGCGCGGTTGCGATTGGCGATCACCGTCACAGGGTATCCCGCCTTCAAAAGGCTCGCCGCCATGCCGTGGCCCATAAGCCCCGCGCCGATAAATCCGATTTTTTCTTGCATCTCATATTCTCCAGAAGGGCATACGGCCCGTAATCAAGGCGCAAAGCGCCGCCGGGCAAGCGCCTGCCCGTCCCGGCGGGCTGGCGCTGCGTCTGTGGTGGCGCGTCGCTTGTGCCGACGATGACACGACAACCATAAAGCGCCAACGCGGAAAGGCCAGAAGCGCCACCCCACGGGCAGGCGCTCCCCCTTCATCTGGACAGAAATATCCCGGGGTTTGGGGCAGAGCCCCAATCACTTTCTTATGCCGCCCCGAGCACCTGCCGCCCCATCGCGCGCATCGCGCGCCGAAACATCGGGCGGTGCCGGTTGCGCATATGGATCGCCCCGTAGACCATTTGCGGGATCGGCTCGGCGTCTTGCACCGGGGCGGCGATCCCGTCTTCCAACAAGGTCACCGCCATGTCTTCCAGCACGTAGGATGTGCCCCCAACGGCGCGGAAAATCCCCGCGATCACCGCGCTCTGGCCCACGGTCAGGGATGCCGTCGACAGCGCGGGATAAAGCGCGGCGTGCTGAGCCGCAAAGGCCGGGGCAAAGTTGCCCAGCACATAGCGCTTTGGATCAACCTCAGCGACGCGCTTGGCTTCGGTCGACACCATGACGTAGTTCACCTCGCCCATGCTCTCGAAATAAAGATCGGGCAGGGGGCGCGGCGAATACAGGATCCCCACATCCAGCGCCCCCGAAATCAGGTCATTGCACATCTGAAGCGAATGGTCGGCCTCGAAATAGATCGAGGCTTGCGGCACATCCTTGCGCAAGGCTTCGATCCACTCGCCCACATGCTGACCGGCCACATCATGCTGCATCCCCAGCCGTAGCCGAAGCGCGGCATCCCCCACATCGCGCACCGCCTCGCGCGCATCCGTCCATGTCAGGCGCAGCGCGCGCGCGTGGGGTTCAAACTGCAACCCTTCGGTGGTCAACTCGGTGCCCGAGCGCGACCGGTTGAACAGCCGGCAATCCAGCGCGTCCTCCAACGCCTTGACGCGACCCGAAACCGTCGATTGGGTAATCCCCAGCCGCTCCGCCGTCAGGTTGAAATTCCGCGTCTCGCAAAGGTCGAGGAAGGTCGTGATCTGGTCCTGTTGCATAATGCGAACTCTAATCGGTTTTCCCGATTAATATCAATCCGTGAACGGGATTGAAAATTACCCAAACCCCGGTTTTACTGGGAGCAGGGACGACACACCGACAAAATACCGACGTAACACCGACGCGATACCGATAGGGGTTTTCCATGGCCGATCTGCCATCCACAGCACGAGTTGTCATCATTGGAGGCGGGGCCGTGGGGGCCTCGGTTCTCTACCATCTCGCCCGCGCCGGATTGACCGATTGTGTGTTGCTGGAAAAGAACGAACTGACCGCCGGATCAACCTGGCATGCTGCCGGGAACATCCCGACGTTCTCGACCTCCTGGGCGATCATGAACATGCAGCGCTACTCGACCGAGCTCTACCGTGGCTTGGCTCAAGAGGTTGATTATCCAATGAATTATCACGTCACCGGCTCGATCCGGCTGGCGCATTCAAAGGAGCGCATGCAGGAGTTCAAGCGCGCCCAATCCATGGGCCGCTATCAGGGGATGGACATCGACATGATGACCCCCAAAGAAGCGCAGGACATCTATCCCTTCATGGAAACCCATGATCTTGAAGGGGTTTTGTATGATCCCATGGACGGCGATATCGACCCCGCCCAGCTGACCCAAGCCTTCGCCAAGGGCGCGCGTGACCTCGGATCGACCATCGTCCGCTTCTGCCCCGCCACCGGCGTGCGCCGCGAGAATGGAGAATGGGTGGTCGAGACGGAAAAAGGCGAGATCCGTGCAGAAATTGTAGTGAATGCAGCGGGTTACTATGCGCAGCGCGTCGGCGAATGGTTCAAGCCCTACGGCGGGCGCACTGTTCCGATGATGGTCATGTCCCACCAGTATCTGTTGTTCGAAGAGGTCGAAGAGATCGCCAAACGCAGCGCTGAAACGGGCGGAAAACTCCCGCTCCTGCGCGACGTGGATATCTCTTACTACCTGCGGCAGGAGAAAAACGGCTTCAATCTTGGCCCCTACGAGCGCAACTGTAAGGGCCACTGGATGACCCCGGGCGATCCCATGCCTGAGGATTTCAGCTTCCAGCTTTATCCAGACGATCTGGACCGGCTCGAGTTTTATATCGAGGACGCCATGGCCCGCGTGCCGCTTCTGGGCGAGGCGGGACTGTCCAAGGTCATCAACGGCCCAATCCCCTACGCGCCCGATGGCTTGCCGCTGATCGGCCCCATGCCCGGCGTGCCAAACGCGTTCGAGGCGTGTGTCTTTACATTCGGCATTGCCCAGTCGGGTGGCGCGGGCAAGGTCCTGGCCGAATGGATCACCGAGGGTGAGACCGAGTGGGACATGTGGGCGGTCGATCCGCGCCGCTACACCGCGTATGCCGATCAGGACTACTGCAACCAGAAGGGCATGGAGGTCTATGGCCACGAATACGCCATGCATTTCCCATGGCACCGTTGGCCTGCGGCCCCCGATAAGCGGTTGAGCTCACTGGATTCCCGGCTCCGCGATGCCGGCGGCCAGATGGCGCCCTACAACGGGTGGGAGCGGGCCGATTGGTTCGCCAAGCCGGGCGATGACACCTCCGAAGAGGCGACCCAGACCTGGGACCGCGCCGGCCCGTGGGAGCCGCGTATCCGCGAGGAATGCGAGGCTGTTCGCGATGGCGCGGGCATCATCGCGATCACAGGGTTTTCGCGCTACCGGGTCACGGGCGACGGCACGATGGATGCGCTCGACGCGCTGACCGTGTCGCGCTTGCCCAAGCCGGGTCGCGTTGGTCTGGCCTATTTCGCCGATGGGCGGGGCCGGATCGTGACCGAGATGAGCGTCATTCCCGATGCCGACGACAGCGTCGAACTGATCACAGCGGCCTTGGCGCAGTGGCATGATCTGGATGTCCTAAAGAACGGCCTGCCGGACAGGATTTCCGTTGAGGATCAAAGTGATACCTATGAAGTACTGCTGGTCACGGGGCCGAAGTCTCGCGAGATCCTTCAGCCTTTGACCGACGCCGACCTGACACTGCCGTGGCTCACCAGCCAGCGCAACGTCACTGTCTGCGGCAAGCCGGCCAGCGTGTTGCGCGTGTCGTTCGCCGGCGA
>CAZWZG010000029.1:0-8102 GCA_964638245.1 uncultured Rhodobacterales bacterium
GGGCGACTTTGGAAGCACTCGACGCTTGCAGATATCGAGGGCGATCTCGTACCTGGCGCGCTTGAGGACTATTTCGTCTTCACGATGGTGCGCAATCCATGGGATCGGCTGGTCAGCTACTATCACTGGCTTCAGGAGCAGAGTTTCGATCATCCCGCGGTGGGACTCGCAAAAACCATGGAGTTTGGCGCGTTCCTCGATCACCCCGAAACCGAAACGGCATTCCGTGCACAAACCTACGCCAGCTACGTCACGACGCGGGGCGCCGAGCATTGTGCGTCGTTTCTGCGGCTCGAGTATCTGGACGAAGACATCGAGACCCTCGAAGCGCATCTCGGATTTTCGTTGCGGCCATTGTCCCACGAAAACCGCTCAAAGCGCCCCTCAGATTACCGCTCATGTTACTCGCAACGGGCAGCCGAGCGTGTTGCAGACCTGTGTGCGCAAGATATTGCTCGCTTTGGCTACGTTTTTTGATCTCGAAGCCCCCCACGCCCCATTGTTGACACATTTTGGACCGAAATCGGTCGTCTTTCAGGCGCTGTTTCGTACCGAACTGACCGCAAAACGGCCGCAAAGACGGCGAGGGGACGGGTATGGGACGAACAGACTTCACCTTTCGGAGTGCGCGCAACGCGTGCGCCAGAGCGCATTGCCTGCTGTCGGGCATGAAGCTGGAAACAGCTGCTGGCTGGCAGCCAGTGGAGCGACTTGCCGCGGGTATGGCTGTCCAGACCTACGATGGCGGGCTGCGTCCCATCGTCGATCTCAAGAAGGTCAACGTCGGCGCGATGCTCTTGGAATTTTTCCCTGAAGGCCTGACGCTGATTCCGGGCGGGGCCTTGCACAATTGCGAACCCTTCTACGTGATCCCAAGCCAAGAGATCCTGCTGCGCGATCAGGCTGTTATGGAAGTAAGCGGCGAAACCGCCGCCTTAATCCGGGCCGAGTTACTTGAAGGAACGCGCGGCATCACGCGCAGCCTGCCAGTCGATGAACTGACTATGATCATCCTCAGCTTTGACGAGGAAGAAATCGTCTGGGCCAATACTGGTGCGCTTCTGGCCTGTGCGGGGCTGAAAGCATCCCCTGGGTTCTTCCCCCGGCTGCAACCGGGGGAAAGCCTTCGTGTTGCGTCCCGCCTCAAGGACGTCGAGGCAGGCGCTTTCGACGTTCTGGCGGCCTAGGCCACTTTCGCAGGCGCCATTCCGTCGTAGAAGGTGGCACCACTTGCCGCCATGTCCTTCAACAGTTTGGGCGGGGTAAAACGGTCGCCGAACCGCGTGGCCAAATCCTCGGCCATCTCGACCACATTTGCCGCGCCCAGCCGGTCGATCCATGAGAACGGACCACCCGACCAAGGCGCAAAGCCCCACCCAAGGATCGCAGCCACGTCACCTTCGCGAACGTCCATCAGGACACCTGCTTCCAGCGCGCGAACAGCCTCAAGGACCTGCGCGAGCAAGAGCCGGTTTTTGACTTCGGTCACGTCTGGCTGATCATCGAGTGGGGGGTATTTGGTTCCCAGCCCGTCCCAAAGACCGACCCGTTTGCCGTTGTCGTCATAGGCATAGAACCCCCCATTCGCCTTGCGACCATGGCGGCCTTCGTCTTCCAGCCAAAAGAGGACCTCGTCCGTTTTCCCGTCCGGATAGCTATCGCCCATCGCGGCTTTCGTCGCGCGCGCAATCGAAGCGTTCAGCGTGATCGAGGTTTCATCGATCAACTGAAGCGGCCCAAGCGGAAAGCCAAGAAGCTGTGCCGCATTCTCGATCAGCGCAGGCGCGACCCCTTCAGTCAAAAGTTGAACGCCCTCCCGCCCGAAGGGCAAGATGCAGCGGTTGGCGTAGAAGAAGCGCTCGTCATTCACGACGATGGGCGTCTTTTTCAACTGCCGCACGAAGTCGAGCGCTTTGGCCACCGCGCGATCGCCGGTGTCTGCGCCTCGGATGATCTCGACCAGAAGCATCCGGTCGACGGGCGAGAAGAAGTGGATGCCGATAAACTGTTCGGGGCGCACGCTGGCTTTGGCCAGTTCAGTGATCGGAAGCGTTGAGGTGTTGGAGGCGAAGATGCACGCCTCACCCACGACGGCTTCGACCTTCTTGGTGATCTCAGCCTTGACGCCAAGGTCTTCGAAGACCGCTTCGACGATGAGGTCTGCACCCTTAAGGGCGTCAAGGTCCGGTGTTGGCGTGATGCGTGCCAGGATCGCGTCCTTGTCTTCAGCCGTCTTGCGCTTGCGCGATACGGCCTTGGTCAGGATCACGTCGGCATGGGATTTGCCCTTATCCGCGGCTTCCTGGCTTTGATCGATAAGAACAACCTCGATCCCGGCTTGCGCGGCGACGAAGGCAATCCCCGCCCCCATCATGCCAGCCCCGAGAACGCCCAGTTTCTTGACCGTTTGATCCGGCGCGTCGGGACGGCGTGCGCCCTTTTCCAAAGCCTCTTTGTTCACGAACAGCGATCGGATCATCGACGACGATGTGGGGTCGGTGACAATGGATGTGAACCAGCGGTTCTCGATGCGCAGCGCGGTGTCAAAGTTGACCTGCGCGCCTTCGTACGCCGCCGACAGAAGCGCCTGCGCCGCCGGATAGACCATCTTGGTCTTGCCAGAGATCATCGCAGAAGCGCCGACATAGGTCTGGAACCCGGCCGGGTGATACGGCGCACCGCCAGGCATTTTGTAGCCCTTAACGTCCCAGGGTTTGACAATATCGGCGTCCGTCGCGCCGAGGACCCAGGCCTTGGCCGTTTCAAGAAGGTCTTCTGCTGGAACAACCTCGTCGATGATCCCAGCAGCCTTGGCGCGTGCAGGATCAACGAGCTTGCCTTCCAGAAGGTACGGCGCCGCCGCCATTGCACCCATTTTACGGATCAGGCGCGTCGTGCCGCCTGCGCCCGGAAACAGCCCGACCTTGATTTCGGGCAGGCCGATTTTGGCCTTCGGGTTGTCTGCCGCAAAAATGCGATGGGTCGCGAGCGGGATCTCAAGACCGATCCCAAGGGCAAGTCCGGGCAGGGCCGTGACAATCGGTTTGCCACCCTTGTTGGTCTTTGGGTCCATGCCAGCGCGTTCGATCTTGCGCAGCATTTTGTGCATGCCGGCCACAAGGTTGAACACCGTTTCGGCTGCTTTGTCCCCTGCAAGGCGTGCTGCGCTCCCAAGGAGATTCAAATCCATGCCGCCGGCAAAGTCACGCTTGCCCGACGTCAGCACCGCGCCCTTGATCGCATCGTCGCTCAACACCTGATCGATCAGGGCGTCCAGTTCGGCAATCCCGGCTTCGGTCAGCACATTCATCGAACGTCCCTGAACGTCCCATGTGATCACGGCAACGCCGTCGTCCCCGACGGTCATGTCGAAGTCGCTCATCCCAGAGTTCCTTTCGAAATTTCAATTTGGTTTAGTGGACGACGGTCGTGTCCGTCGGCGATACCGGGGTTTGAGCGATGTGTTTGCGCTCGATCTCTTCCTGCATCTCGATCCTGAAAGTGGCCGACGTCGCGCCATGGACGTAGAATCTGATCCGCACCAGAAACAGGATTTGCCCGTAGCGGTCCAAAGCGCGAAATTCGACCAGGACCGGAAAGGTGTTTTTTTGTGGGTCGCCCAGTTCGATCACCCGAGGCCGGATGCGCACCACGCCGTCGCGAAGAAGCCTGTCCTGGGTGTCCTGAAAAATCCTGTCCAGATCGCTCAAGCTCGATGCCAGTTCGACTTCGTTGTTGCTGTAGAACGCGGCTGGTAGGCTGTGCATGTTTGATAGCGCGCGAAAACGCCCATCGATCAGCCATTGGGCGCGGATCATGAAAAAGAGTTCGAGTTCGCGAAGCATGCAGGTCGCGCCTTCCGGAGCGGGTGTCCTGTCGACTGTTTTCTATCTCTAGATGCAAGATCAAGGTAATTCGCCCAATTCCCGTCCAGAAAAAACGTCGCGCTTGGCTGCGGCGGCGAGGTTTAATTGACCCGCTCGATGATTGTGGCCGCACCCATGCCGGAGGCAACGCACAGCGTGGCAAGGCCGATTTCCTTATCCGAACGCTCCATCTCATCGAGCAGGGTGCCAATGATGATCGCGCCGGATGCACCAAGCGGGTGGCCCATGGCGATCGCGCCGCCGTTGACGTTGAGCTTGGATTGATCGACGTCGAAGGCTTGTACGAACCGCAGAACGACCGAGGCAAAGGCCTCGTTGACCTCGAAAAGCTCGATGTCGGAAATCGCCATGCCGCTGTCCTTGAGGATCTTCTCGGTCACGGGGACCGGGCCGGTCAGCATGATCGTGGGATCCGTGCCGATCTTGGCCGTGGCGCGGATGCGGGCGCGGGGCTTGAGGCCGTTCGCATCGCCAAATTCTTTCGAACCGATCAGGACGGCGGCAGAGCCATCGACGATACCGGACGAGTTGCCAGCGTGGTGGATGTGGTTAATCCGTTCGAGATGCGGGTACTTTTGAAGCGCGACAGCGTCAAAGCCAGGCATCGCTTCACCCATGTCCTTGAATGCGGGTTTTAGGGCGCCAAGCGCCTGCATGTCCGTTCCAGGGCGCATGTATTCGTCATGGGCGAGGATCGGCAGGCCGTTGCGGTCCTTGATCTCGACCACGGATTTGGAGAAGCGGTTGTCGTCCCAGGCGGCTTTGGCGCGGGCTTGGCTTTCCATGGCGAAAGCGTCAGCCTCGTCGCGGGTGATGCCGTATTCGGTGGCGATGATGTCCGCCGAGATGCCTTGGGGGACGAAATAGGTTTTCATGGCAAGGCTTGGATCGACAGCGATGGCGGCACCGTCTGATCCCATGGGCACACGGCTCATCATCTCGACCCCGCCCGCGATATAGGCTTGCCCGGCGCCGCCTGCGACCTGGTTAGCGGCGAGGTTCACGGCTTCCATACCGGAGGCGCAAAATCGGTTGATCGAAAGACCCGGGACGCGTTCGTCGAGGTCGGAAAGAAGGACGGCAGAGCGGGCAAGGCAGCCGCCTTGTTCGGCAACCTGTGTGGCGTTGCCCCAGATGACGTCTTCGATCTGCGTGGTGTCGAGGTCGTTACGCTCCTTAACCGCGTTTAGCATGTCGGCGGACAAGCGAACGGCGGTCATCTCGTTGAGGGACCCATCAGCGCGGCCTTTGCCGCGGGGGGAACGGATTGCGTCGTAGATGTAGGCGTCGGCCATGGTGTCCTCCGGCGTGCGTGCGTTGATAATGATCTAGCAATCCACAGCCTGTGTCGAAAGTGTCGTGACATCACGTCATTTTGCGTTCCGTGGGGTCACGAACTTCGCGACAGCGGGGGCTTCACGCCCCCTGCACCCCCCGTGAGGTATTTGGAACAAGAAGAAGCGACAACGAAGTTTTAACCATGATTGGTTTGGATCGGTCTCGCGGTACAGGCTGCGGAGCCGATGACCGTACAAGGAGAAGGCGCCCCGGTGAACGCCTGACGTGGTCGTCGGGGCGCTGACTTTGGTCTTCTTCTTGTTGAAAATACCGCCGCCGGAGGCAAAAAAGTTTCTTAGCGCTTCCTCGCCTCTAGCTCCGAGTTGAAAATTCTAAGCCGGGCGGTCAGTTTTTCGGCGTCCATGACGCTGTCAAAATGCTCAAAGAGGAACGATAGCGCTTCGCCTTCGTCTAGGCCCGCATCAGACGCAAAACGCCTCAGCCTTCGGTATCCGTCTTCGGTCATGGCAACCGGGAAACGGCGGGTCAGGCGGAGGCGTTTGGGCATGTCATCCTCAGAAGGCGGCTTCGTCCAGTGCCATCACCGGCTCCGCGCCGGTCTGGATTCGCGCCAGATGCATCGCGGTCGCCGGAAGGTGGCGTGCCATATAGTAGCGGCCCGTGATGATCTTTGCATCGCAGAAGTCAGCCGGGCGGGTGCCATTTTCCTTGGCCGTTGCAGCGGCTTTCGCCAGCCGCGCCCAGGTCAGGCCCATGGCGACATGTCCGAAGAGATGCATGAAGTCATAAGACCCCGCCAGAGCGTTGGCCGGGTTCTTCATGCCTTCGGCGACGAAGTAGGTCGCGGCGGCCTGCAGGTCCTTGGAGGCGGCCTTCAACTGCTCGAGGTACCCATCGGAAAGCACCGGATCATCAGCGTTTTCCTTGATGAAGGTTTTGACCAATTCGAAGAAGGCCAACATCGCCTTGCCGCCGTTTGCTGGCAGTTTGCGCCCCACGAGATCAAGCGCTTGTACACCGTTCGTGCCTTCGTAGATCATCGAAATACGGGTATCGCGGACGATCTGTTCGACTTCGGCGTCCCGCGTGAAGCCGGTGCCGCCGAAGGTTTGCTGAGCCAGCACCGTGGTGTCAAAGCCCTTGTCGGTGAGGAAGCCCTTAAGCACCGGGGTCAGGAGGGACAGAAGAGCATCGGCGTCTTCGTCCTTCTTGCGCGCGGAGGCGTCCAGCATGGTCAGGCCCCACATCGTGAGCGCTCGGCCACCTTCGATGAAGGCGCGCTGGTCCATGAGGTTTCGGCGAACGTCAGGGTGCACGAGGATGTTATCCGCCGATGCGTCCGGTTCTGCGGGCTTCGGGATGGCACGGCCCTGGCGGCGTTCGCGGGCCCACTCGACGGCCATCTGATAGGCGCGATCGGCCTGGGAATATCCTTGCAAAGCAACGGACAGCCGGGCGTCGTTCATCATGTAGAACATGGCGCGCAGGCCTTTGTGTTCTTCGCCGATGAGATATCCCGTCGCCTCGTCATGTTGCATGACACAGGTGGCGTTGCCGTGGATGCCCATCTTCTTTTCAAGGCTGATGCAGGAGACGCCGTTGCGCTCGCCCAGCGAGCCGTCGTCGTTCACGAGGAACTTGGGCACGATGAAAAGCGAGATGCCTTTGACGCCCTCTGGGCCGCCGGGGATCTTGGCGAGGACAAGGTGGACAATGTTCTCTGCCATGTCGTGTTCACCGGATGAAATCCAGATCTTCTGGCCGGAAATCTTAAAGGTTCCATCGGCTTGCGGCTCGGCCTTCGTGCGGATGAGGCCGAGGTCGGTGCCGCATTGCGGCTCGGTCAGGTTCATCGTGCCGGTCCAGCGGCCTGCAATCATTGGCGGCAGATAGGTCGCCTTTTGCTGGTCCGAGCCGTTGACGTCGATGGCGTAGGCCGCACCATGGGTCAGGCCGGCGTACATTTGGAACGCAGTGTTGGCGGCGCTGAAAAGCTCGCCCACGGCGGCGTTCAGGAGGTGGGGCAGGCCCTGGCCACCGTATTCGGGATCGGCATCCAGACCCATCCAGCCACCTTCACGCAACTCATCGAACGCTTCCTTGAAGCCCTTTGGTGTGCGGACGACGCCGTTTTCGAGTACGCAACCTTCTTCGTCGCCCACACTGTTCAGGGGCGCCAGAACGTTTGAGGCAAGTTTGCCCGCCTCGTTCAGGACGGCTTCGGTGAACTCGGGTTCAAGGTCGGAATAGCCGGGGATGTCGCTTTGCGAAACGGCAAGCATATCGTGCAGGACGAATTGGATATCGTCCACCGGCGCGGTGTAATTGGCCACGCGCAACCTCCATATCTGTTTGTCTGTCGCTTACTCGGCCGCTTTTGCGGGTTCTCCGAGTTGGGCAAGCTGGTTCTCGCCCCAAGCGATGTGGTCTTTCAGGTCTTCAATGGCTGAATCGAGCTCAGCACGGTCTCTTTCAAGTTCGCCCAGGCGTTTCACGGCTGCAGCGTAGACCGCGCGAAGCTGAACGGCCTCCTGCGTATCGGACCCGTACATGTTCAAAAGCTGGCGGATTTGCTCAAGGCTAAATCCGAAGCGTTTGCCACGCAGGATCAGTTTCAGGCGAGCCCGGTCCGATTTGTTATAAAGACGCCGCGTGCCTTCCCGGCGCGGAAAAATCAGCTCTTTGGCTTCGTAAAACCGCAGCGCACGGGATGTGACGTCGAACTCTTTACACATCTCCCGAATGGTCATCCAGGAGTCATCACTTCCGCCAATCGTAGTCGTCATCTCGTCGTTCAAGTGGCCGTCCTGTTGTTTATTGAGACCGGTTGCAAATTAGTAGGATGCCAGAGAGGCGTTTTCCAAGTGTGAAATTCGTCTGCCGTTGCGTGTATTTGGGAAACGACGCAGCGTCATC
>CAZWZG010000029.1:8202-26305 GCA_964638245.1 uncultured Rhodobacterales bacterium
AGCAGTTCAATGTATTCGTAGTAGCGCAGCGTACGAGGGGTCACATCGAACCGCTCGCACATTTCCTTGAATGACAGTCTTATGTCGTCCATTTGTCTTCTCCGCAGCCAAGGCTACTCTGCTTTTCTGTGCCGCGTAAACACTCGTCAAAGAGCGGCTGCAAACAATGCATGTTTTTCGCGTGGCCGATCTGGCACCTGGACATGCATCTAAACTTGGAAAGTGTATTGGCCACCGGCGCTCAAGCAAAACAAGGGGAAATATCCCATCGGCGCGTCATAACGATCGCATTTCCGATCGTGATTTCCAATGCGACGATCCCGCTTTTGGGCATCGCTGATACGGCGGCAGTCGGCCAATTGGGCGAAGCCGCCCCGATTGGTGCGGTGGGGATGGGGGCCTTTATACTGACGGCTCTTTATTGGCTGTTTGGGTTCCTCCGCATGGGGACGGTGGGCCTGACGAGCCAGGCGCTCGGGCGGGATGACAGGGCTGAAGCGGATGTGTTGCTGACACGCTCGGTTGTTTTTGGCCTGGCGATGGGGGTTGGCCTGATCCTGCTCCAGTGGCCGCTTTTTGCTGGCGCGCTGGCCCTGGCACCCGGGTCGGAAGAGGTCGAAAGCCTGACCCAGAGCTATCTTTCGATCCGGATCTGGTCAGCTCCTGCCATGATCGCGATGTATGGGATCACGGGTTGGCTGATCGCCCATGAGCGAACGCGCGGTGTCCTTGTGCTTCAGGTCTGGACCAACGGGCTCAACATCGTGCTGGATTTCGTCTTCGTGCTGGGTTTCGGTTGGGGCGTCGAAGGCGTGGCATGGGCCACGTTCATCGCGGAATGGTCCGGGATCGTCGTTGGTCTTTGGCTCGTGCGGGATGCCCTGCTGCGCCCTTATTGGAACGACTGGGCGCGGGCCATCGACGGCCCGGAGATCTCACGCATGGTCAAGGTCAACACGGACCTGTTTCTGCGCACGGCCATGCTGGAGGCGATCTTCGTCTCCTTCGTCTTCATCGGGGCGCGCTTGGGCGATGTCACGCTTGCGGCCAATCAGGTGCTGATCCAGTTCGTTTTCGTGACTGCGTTTTCGCTTGATGGGTTGGTCTTTGCTGCCGAAACACTGGTCGGGCAGGCCAAGGGCGCAGGGAACCGCGCGGCCTTCCGGCGAACGGTGGTTATCACGGCTATCCAATCGACGATTATTGTGATCGCTCTCGCGTTGGTTTTCGCTTTGGCGGGCGGGTTCTTTATTGATCTAATGACGACGGCAGAGGACGTGCGCATCGAAGCCAAGAGCTTTCTTCTTTTCATGGTTCTAGCGCCGCTTATTGGCGGGCCTGCGTGGATTTTCGATGGCATCTTTATCGGTGCAACACGGACCCGCGACATGCGCAACATGATGGTTATCGCCTTTGCGGCGTATTGTATCGCAGCGCTTGTACTCGTCGGGCCGCTGGGCAACACCGGCCTTTGGATTGCACTTCTATTGTCGTTTGCGGTGCGCGGCCTGACGCTGGCCTTCCGCTATCCACCACTTGAGCGCGACATCGCCGTCTAGAGCCAGCGTTCGCGATCGGTTCCAACGGACTCAGCGACGGTTGCAAAGCCATCCCTTTGTAGGAGCGTGTCGAGGCCGTGCGCGATCTTCGGGATCAGCGAGAGGCCCTGATAGACCATCGCCGTATAAAGCTGCACCGCATGCGCCCCGGCGCGGATTTTGGTGTAGGCGTCTTCTGCGCTGGTGATCCCGCCCACGCCGATCAGGGCCAGGCGGCCCTCGCTCAAAGCCGAAACGCGGGCGAGGACGCGTGTGGAGGGATCGAACAGCGGCACACCCGAGAGGCCGCCTTTCTCGTCCTTCATGCGTGAGGCCAAGCCGTCGCGGGCCAGCGTGGTGTTCGTGGCGATCATGCCGTCGGCGCCGGCTTCGATGGTGGCCTCCACGGCGGCTGCAATTTCAGTGGCACTGAGGTCGGGGGCGATTTTGACGAAGACTGGGACGCGGGTGGCGAGGCTTTCGCGGATGGCTGTGACGCCAGTCAGGAGCGCGCGCAGGGCATCTGCGCCTTGCAGGTCGCGCAGCGCCTCGGTGTTGGGGGAAGAGACGTTGACGGTGACGAAGTCGACGTGAGGGCCAGCGCGTTCAAAGACACGGGCAAAGTCAGCCAGGCGATCCTCGCTGTCCTTGTTGGCGCCGAGGTTGAGGCCGACGGGGATGCCCTTGGCGCGCGCGGCGAGGCGGTCGGTGATCGTGTCCATGCCGTCGTTGTTGAAGCCAAATCGGTTGATGGCGGCGCGGTCTGGTGTGAGGCGGAACAGGCGCGGTTTAGGGTTGCCGGGTTGGGGGTGGGGCGTTGCCGCGCCCACCTCGAGGAAGCCAAAGCCAGCGCGCATGAGGGGCGCGAGTGCTTCGGCGTTCTTGTCATAGCCTGCAGCGAGGCCGACGGGGTTGTCGAGCGGGATGCCGGCGAGCGTTGTGGCCAGTCGCGGCGTGCTGACGGGGCCGGGAAGGGGCGCGAGACCAGCACGGAGCGCGGCCAATGACAGGCCATGGGCGCGTTCGGGGTCGAATGCCCGTAGTGCGCGCAGGCCGATGGCTTCGGTGAGGCTCATGCCAGAACGTCCAGGAAGACGTGGCTGCCATCCACGAGCGGCAGCTCGTGTCGGGCGATAATGTCGTCCATGCGCAAGCGCCGGTAGAGGTGCGGGAACAGGACGTCGCCGCGCGCGGGTTCCCATTTGAGCGCGTCGCCCAACGTGTCGGCATCCACCGTCAGAAGGACCAGCCCTTCGACATTAGCGAAATACTTTGCGGCCGTTTCGGCCACGGTTTCCGCGGTTGAAAAGTGGATATAGCCGTCGGTCAGATCGATCGGCGCGCCCTCGGTTTCGCCAGCGGCCTCAAAAGCGGCCATCTCGTTCGCGCGGAAAATTTTGTAGATCAGCATGAAAAAGGGGCATGACCCCAAGGCCACGCAAGGTCAAGGCGCCTTGGACGCGCCCGACCTTCGGATAGATGTTGCAATTCCATGCAATCTGAGGCGGGATTGGGCATGAGGCCCGTTCTGCCCGGGCTCGGTACAATCAGAAGAGAAACGACAGGGGGGGCACATGATGCTCAAACCACTTCTTACAGCGACGGCGGCAGCTGCGCTTTCAGCCGGTGCGGCGATGGCGGAGTATTCCATTACCATCGTGCACACCAATGACTTCCACGACCGGTTCGAGCCGATCAGCCGGTTCAACAACGCTTGCCGCGAAGGTGACAACGAAGAAGGCAAGTGCTTTGGCGGTATGGCCCGCGTGGCCACAGCGATTGCGCGGGCGCGCGAGCGTCACGACAACCTTCTTGTGGTTGACGCCGGTGACCAGTTCCAGGGCACTCTGTTTTTCCAAGTGTATTCTGGTGACGTACAGGCCGAAATGATGAGCCGCGCTGGCTATGACGCAATGGTCGTCGGAAACCACGAATTCAATAAAGGTCCGGAAGGGCTTGCGCGTTTTATTCAACAAGTCAATTTTCCCGTATTGATGTCAAACGCCGACCTATCTGCAGAACCGGCAGTTAGGGACTTGATCAAAAAATCTGTAGTTATCGAAAAGGCGGGCGAGCGTATTGGTTTGATTGGTGCCACTCCGGCGAACACGGACGAAATCTCTTCGCCGGGTCCAAATATTTCATTTCTTGATCCAAGCCCCGCCGTTCAGGCTGAGATCGACGCGCTGGAGGCAGATGGCGTCGACAAGATCATACTCCTTAGCCACTCCGGCTTTGCGACCGATCAAATGATTGCGATGAACACTCAGGGCCTTGACGTAATTGTCGGCGGTCATTCGAACACTTTTCTTTCAAACACGGATGACGGTGCGGTCGATAGCTATCCTTCGATGATGAACGGTGTGCCGATTGTTCAGGCATTTGCGTACGGCAAGTACCTTGGTGAGCTTGAGGTCACCTTTGACGATGACGGCAATGTCACGTCTGCCGTGGGTGAGCCGATCCTACTTGATACGAACATTCCGGAGGACGAAGGCGTCGTTGCACGCCTTGCATCGCTTGCTGAACCTCTGGACGCGTTCCGCAACCAGGTTGTTGCCGAGGCCGCGGTCAGTCTAGACGGTCAGCGCGAAAGCTGCCGGTTCATGGAATGCGAGATGGGCAACCTGATTGCGGACGCTATTCTTGAACGGACCAAGGATCAGGGCATCCAGATTGCCATCCAGAACGGCGGCGGTATCCGCGCCTCGATCGATCCGGGCGACATCACCAAGGGTGAGGTTATCTCGGTTCTGCCGTTCCAGAACGTGCTGGCCACGTTCTTCATCCCGGGCTCTGCCGTGAAGGCAGCGCTGGAAAACGCAGTGACGCAGTATGACGATCCGGATGCGACGGGCCGCTTTGCGCAAGTTGCGGGTCTGAAGTACACGATCAACAAGTCGGCGCCGACGGGTGAGCGGATCAGCGACATCATGGTCATGGAAGGTGACAGCTTCGTTCCGCTGGACATGGACAAGATGTACGGTGTGGCTGCCAACGACTTCCTGCGTCGTGGCGGAGATGGGTACTCGATGTTCGTTGATGCTGAGAACGCATATGACTTCGGACCGGACTTGGCCGATGTGTTTGAGGAGTTCCTTGCAGCAAACGCACCGGTGACCCCGTATATCGAAGGTCGAATCACAATCAACGAGTGATCGTTCTGAAATGATGGAAAGGCGCGTCTTCGGGCGCGCCTTTTCTTTTGCGCAGGCGGAGTTAGGCTCGGGGGATGTGCGGACGATTTGCCATCACGCTTCCCGATGACGCCATGGCGCAGCTTTTTGATGCAGCGCCGGACAATGATTTGCCGGGGGTGCCCAATTACAATGTGTGCCCGACGACGCAGGTGCATGTGGTGGTCATGGGGGACGAGCGGCGACGACTGCGTGCGATGCGCTGGGGGTTCATCCCCCATTGGGCGAAATCGCCGACCGATGGTCCGCTTCTGATCAATGCGCGGGGAGAGACGATTGCGGACAAGCCTGCGTTTCGGGCCGCTGCACGCGAGCGGCGGTGCCTGATCCCGGCGACGGGGTTCTATGAATGGACCAAGGATGCGGAAGGAACGCGGTTTCCTTGGTATATTCGGTCCTCGGACGATGCACCGCTGGCGTTCGCGGGCGTTTGGCAGGTCTGGGACAAAGGTGACGAGCCGCTGGTGACCTGCGCGATTGTTACGACGAGCGCAAATAACGCGATGTCTGCCATTCACCATCGCATGCCAGTGATTTTGTCGCCCGAAGATTGGCCGCTGTGGCTCGGTGAAGCGGGAAAGGGGGCAGCGACCTTGATGAAGGCGGCCCCGGAGGATGCGCTGGTCTTACATCGTGTGGATCGGGCGGTGAATTCGAACCGTGCGACGGGTTCAGAACTGATCGAACCCATCGAAGCCTAAAAAAAGGCCGCGCATGGAGCGCGGCCTGTCCAGTCAGGGAGGAGCTCGGACACCCGGAAACCGGGCGAAGTCCGAATGACAAGCACGCTGCCGACATGCCCGTCGTATTGTTTCTTATCCGGAAAATGTGGCGAAGTTTTGACCGGGATTGTGACCCACATGGGCACCAAAAGCGGGGCGGGCGGGCAACGATCCATGGGCGATGCCGTTCCAGGCCTCTTGCCGTGCAGGGATCGCCCATGCAAAGAGGCGCGCACTAGGGCAAAAAGGACAGCGCCATGCGCAAAGCCACGATCGAGCGTACGACTTCGGAAACGAAGATCAGCGTGACCGTCGATCTCGACGGGACCGGCACCTATGACAATGCGACGGGCGTTGGGTTCTTTGACCACATGCTCGACCAACTCGCGCGCCACGCGATGATGGACGTGACGGTCAAGGCAACCGGCGATTTGCACATCGATGATCACCACACGGTCGAGGATACCGGGATCGCGCTTGGACAAGCTCTAACGCAAGCGCTGGGCGACAAACGCTCGATTCGCCGCTACGGCGAATCGCACCTCCCTATGGATGACACGCTGATTCGTGCGGCACTGGACCTATCGGGGCGGCCTTACCTTGGTTGGGGTGTTTCGTTCACCGCGCCCAAGATCGGAACGTTTGACACCGAGCTTGTGCGCGAGTTCTTTCAGGCGTTTTCGACCCACGGCGGCATCACGCTGCATATCGACCAAATCCGGGGCATCAACAGCCACCACATCGCCGAGGCGAGCTTCAAAGCCGTCGCGCGCGCTCTTCGCATGGCGCTTGAGACCGATCCACGGGCCGGTAATGCGGTGCCATCGACCAAAGGCACGCTCTAGCGGGCGAATTGTTGGAATAGTGCAATGCTGACGGCGCTGATCGACTACGAAAGCGGAAACCTCCACTCGGCCGAGAAAGCGTTTCAACGCATGGCGGCCGAGGTCGGGGCGGGTGATGTTGTTGTCACAGAGGACGCAGACACTGTCGCCAAGGCGGATCGCATTGTCTTGCCGGGTGACGGTGCTTTTCCATCCTGCGTCAAAGCATTGCGCGGCAAAGCTGGACTATTTGATGCCCTGCGCGAGGCCGTTGAAGACAAGGGCCGCCCATTTATGGGGATCTGTGTCGGAATGCAGTTGATGGCGACACGCGGTCTTGAGTACGAGCCGACCGATGGGCTTGGATGGATCGACGGCGAAGTTGTACCGATCCGACCGGATAGTTCGAAATTGAAAATCCCGCACATGGGTTGGAATGACCTGATTGTCGATCAAACCCACGCGGTTCTAGACGGAATCGAGAGCGGAGAGCATTTTTACTTCGTGCACTCTTTCCACATGGCGACGACCCGCGCGGAACAACGGCTGGCCCACACGGACTATGGCGGTGACGTCACAGCGATTGTTGGCCGCGATACGATGATCGGCACGCAGTTTCACCCGGAAAAAAGCCAGGCCGCCGGTTTAAAAATGATCGCCAACTTTCTGAAATGGAAGCCATAAGTATGGATTTGTACCCGGCAATTGATCTCAAAGACGGCCAATGCGTACGGCTTTTGAAGGGCGATATGGAGAAGGCCACGGTTTTTGGCGACGATCCCGCGGCCCAGGCCAAGAGCTTCGTCGAAGCGGGCGCGAAATGGTTGCACATCGTGGATCTGAACGGTGCTTTTGCGGGGCAGCCGGTCAACGGAGCCGCAGTCGAAGCGATTCTCGATTCGGTAGACGTCCCGCTTCAGCTCGGCGGCGGGATTCGCGACATGGACGGGATCGCCGCGTGGCTAGAGCGCGGGGTCGCACGGGTCATTCTGGGCACCGTCGCGGTCGAGGATCCCGATCTCGTCCGGCAAGCCGCGGCAGCGTTTCCCGGCAAGGTCGCCGTCGGCCTTGATGCCCGGGCAGGCCGCGTCGCGACGCGCGGGTGGGCCGAAGAAACGGACGTCATGGTCATCGATCTGGCGCGCCAATTTGCCGACGCGGGGATCGCTGCGATCATCTACACGGATATCGATAGGGACGGCGCGATGGGGGGACCCAACGTCGAGGCAACGGCGGAGCTCGCGCGCGCCGTCGACATCCCCGTCATCGCCTCGGGTGGCGTTTCACACCTGTCCGACCTCGAAGCGCTGCGCGACACTGGCGTGATTGCCGGCGCTATCAGCGGGCGCGCGCTTTATGACGGGGCGATCGATCTGAAAGCGGCGCTCAAAGCGCTCGGTTGAGCGACATCGAGAGCTACTGCTCTCGCAGCCCTTCAAGCCACTCCGCCATCTGGGTGTCGATTTCTGCCTTCTCGAAGGCGCGTCCGGCACGGTCCGGGATGCGCTTGCGTAAACGTTCCTGATTGGTGCGGACAGCATCCCTTTTGACCGGCCTGAAACGTTGCACATGCGTTGTGGCCTCGCGAGAGCCCCCGTCATAGGGCGAAAACCCTGGGCTGTAGCATTGTCCATAGTAGATTGGCCGATGTGTAACCATGTACGGGACCATGAGATAGTATGTGTTCATGAGCCCAAGGGCGATGTTTGTCATTCGATAGATCCGGTACTGTCCTGTTGTGATCAGCGCGACGGTCTTGTCGATGTTTTGCCCAAGAACAAGCGTGTTGTAAGGAATGGTAAATCGATAGCTCGCGAATTGGTTCGTCAGCTGACGAGAAAGGCCTTTGGCCTGTCGCTGCAAACCTGCGGCTCTGAAAAAGAACCTTTCCGCACTCGCCTGCTTGCTTTCAAAAGAGGGGCCGGGAACCAAGGCGTTCGGATGCGCAACGACCAGTGTGTACAGCCATCCATTAAGCTTTGGCGGTGTTGGTTTCGCTTGCTTTGTAAAGCAATCCCGGAACTGAACGATGGTCTGCCGGCGATCGTCGACGGTGTCCCTGTGATCGGCGTTCATCGTTTTGAAGTCCACCGGCGTAAGCGTGACGTCAAGCCGTCCAATTCTAATATCCATAATGCCCCCTAAAAACGTCGTGGATTCAGTCTAACGGTCAAAGGGCGTGTGTGAAGTCACGTTCCGGTCTGGAATCCCGGCGTTTTGATCGCTAAGCCAGCCTCAATGTTGAAAACGCGGATCATACCTTGTCTGGACGTCGCCGAGGGCCGTGTCGTCAAAGGCGTCAATTTTGTCGATCTTATCGATGCAGGTGACCCTGTGGAGGCGGCGATTGCTTATGACGCGGCCGGGGCGGACGAGCTTTGCTTTCTCGACATCAAGGCGACCCATGAAAATCGCGGGACGATGTTCGATCTGGCACGACGCACGGCTGAGCATTGCTTCATGCCGTTAACCGTTGGAGGTGGGGTGCGCACGGCCGAGGATGTTCGGGCGCTTCTTCTGGCAGGTGCCGACAAGGTCAGCTTCAACTCCGCCGCGGTGGCCGACCCGGATGTCGTGGCACGCGCTGCGGACCGTTTTGGCTCGCAATGCATCGTGGTTGCGATTGACGCCAAGTCGGTCGCGCCCGGCCGATGGGAAATCTTCACCCATGGTGGTCGTCGCGAAACCGGTATCGACGCATTGGAATTTGCGCGCACCGTAACGGCAAAGGGCGCTGGAGAAATTCTGCTGACCTCAATGGATCGCGATGGCACGAAAATCGGATTCGACAACGAATTGACTCGTGCGGTGAGCGATGCCGTCAGCGTCCCGGTCATCGCCAGCGGTGGTGTGGGAGAATTGGACCACCTCGTCGACGGTGTCACCAAGGGCGGAGCGTCAGCGGTTCTGGCCGCGTCGATCTTTCACTTTGGCACCTACACCATCGGCGAAGCCAAGGCGCATATGGCTGAAGCCGGTATTCCTGTGAGGCTGACATGAACGCTTTGGAACGCCTTGCGGCGACGATTGAAACCCGCAAGGGCGCTGATCCTGATGAGTCATGGACCGCAAAGCTACTGGCACAAGGCCCTGCCAAATGCGCAGAAAAGCTTGGCGAGGAAGCCGTGGAAGCCGTGATTGAAGCGGTCTCGGGTACAAGCGAGGCTCTGACAGCAGAAGCTGCGGATGTGCTCTATCATCTTCTTGTTGTGTGTGCGTCGCGCGATGTCGCGTTGAGTGACATCTTGGCCGAACTGGAGCGCCGTGAGGGTACGTCCGGCATCGCCGAAAAAAACGCGCGGTCCGAATAAAAATGCGCCCGGCCAACGGCACGGGCGCAAGTTACGGAACGAGGGACAGTGTCATTTGGCGAAAAGTGTTCCGAACCTTCCGCCGTAACACTTACATAGGCAGGTCCTATTGCCTTTGAAGAGAGTGTCGCAGAGTTGTGAACAGGGCGTTAACCCGGCGTTCGCAACCGTTAACGGGCGTTAATCAGCCAAGCACGCTCGGCCAGTTGGCCTCGCCCTGAACGATCTCACCATCGATATCCCGGAGCCAGCGACGGCGGATACCTTTGGAAAAATTGAGGTATAGCTTGCCGTTATGCACCGTCCATGCGTCGGGGTCGGTCTTGGCCGTGTAGCCGCGCGCAACCGCATAGGCGCAATACCCGCCAAACTGTGGAGCAAAGGCTTCGGGGTCCGCCTCGAAAGTCGCGAGGTTCTCGGGCGTGGCGAATTGCCACGTCGCGCCGTTCCACTCGGTCGAGAATTCGGCACTGCCTTCTACCGGGGCGGCATCGGTGAAGTAGGCTACAGGGTCATATCCATTGATGGCGGCACCCCCGCTCGAAAATACTTGGGGTTCAGCGGCAGTGGCGCGTGTGGCGAGGGCGGCAACGGCAGGGGCGGTTGCGGCAGCAATCAGGAAGGTACGTCGGTTCAGCATCAGGATCTCCGGGCGCGTGTTTGTGTCTTGCCTCAATCTTGGCAGCCCAAGACCCGTCTGACAGCCCCCCTCTCAGAACCGTGACCGTCCGTCAGGAATGTTACGATTCTAGTCGAAGATGTCTTCGATTGCGTCCCATGCTTCTTCCATGAACCACTCTGCAAACCCTTGGCGTTTCTTCTTTTTCTTCTTTGTGGCTCTGGGACGCTCATAGTCGCGATAGGATTTTTCCCTGCGCGGTTTCACCAGATCGCGGTGCCCAGGATGCTCGGTCTTGAGCATTTTCATATCGTGCAAAGGTGCTCCGCACGACGAACAGGCCAATTCGTGCCGGTCTCGCCCGCTCAAGACGAGTGTCGCGCGGGTGCCACAATAGCAGCAGGTTGCGATCTTGCTGAATGTCGTCATGTCCGTCTCCCCACCGCATATAGGGAGACTGCGGCGGCATTTGAGACGTTGAGAGAGCCAAAGTCGCCCGCAAATGGAATGCGAGCCAATAGGTCGCAGGTTTCGCGCGTGCGTTCACGTAATCCGGGGCCCTCGGCACCAAGGACAAGGGACAAGGGTCCGATCGGTGCATCGTCCAACGTCGATGCGGCCTCCCCATCCAGACCAATAACCGTCCGCCCGGCCTTTTGCATTTCCTGCAATGCGTTCCCAAGGTTCTGGACCCGCAAATAGGGCTGGCGTTCTAGCGCGCCCGAAGCCGTTTTGGCCAAGGCACCTGTTTCTGGCGCCGAATGGCGCGCGGGCGCGATCACTGCTGCGGCCCCGAAGACTTCCGCCGAGCGTAAGATCGCGCCGACATTGTGCGGGTCACTGACCCTGTCGAGGCACAGCAGTGGCCGCTCGCTCAACAGGTAGTTGGGCAGAGCGCCCCAATCGAGCGGGCGCACCTCCAGCGCTGCCCCTTGGTGCACGGAATTGGGATCCAGCGGGGCCGCGAATTTGCGTGGGTCGGAAAGTTCTGGAGACATGCCGGACGCCGCAATCGCATCCTCCAGTTTTGCTGCAGCGTTTCGGGTCACGACCAGCCGGAGTTTTACCCGCCGCGGATTGCGCAAAGCCTCTTCAACAGCGTGCAGCCCGAAGATCCAGAAAGACGCTTTCGCCGCCTTTTCCTTGTCGATCACCCATGTGGGCTTGCGCCCTGCTTTCCGAGTATCTGCCATGGTGCGGGTGATGGCATTAAACTCTCGGCTGTGAAAGGTGCGAGCGACACAATAGGAGTTGACGACACGCCAGTGCATCAGTATCCCGACCGTCGCGCTGCTGAGCATATCGGCAGACAAGGGCGACGTGCTGCAAGGTGCGGCAGCGGACTGTAACTCCGCCGGGGAGACCCATGCCTGGTTCGATTCCAGGGTCGCCCACCACTTCTTTCAAATCAAGGAATGGAGGCTTTCGGCTCAACGCGATCCGTGGTTCGCTTGGATTGACCAAACGAGACAGGCCGCAATGACCAAAGCCCGAACGACCCATGACGCGCTAGAAGACCCGCGCAACGCCGATATCCAGATCTACGTGAATGGAGACATCGTCCATCGCGACGAAGCGAAGGTGTCTGTCTATGACTCCGGGTTCATGCTGGGTGACGGGATGTGGGAGGGGTTGCGGCTCTATGACGGGGTCTGGGCGTTTTTTGACGAGCACATGGATCGCTTCTTCAACTCCTGCAAAGCGGTCAGCCTTGATGTCGGAACGGACAAGCAGGGCATCTTTGATGCGCTTGAGGCGACGCGACGCGCTAATGGGATGGAAACGGATGTGCACTGCCGTTTGATGCTGACCCGCGGGGTGAAGGTTAAACCGTTTCAGCACCCCTCCCTGAGCCAATCTGGTCCGACGCTGGTCATCATCATGGAGCATTCCAAGCCCGTGGATCAGTTGCAGTCTACCGGGATCCGTTTGGCGACTGTCCCGCAGGTGCGCGGCCTGCCGATGAGCCAGGACGCGAAATACAACAGCCACTCCAAGCTGAATTGCGTGATCGCCTGTCTGCAGGCCGAGCAGGCAGGTGCTGACGAAGCGCTGATGCTGGACCCCCACGGGTTCGTAAATACCACGAACGCCTGCAACTTCTTCATAGTCCGGCGGGGTGAGGTTTGGACCTCGACCGGCGACTATTGCATGAACGGAGTCACGCGCCAGAAGGTCATCGACCTGTGCCGTGCGGACGGCATTCCTGTGTTTGAGAAGAACTACTCGCTCTATGAAGCTTACGGCGCGGACGAGGCGTTTTTGACCGGCACATTTGGCGCCCAGACGCCAGTTGCATCCATTGATGGAAAGCCCATCGGAGACGGGAGCCGCGAGATGACGTCGCGCATTCGCACGCTTTACAAGCGCGCCATAGCAGATCACGTCGCCGCGCAATGAGATCACACTGGTAGCTATTGGGCATAGTTGCTAGGCACGCAAACAACCGAAAGTTGATCGCACCCATGCCGGACACCAGCGCATTCAAAGCCTATGACATCCGTGGACGGGTTGGAGATCAGCTTGACGAGGCTTTTGCCTTCGCGCTGGGTTTTGCGGTCGCAGAGGTTCTAGAGGCAGAACACGTGGTCGTGGGGCGCGATGTTCGGCCCAGTTCGCAAGCTTTGTCGCATGCCCTTATGCAGGGCATCGCGGCCTTTGGGGCGGACGTCAGCGACTTGGGGCTTTGCGGGACCGAAGAAATGTACTTCGGGACGGATCACCTTGGGGCAGGGGCCGGGATCATGGTGACGGCGTCCCATAATCCGATTGGTGACAACGGCTTCAAGATGGTCGGCCCGGGCGCGAGGCCTTTATCGGATGAAGAATTTCAAACGATTAAATCCGCGACCGCCGATGGATCGCTTCATACTTCGGGCAAACGCGGCAAGGTTGACGGCGTGAACCTTCGGGATGCGTTCGTCGAGCGGGTTTTGACGATGACCGATACAAGTGAACTTGCGCCCATGCCCATGGTCTTGAACGCGGGCCATGGGGTTGCGGGTCCGATGGTGGATGCGTTGCTTGCCAAGCTTCCAACCGGCCGCGTCGAGCGTATTGGTTTTGACCCGGATCAGACCTTTCCCCTTGGCATTCCCAACCCCCTCATTCCGGCCAATCGACGTGTGACGATCGACGCCGTCAAATCAAACGGAGCCGCATTTGGCGCGGCTTGGGATGGCGATGCGGACCGCTGTTTCTTTTTTGATGAGACAGGGGCGTTTATCGATGGCGAGTACGTCGTGGCGCTCATTGCGAAGGCAATGCTGGACGCTGAGCCGGGCGCGACGATCGTTCATGACCCTCGTGTGGTGCTCAACACCATTGCGACAGTTGAAGCATCGGGCGGAACGGCCGTTGCCGCGCCAACGGGCCACGCATTTCTGAAAGCAGCTTTGCGAAAGTCTGGCGCAATCTACGGCGGCGAAATGTCGGCGCACCACTACTTCCGCGATTTTATGTATTGCGACAGCGGGATGATCCCTTGGTTGCTGATCTGGTCACTGGTGTCAAAGACGCAAGGTGGGTTGTCCGCGCTTGTGGCTGACATGCGCGCGGCATTCCCGTCGTCGGGAGAGATCAATTTCCGTGTCGAAGATGCGATGGCCATCATGCGTGCGATCGAAGCCCGCTATGCACCCGAGGCCAAGTCCATCGACCGACTTGATGGGTTAAGTGTGGAATTGCCGGAGTGGCGCTTCAATCTGAGGTCCTCGAACACCGAGCCGCTGTTGCGGCTGAATGTCGAAGCGCGCGGGCGCGCGGATCTTGTGGCCGAAAAGGTTGCTGAGTTGTCCGCTTTGATTGGCGGCACGTCGGCCTGACACTACTGGTCGAGGTTCGTGCGCCCTGTCATCGCCATGGCGATGCTCAACTCGTCGCTGAGGATGTCCCAGAGGCGGTTCAGGCCTTCCTCGCCACCGGCAGCGATGGCGAAGAGGAGGATGCGCCCGAGTAGGACGTAGTCGGCCCCACCGTTCAGGCATTTCAGGACGTCTTCGCCAGTGCGGATGCCGCTGTCGAAGAAGAGGGGCATGTCGTCGCCCAGCGCAGCGCGGATGTCCTTCAAAGCGTCAAAGGCGGCGGGGCCGCTTTCTAACTGGCGCGCGCCGTGGTTGGAGACTTGGATTGCGTCGACGCCAGCCGTCTTGAGGCGCAGCGCGTCTTCGACCGAGGTGACGCCTTTGATCACCAGCCGACCTTTCCATTGGTCGCGGAGACGGGCCAGCGTGTCCCAGTCGGCGCGGGCGCGGCTTTCGGTGCGGTCGAAGGTAAAACCGTCCATCTGGAAATTCGCCATCTCCGGACGCCCTTTGAAAAGCGTTGTCAGCGACCATTGCGGGTGGAGGGCGAAGTCAACGAATTGCTTGGGGCCGATCTTGAACGGCATTTTGAAGCCGTGGCGGAGTTCCCGCGGGCGGCGGCCGACTTCCGGGACATCCACGGTCAGGACGAGGGTTTTATATCCGGCGGCGGCAGCGCGGTCGACGAGCTTGGTTGTGCCCGTGCCATCCCCGCTGAAATAAAGCTGGAACCACGCGTTGCCCTCGGCGACCTCGAGGATTTTCTCCATCGGGGTCGAGGCGACGGTGGAAACCCCGTGAGGCACTTTGTGCTTGGCCGCGAGCCGCGCGAGCATCAGATCGGCGCCTGGCGCCGAGAGGTTGCACATGCCCATGGGCGAGATGCCAAAGGGACGGGCAGAGGTGGTGCCGAAGACGGTTTTATTGAGCGAGCGTTCACTGACGTTGCGCAGGATGCGCGGCTCGAGCGTCGCGGCGTCTAGGGCGGTCCGGTTGCGGTCCGCCCCCGCTTCGGCCCCTGCGGAGCCGTCGATATAGTCGAAAACCATCCATGGCAGCCGACGCTTGGCGATGCGCCGCGCGTCGGCTGCCGAATGGATGGCAGAAGCGCTCATCAGGCGCGGACGGCCTTCATGAAGCGGTCGGCGATGACGACCGGGTCCATGGTGATGACCGGCATCTTGGCGTTGCCGCTGTCGCATTTGACGACCATGACAGTGCCTTTCTGGCTGTCGATGGCCTCTTGCAGGGCCTTGCCGGTGTCGACGTCCTGCACCTCGACCACGTTGTCGCAGCCTGCGGCGCGGGCCATGCCAGCAAGATCGGTTTTCTGGCCCGTATAGGTCGGCTGGTCACCGGTCGAGCCATAGGAGCCGTTGTCGATGATCATCAGAATGAAGTTCGACGGGCAGTTGTTGCCGATCGTGGGCAACGTGCCGAGGTTGGTCAGGATCGAGCCGTCGCCGTCAATCGAGATGACGGTTTTTGGTTGCGCTAGAGCAAGGCCAAGCCCGATTGAAGAGGCAAGGCCCATCGTACCCAGCATGTAAAAGTTCGACGGCTGGTCCATGATCGCATGCAATTCCTGGCTTGGAATGCCGATATTACAGACGATCAGCTGGTCTTTGAGGATCGGGGCGATTTCGCGAAGGATTTCAGAGCGTATCATTGGTCGCCATAGCCTCCCCAGAAGTTGGCATCGGTCAGGATGGCCACGGGTTTGTTGCACATGAAGGTGTACTTCAGGATCATGTCGAACTCATCGGCGTCCGACTGATTGTGGAAGTGATAGGTCGGGATGTGCATTTGGGCCAGAAGGGCCTTGGTGTGCACCGCCATTTCGACCTGACAGGCAACCGGTTCGCGCAACTCACCGCGATACGAAATGAGCATCGGCAGCGGGAAGCGGTAGAACTGGGTCAGTGTCGCCAGCGTGTTGATCGTCACACCGATGGCGGTGTTTTGCATGATGATGCAAGGACGCTTGCCTCCCATCCATGCACCTGCGCAAAGGCCCATTCCCTCGTCTTCTTTGTTCGAGGGGATGTGGAAGATTTCTTCCCGCTCCTCGACCTCTTCGATCACGCCCGCAAGCTGTTTGCAGGGCACGGTGGTGACGAAACTGATGTCGTTGGCGACAAGATCGTCGACCATCTGTTTATCGATACTCATGGCACTTTGGCCTTTCCTCCAGTGGTGGCCGGGCGCCTATTTGCCCCGGCTGACGTGAACAGAGCAGGATGCGTGGCGCACAACGCGCGCCGCGGTCGAGCCCAGAAGATAATCGGTGAGATCGGGCTGATGAGAGCCGATGACGATGCAATCGACGCTGTTTTCGTTGGCGAACTCGACGATCGTGCGATGCGGGCGCCCTTCGACGAAGTGGCCCTGAATGTCGGGGTGCGCGTCGAGCTTCTCAATCAGAAGCTTGTGCGCACGGGATTTGGCGTTGCCAAGCGTTTCGTCGTCCATGGCGGCCGCCAGACCATACGGTTTCTCAAAGACGTGCAGAGCATGGATTTCGCCGCCGTCCGCAAGAAGGGCCTTCGCAACCGCCAGAAGGTGCGGCGACAGGTCGTGCTCAAGGGCCATTGGCACCAGGATTTTCTTATGCATCTGTCGTTCTCCCTTGTGTTTTTTGTCTTACGCCCATGGGTCGAGGACGATTTTCGGCGCAGCCACGATGCCAGAACGGATATCGCGGAACGCCTGTGGGCCGTCATCGAGCGGGCGTTTTTCGAACCAGTCGAGCGGACCGAGACGGCCATCGAAAATAGCTTGAGCCGTGTCGCGGAAATCCTGCTTGGTGTAGCAGTATGTACCGATAAACGTGATCTCTTGCAGCGTCAGACGTCGCACGTCGATCCCGCCTTCATCTTCGCCGAGGCCGATATGCACGATGACGCCGCCGGGCGTCGTGTGAGCGGACGCGGTAGCACGTGTGGCAGCATACCCCACTGCATCGACGACGATCGGATACATGCCTTCTGGCGCTTTGGTGACGGTCTGTCCGCAGACGTCTACCAAATGCGCGCGACGCGAATCGTTGGGCTCAGAGACTATGACCTCTTCGCAGCCCATCGCCTTGAGACAAAGCGCAGCCGCAAGACCAATCGCGCCACCGCCAATCACAAGCGCGCGTTTTTCGTCCGAAGGATCAAGCACGCGCAAGGCCAGACGTGCCGCATGCCAGCTGACGGCGATCGGCTCGGTCAGTGCGGCCTTGTCGAAAGAGATGTCGTCGGGCACCGTCACAAGGTTGCTTTCAGGCATCGTGACGTATTGCGCGAATGCGCCCTCGCGTGGGGGCATCGAGATGATCTGCCTGTCGGGGCAGATGTTTTCGCGCCCCGTGCGGCAGGCGTGGCAGTCTTCAGAAACCACAAGCGGGTTGATCGTCACGCGCCGTCCGTCCATCGGCCCGCCCACGATCGTGCCCGCGCCCTCATGCCCGAGGATCAGTGGGGCAGGGCGGCGGGCGTCGTGGCCGAGGTACGCATGCATGTCCGAGCCGCAGATGCCGACGGCTTCGACGCGGATCAGGTGCTCGCCCTCGGGCGCTACCGGATCCGCACGTTCCCGGATCGCAAGATCCTCGACGCCTTCATAGATCAACGCCTTCATCGCGCTTAGCCTTCTGCAGACAGGTCGAAGTTTTCCTGTGGGAAATACTTTGCGAGGCGGATATCGGCGGCGCGGGCGTGGCCTTCCATGCCTTCAAGGCGGGAAATCCGGGCCGTCGCCTCGGCGATGGCCTTGGAGCCTTCGCGCGTGGCGCGCTGCCAAGTGACGATCTTCATATACTTATGGACCGAGAGGCCACCGGTGTAGCTTGCTGCGCCGGACGTCGGCAGAACGTGGTTCGTGCCCGTTGCCTTGTCGCCGTAGGACACGGTCGTTTCTTCGCCGAGGAAGAGCGAGCCGTAGCAGCTCAGGCGCCCAAGCCACCAGTCGAGGTCGTCGGCCATCACGGTGAGGTGCTCGGGCGCATAGTCGTCCGAACAGGCGGCCATGGCTTCGCGATCGGAACAAACGATGACTTCGGCATAGTCGCGCCAGGCGGCGCGGGCGTTGTCGCGGTTCAACTCG
>CAZWZG010000030.1:0-11995 GCA_964638245.1 uncultured Rhodobacterales bacterium
CTACGCGCTCGATGTGCCGATGTATTTTGTGTACCGCGATGGCAAATACCTTGATGCGCTGGGTCAGTCGTTTCGCGATTTTCTGAAGGGTGAGTTGCCCGCGCTTCCTGGTGAAGTGCCAACGCTCAGCGATTGGGCTGACCATCTGACGACGATTTTCCCCGAAGCACGGATCAAGAAATTCATCGAGATGCGCGGGGCGGATGGCGGCCCGTGGCGTCGGCTTTGCGCGCTCCCAGCCCTTTGGGTCGGGCTGACCTATGATCAGAGGGCCTTGGATGCGGCTTGGGATCTTTGCAAAGACTGGGACGCAGAAACCCGCGAAGGGTTGCGCGTTGCGGCGTCTGTTTCAGGGCTTCAAGGGGAAGCGGGCGGCGTGAAACTGCACGATGTTGCGCGCAAAGTCCTTGAGATCGCCGAAGCAGGGCTTGCCGCGCGGGCACGACCCGGAGCCGGGGGCTTGGTGCCCGATGAAACCCATTTTCTGAACGCCCTCAAAGAAAGCGTTGAGACAGGTCAGGTCCCGGCGGATGAGTTGATCGAAGCCTATGAAGGGCGCTGGGACGGGGATGTCACCAAGGTCTTTGGCGAATACTCTTATTAGGCAGGCCTAGTCGACTTCTGCGCCCAGCACGAACCCCACAACCTTTTCCGCCGGCATTTCGCAAGGCTTCAGTAAGCTGTCGCCACTGGCCAGACGGTAGAGGTTGAAACTGATGTAGTCAGTGCCGCCCAATTCCTCTGCTTCAAGCTTTTGGCTTCGTGCGCAAGCGAACTGGGATTTGGTGACGCGGTAGCGGCGGCCTTGATAGGTGGCGCCGTAGCCGCCGACTGGCATGGCATCGAACTTGTCCAGAAACGCTGGATCGGGCGTCATTTGCCCTGGCCAATCTTGGGCTCCGTGCCGGTCCTGATGCGAGCGATGTTGGCCGAATGGCGCAGGAAGACCAGCGCGGCAAGGATCGTGATCAGAACGGCCAGATGGAACTGGTTGAAGACCAGCGCCCATAGGATCGCCAACCCTGCGGACGCCAACGCACCGAGGCTGGAAATACGGGTGATCGCCGCGGCCACGAGCCAGGTTGCACAGGACAGGATGCCGGTCAGGGGGTGCAAGGCCAGAAGCGCACCTAGAAAGGTCGCGACGCCCTTGCCGCCTTTGAAACCCAAGTAAATCGGGTAGAGGTGGCCCAGAAAGGCGGCCAATGCGGCGACCTGTGCGGCGTCTTCTCCGTAAAGTGCGCGTGCCACCAGAATGGCGATCGCTGCTTTGGCTGCATCAAGAACCAGCGTCAGTGCAGCGGCGGGCTTGCTTCCCGTGCGCAGCACATTGGTGGCCCCGATATTGCCTGATCCCACGTTGCGCAGATTGCCCAACCCGAAAAGCCGCGCCATGACCATGCCAAAGGGAACCGAACCAAGAAGGTAGGCAGCAATCGCGACGAGCGCGAGCGTTTCAAATGGCGTCGTAAACTGGGGCATTATCCCTCGAAAACCCGTTCCCCGGCGACCCAGGTGCCTCGGACCTTACCCTGAAGGCGGGCGCCGTCGAAGGGCGTATTCTTGGACTTCGATTTAAGTGTGAACCGATCCAGCACGAAAGGGGCGTCAGGGTCAAAAAGGACAAGATCAGCTGGTGCGCCCGCCTCCAGCCGTCCGCCCGGAAGGCCAAAGCGTTTCGCGGGGTTCAGCGTCATTGCGCGGATCAGAACCGGAAGGGTGATCGAGCCCGCATGATAGAGCCGCAAAGCCGCTGGAAGGAGGGTCTCCAGCCCGACCGCGCCGCTTGCGGCTTCCTCAAAGGGAAGGCGTTTGGACTCTTCGTCCTGCGGCGTATGCATCGAAGACAGGATGTCGATCGTGCCATCTGCAAGGCCCTGTACGACGGCTAGGCGATCGTCTTCGTCGCGGAGCGGCGGTTTGACTTTGAAGAAGGTGCGGTAATCTCCCACGTCCAGCGCGTTCAACGTCACATGGTGGACAGAAACCCCTGCCGTCACATTCAGCCCCGCGGCTTTGGCGGCTGCGAGCCGATCAAGGGCCGTCGCCGTTGTGATCTGGTCGGCGTGATAGGCCGCGCCTGTCATCTCGACGAGGGCCAGATCACGCTCCAGCCCCATACGCTCGGCGAGTGGTGAAACCGCAGGCAGACCGCGCAAGCTTGCAAATCCGCCTGACGTGACCACGGCGCCGTCTGAAAGGCCCGGATCCTGTGGGTGGCCGATCACCAGCACGCCGCGTTCGCGGGCATAGGTCAGGCACCGCGCCATGACCTTGGGGTTCGACACGACGCTGTCACCATCTGTGAAGGCGAGCGCGCCAGCATCTTTGAGAAAGCCGATTTCGACCATCTCGCGCCCTTCGCGCCCCTTGGTCAAAGCCGCCATCGGGCGCACGTGGACTGGCGCGCCTTCGTCCGCGCGGCGGCGGACGTATTCAAGGGTTTCGGGCGTGTCGATGGCGGGCAAGGTGTCGGGGCGGGTGACCATGGTGGTGACACCACCTGCCGCCGCCGCCGCACCCGCACTTCGAAAGCTTTCCTTGTGACGTTCGCCGGGTTCGGAAACCTTGACCCCGATGTCAATCAACCCTGGCGCCAGGCAAGCACCAGCGCAGTCGATCACATGTGCGCCCAGATCCGGGTTTCCGCTCCAGACAACCTCGGTGATCACGCCATCCTGAATGCTGAGAGCGCCAAGGGCGTCTTCCTCAGTCGCCGGATCGATGAGGCGCGCGTTGGTGAACGTGGTTTTCATAAGTCGCCCCGTTGGATCTTGCGGATCAGGTGATAGACCTCTTCGCCATCCGCAATGTTGTCAAACCCGATCTTGTCGGTGGTCTTGTCGCCATCGCTGTCCCGACCCATGCGAACGTGAAACTTCACACTGTCGACGCCACGCCCTTGTGTGATTTCAAGCGGGTCTTCCGGCCTGATCACGTAGATTTCCATGGTCCGCGTGAAAAGCTTTTTGGCGATGTAGGCGCGCTTGTTCGAAAGTGCATAGCGCACGTTTCGGGCAGCCCATGGACCGGCGAGCCATGGGCCGAGCACAAGTCCTGTTCCGATGGCCGCAAAAGGGATCGAGAAGAAGAACAGGAAAATGCGTCCGCCTAGTTCGCCGATGCCATCCTGCTCGATTTCAATCCCAAAGATGCTGGCGATCATCAGGCCCCAACCCGCCAGGAAGAACGGCATACCGAAGGCCGATAGGAACAAACCGCCCCAACCAGGCCGTACGCCGCGCACTGGTTTGCCCTGCCACAGCAATTTCTCGCCCGGCTCAAAATAGGCGTCCCAAGTTGAATACGCGTCGCTCATCGGGAGCGCCTCCACGCATCAGTCGCAAGCTCGAGGACGGCTTGTGGGTCATCCAGTGACTCAAACCGCACTCTTGGGATCCCGTCGAAGGTGATCGCGCTCCCGTGCATTTCGGGTGCGGGTTGCGGGCCATGGCGCATACTGCGCGTCTCGTTTTGGCCATGGAGGATGATCGCGCGCTGGCTGGTGAGGACATAAGTCGTGTGCTGGCGACGGCGCCAGTCGCGCAGGGCAAAAACCGGAAGGATAAGGGACAGAAGCGCCGGGATCGTCGTGGCTGCCGTTTGGCTGGCGTCTAGCGCGAAGTACACCCAGGCAATTGCGGGCAATCCAAACAGGATGATGGTCCATACCGTCTGCCCGCGTCCGATGAAACCACGGGTCGGGATGCCAGACCAAAGAAGCGTTTCCCCGTCGGCCAGCGTGACGCCTGCCGGAAGGGCTGTCATGCCGCAACTCGGTTTTGCATGAGCAGGTCCATCGCGGCCATCCGCACCGCCACGCCCATTTCGACCTGTTCCTGAATGACCGAGCGCGTCAGGTCGTCTGCAATGGTTCCGTCGATTTCGACGCCTCGGTTCATTGGACCCGGGTGCATGACAATCGCGTCAGGTTTGGCCAGGGCAAGCTTGGCCGTGTCGAGCCCGAAACGGTGATAGTATTCGCGCGCCGACGGGATGAATGCGCCGTCCATACGCTCTTTTTGAAGACGCAACATCATGATGACGTCAGCGTCTTTCAGGCCTTCTTCCATGTCATGGTAGACCTCGACGCCCCAGTCCGCAGCGCCCGATGGGATTAGGGTCGGCGGCCCGACCAGCCGGAGACGGTTTTCCATACGTCCCAGAAGGTGGATGTTTGAGCGCGCCACACGACTATGGGCAATGTCGCCGCAAATCGCGATCACGAGGCGATGCAGGCGACCCTTAGCCCGACGGATGGTCAACGCATCAAGGAGCGCTTGGGTCGGATGCTCGTGCCGTCCATCACCAGCGTTCAGAACCGCGCAATTCACCTTCTGTGCCAGAAGCGACACCGCTCCGGAATGGGGGTGGCGCACGACAAGAAGATCCGGGTGCATTGCGTTCAGCGTCAGCGCGGTATCGATCAGCGTTTCGCCTTTTTTGATCGAGCTGGCCTGCATCGTCATGTTCATAACGTCCGCGCCCAGCCGCTTGCCCGCGATCTCAAAGCTGGCCTGCGTTCGGGTGGAGGCTTCAAAGAACATGTTGATCTGGGTTTTGCCTGCCAGCGCGTTCGCGTGCTTGCTGTCGGACCGGTTCAGATCGACGTATTGTTCGGAACGATCAAGAATGGCGGTAATGGCGGCTGGATCGAGGCCCTCGATCCCAAGAAGATGTCGCTCGCGGAATGCCATCTGGCAAACGCCCTCCTTATTTTCACGGTGTATAGGAAGGTCATGAGACGCGCACAAGGTTTACCTTGCCGGGGCGTCGGCCTAGCTTGTCGCCCATGACGGATCGGGCTCATTGGGACGCGTTGGCGTGGCAGGTCGAACTCGGCGCGACCGAGGCGATTGGCGACGTGCCGGTCGACAGGTTTGCGATCGAGGCACCGGCAAAGGCCGCGGCACCTGCTATCGTAGACGCTCCGCCCAAAGCGCCCGCGCAAGATCATGTTCAAACCGCAAGAACGCTGGCCGAGGGGGCGGGTACGCTCGATGCATTGCGCGAGGCGATGTCCGGTTTTGACGGCTGTGAACTGAAGAAAGGTGCCAAGTCGCTGGTGTTTTCGGATGGTGCACCGGCGGCGCGGGTCATGATCGTGGGCGAAGCGCCGGGTCGGGACGAGGATATTCAAGGCAAACCGTTTGTTGGTCGCGCCGGTCAGCTATTGGACGCGATGTTGGCGGCCATCGGGATGAGCCGGACCGACCCTGGGCCGGAAACCGGCGTGTACATTACAAACGTCCTGCCTTGGCGCCCGCCGCAGAATCGCGACCCAAAGCCCGTAGAAATCGCGATGATGATGCCGTTCGTGCAGCGCCATATCGAGCTTGCGGACCCCGACATCCTGATCGCGATGGGCAATATCTCTTGCTCGGCTCTGCTTGGGAAACGCGGCATCACTCGGCTGCGCGGCCAGTGGAGTTCAGCCTTTGACAAACCGGTCCTACCGATGTTCCACCCCGCGTATCTTTTGCGCCAGCCAAGCGCGAAACGCGAGGCTTGGGCCGATTTATTGAGCCTGAAGGCTCGACTATCCGATGACTGATCGCGACTTCATTCCCGTCTGCATTGCGGTCCTGACCCTGTCGGACACGCGCACTTTAGAGGACGACAAATCCGGGCGCGTGCTGGTTGAGCGGATCGAGGCCGCAGGGCATCATCTGGCGGCCCGGGATATCTTGCCCGATGATCGCGCGACAATTGCCAACAAGCTTCGTGAATGGTGCGCAGACCCGAACATCGACGTGATCATTTCCACGGGCGGGACCGGCCTGACGGGGCGCGATGTGACCGTGGAGGCGCATCGGGACGTCTATGAAAAGGAAATCGACGCGTTTTCGACGCTGTTCACGCATATCTCTTTCGCCAAGATCGGGACCAGTGCGGTCCAATCACGTGCTTGCGGTGGCGTTGCCAATGGAACCTACCTTTTTGCGCTGCCGGGATCACCGGGGGCGTGCAAGGACGGATGGGACGAAATCTTGTCGAAACAACTCGATTTCAGGCACATGCCGTGCAACTTCGTCGAGATATTTCCACGCTTGGACGAAAACTCGCGACGGAAGTAACACGCTCGTGCGTACCATGAGTGTTTTGCAAAACCCGTTCATGGTCTATTTTCAAGATCATAGCGGCATTTAGGATAGATTTATGCGGTTTCTTCGGCGGACGCTGGTGGGGTTGTTCCTGCTTTTCACCACGGTTGGGCTTTTGGCCTTCGCCGGCAATTCCGTGTATTCGACGCTGCAAGCGCGTTTGGCTGAGGAGCCTCAGGAAAGACCGCAGCGCGAACGGGTGTTCGCCGTCAATGTTGTGACGTTTGAGCCGGAAACCGTGACGCCGGTTTTGGAGACCTTTGGCGAATTACGCTCTCGCCGCGAGCTTGATTTGCGCGCCGCCACGGGTGGCGAGGTCGTTTGGCTATCGGAGGCCTTCGAGGATGGTGGTCGGGTCACGCAAGGTGATCTTCTCCTGCGGATCGATCCGGCGGATGCTGAAGCTGATTTGGAAACCGCGCGAACCGATCTTTCTGAGGCAGAGGCCGAGGTGCGCGATGCAAGGCGCAACCTTGAACTGGCACAGGACGAAGTTCTGGCCGCAGAAGATCAGCTTCGCCTTCGCGAGCGTGCGCTGCAGCGCCAAAGGGACCTTTTGGAGCGTGGCGTGGGCACGGATGCCGCGGTTGAGTCTGCCGAACTCGCCGTTTCGTCGGCGCGTCAGGCGCTTATCTCGCAACGCTCAGGACTGGCCCAGGACGAAGCGCGGGTGGACACCGCAACCAATGCCGTTGCGCGCCGACAGCTTGCTTTGGCTGAGGCGGAACGGACACTTGCGGATACCGAGTTGTATGCCGGTTTCTCTGGTGTTCTGTCAGACGTGGCTGCCATCGAAGGCGGACTTGTAAGCGCGAATGAACGACTGGCGCAGCTAATTGATCCCGACCGTCTGGAAGTGTCCTTTCGCGTCTCGACACCGCAGTACGCGCGGCTTTTGTCCACGGAAGGTCAGTTGACCGGCGCGCCGGTTGTCGTGCGTCTCGATATTCTGGGCGTTGATCTGACCGCGCAAGGCACCGTCACGCGCGAAAGCGCGGCGGTTGCAGAGGGGCAGACCGGTCGCCTGTTGTTTGCGTCGCTGGACAACACCTCGGGATTCAGACCCGGTGATTTCGTGACCGTTTCGATCGAAGAACCAGCGCTGGAGCGCGTTGCGGTTCTTCCAGCGGCCGCCGTCGATGCCGCCAATACCGTGCTGATCGTGAACGCAGAAGAACGGATTGAAGTGGCGGATGTTGATTTGCTGCGCCGCCAAGGGAATGACGTCATTGTTCGGGCGCGCGGCTTGGCCGGGCAGCAAGTTGTGGCGGAACGCACGCCGCTTCTGGGCGCTGGCATCCGCGTGCGTGCGATCACGCCCGAAGCCGCCGAGGCGCCAGTGGAAGCCCCGGCGACGGTCGTTCTGGATGACGAGCGTAAGGCGCGCCTGATCGCGTTCGTCGAAGGCAATGGCCGCATGCCGGACGCAGTGAAGCAACGCGTGCTTGCGCAACTGGAAACCGGAGAGGTGCCCGCCCAACTGGTCGAGCGTCTTGAAGGCCGGATGGGAGGCTGACGATGGCGCCGACCCGTCTCGCTGGGGCCGCTGGGGGCATCCTGTCCTACTTTGCCCGTCACCGGACGGCGGCGAACCTGTTGCTGGTTCTGCTCGTCGTGGCAGGTATCTTTTCGTTCCCTCAGATGCGGGCGCAGTTTTTTCCCGACGTGATCATCGACAATGTGAACGTGAGTGTCAGCTGGGACGGTGCAGGGGCCGAGGACGTCGACGAAGGCATCGTCCAGATCCTTGAGCCCGCCCTTCTGACCGTTGAAGGCGTGACATCCTCAAGCGCGCAATCAAGCGAAGGGCGGACGTCGATCCGATTGGAGTTTGAGCCGGGCTGGGACATGGCGCGCGCAGCGGATGATGTTCAATCGGCGGTCGATACCGTTTCGAATTTACCGGAAGACGCAGATGATCCGACAGTGCGACGGGGCATTTGGCGCGATCGTGTGACCGATGTCGTCATTACGGGTCCCGTCGGCGTGGACCAACTCGCCCGTTTTTCCGATGAGTTCGTAACGCGGCTGTTCGCCGAAGGCATCACGCGGACCACGATCCGCGGCGTTGCGGCGCCTGAGACGATTGTCGAAGTCACATCGCTGTCTCTGATCCGCAATGACATTTCGATGGCCGAGATTGCATCTGCCATCGCGCAGGAAGCCGCCGCGGATCCCGCCGGAGACGTCAGCGGCGCAGCGCGCATTCGCACCGGCTCGGCCAAGACCGGCGCGGACGAGATTGCCGCGATCACGCTGCGCTCGAACCCGGACGGATCGAAACTGACTATTGGTGACGTCGCGACGGTTCGGGTTGAAGGCGTCGACCGTGATCGGGCCTATTTCGTCGGGCCGAACTCCGCGATCTCGATCCGGGTTGATCGCTCGGATCAGGGCGACGCGATCGACATCCAACGCGGCGTTGAAATGGTCGCCGCCGAGATGGAACTGACCCTTCCCGAAGGCGTCTCCATCGATCTGATCCGCACGCGGGCTGAGGCGATCACTGGCCGTCTCAATATCCTTCTTGAGAACGGATTGATGGGGCTGGGCCTTGTGGTCCTGCTCCTGTTCCTGTTCCTCAATGCGCGCACGGCGTTCTGGGTGGCCGCAGGTATTCCCGTGGCCATGACGGCGGCCATCGCATTGATGTATGCGGCGGGCCTGACCATCAACATGATCTCGCTTTTTGCTCTTATCATCACCCTTGGGATCGTCGTCGATGACGCCATCGTCGTGGGGGAGCATGCCGATTTCCGGGCGCGTCGATTGGGTGAGGACCCCAAGACCGCCGCCGAAAATGCCGCGCGCCGCATGTTCCTTCCGGTCTTCTCGGCAACGATAACGACCGTCATCGCGTTCTTCGGTCTTACGGCGATTGGTGGGCGGTTTGGCGACCTGATCGCCGACATTCCGTTCACGGTCATTGTGGTGCTGATTGCCTCCCTGATCGAATGTTTCCTTATCCTGCCAAACCACATGGCGCACGCGCTGACCCATTCGGTGAAAGAGCATTGGTACGACTGGCCGTCGCGTCAGGTGAACAAGGTCTTCCGCTGGTTCCGCGAAGGTGTTTTCCGCCGTGTGATGGGGCTTGTGATCTGGGCGCGTTATCCGGTCATGGCGGCTACGGTTCTGATCCTTGCAACGCAGGTGAACACGTTCCTGTCCGGCGATGTTCAGTGGCGCTTCTTCAATGCGCCCGAACGCGGCTCGGTCTCGGGTAACTTTGCGATGGCGCCTGGCGCGACCCGCGAGGACACGATGGCAGTTATGCGCGGCCTGCAAGAGACCGTGGAAACGCTGGGTGCGCAGTATGAAGAAGAACATGGCCGCAATCCGATCCTCTACGTGGTCGCCGAAATCGGCGGGACGACCGGGCGGGGGTTGGCCGGGGCGGATACCAAGGATCGTGACCAGCTTGGATCGATCGCGATCGAGCTGATCGACGCCGACCTGCGGCCCTATTCGTCGTTTGCTTTCGTCGCCGATCTTCAGGATGCCGCGCCACGCCACCCGCTGCTTGAAACGATCTCGTTCCGCGGCTGGCGCGGCGGTCCGGGCGGCGACTCGCTCGATGTCGACCTTTTTGGAGCGGACGCTGAAACGCTGAAAGCCGCGGCAGAAGAGTTGAAGGCGCGCGTCGGTGTGAACCCCGAGGTGTCAGCGCTTGAGGACAATCTGGCGTATGACAAGGAAGAATTGATCCTCGATCTAACCCCTCAGGGACAAGCGCTTGGGCTGACCATTGATGAGCTGGGTCGCGTCATTCGCCATCGTCTTGGCGGGCTTGAGGCAGCAACGTTCCCCGTAGGTGCGCGTTCGGCTTCAATCCGGGTGGAGTTGCCCGCGGGAGAGTTGACCGCAGACTTTATCGAACGGACCCAGATCCGGACGCCCGGCGGCGTCTACGTACCTCTTGCGGACATCGTGACCGTCGAATCCCGTGCCGGATTCTCGACCGTGCGCCGTGAAAACGGAGTGCGCGTTGTCACCGTGACCGGTGATATCTCCGAAGACGATCCCGCGCGCGCCGAGGCGATCACACAAGAGCTTGCCGACGTCATCCTTCCCGACATCGAGGAAAAATACGGGATCGCCACGGTCATGTCGGGGCTTGCGGAACAGGAGCGTGATTTCCTGAGCGATGCCCTGACGGGTCTGGTGCTGTGCCTTCTTGGGATCTACCTGACGCTGTGCTGGGTGTTCTCGTCCTGGACGCGCCCCTTGGTCGTCATGGCGATCATTCCATTCGGGCTGGTGGGCACGATCTATGGTCACAATGTCTGGGACGTCCCGCTGAGTATGTTCTCGATCGTCGGTATGCTTGGGATGATCGGGATCATCATCAACGACTCGATTGTGCTCGTTACAACCATCGATGAATACGCCGAGGATCGCGGGCTCGTTCCGGCGATCATTGACGGGGCCTGTGATCGATTGCGACCCGTGATGCTGACCACAATGACGACCGTGCTGGGCCTGATGCCGCTGCTTTACGAAGGGTCGGTGCAGGCCGAATTCCTGAAACCCACCGTGATCACGCTGGTATATGGTCTTGGCTTCGGGATGTTCCTTGTGTTGCTCGTGGTGCCTGCACTGATCGCATCCCAGAACGACATCTGGCGTCAGTTCGTCTCGGTGCGCCGTGCGCTGGGTCGCCCCGGTCGTACGGGGGCTGCCGGGGCCCTTGCCCTCGTCGTCGCTGGCGCTTCTGCGATTTGGTTCGCTCTGACCATGGGAAGCGATATCTTGCGCGGCTCCATGGCCGCTCCGGTGGAGAGCCTGCTTGATAACGCGCCGGATATGCCGAGCCTTGCTGTCTTTATGGCTGGCCTCGTGGCGATCGTGTTCGTTGGCTGGGTGGTTGCGGCCATCATCGGCAGCTTTGGACGACGAACGGCCTAGTTACAGCCGCGAATATCCACGGCCTTGCCGGGCGACAGGATTGTGATCCGAACGTCCGACCGGTCAAGCGAGAACGGCTGACCGCTGGGGGCGACCAGCTCGCTTGTGGTTGTGATAGCCCCGCGCTTGCGTTCATCGCTTGGGCGGCTGACCCAAACCGTTGGATCGGCCAACTCGATAACCGTTTCCTCGTCGGCGCCAAGGCGTGGCATCGTCACCGTTGCGGTCAATTCGAGACCGTCAGAAATAGGCTGAATCGCACAATCGACCGAACGCACGCCAGCCGCCGAAGCCGACATCGGGCGGTTGTTCAACGCAGCCACAAGGGCGGGATCGCGCGGACTGCTGCCAGCGAGCAAAGTCGCGGAGGCGTTCAGTGTGACCGGGATGCAGACCTCTTCGCAGACGCCGATATCGATCCGCGTTCGAAAGGAGACATCCTTGGCGTCGTCCGATGGCAGGATCACGATGGGGAGGAGCAGTTCGGTCGTGTACCCGATCGAGCGCAAACCGTAGGCGTAGTAGACCTCGGGCACCGGCCAGTTCACCGCAACGCCTTGCAGGTTCGTAGAGCGGGACCAGTCAAAGCTTGGGGGGATGCCGCCTTCGCCCGGGACGCGCCAATACGTTTTCCAACCTTCTTCCATCTGGATATGAAGCCCTGCGACGTGCCGGCCGTCCCCATCTCGCCAACCTGGAATGATCTCCAGCGTGGCCGGAACATCAGGGACCTGCGCAGCGCTTGAGACAGCGCTGAGAGCAAGGGTGGCGGCGAGGGCGAGCGTTTTCATGATGCCCGCATAGCGCGCAGCACGCTCGCTTGAAAATCAAAATTGGGTGTGCCGGGCGCGATGTGGCCTTTCGGACCTTGTCTGGCGCCGGCTGATACATAGACTCAAGCCTGTGATGAACACAGACACGCTCTTTCTTGAAGGCAAGCTTTTGATTGCCATGCCCAGCATGGGTGACCCGCGCTTTGAGCA
>CAZWZG010000030.1:12095-25906 GCA_964638245.1 uncultured Rhodobacterales bacterium
CGGGCCTAACGCGGCGCAGCGGCGCGGCGCAACCGATCATTGATCGCAAGGCCAAGCCCGGTTTCGGGAATAGGGCTTACCGCCGCTCTTTGAGCGTCCATTGCGTCCAACGCGTGAAGGCAATCGAAAAGCCGTGCGGCGGCTTCGACGAGATCACCAGATTTCGACAGGTTGAGGGGCGCATCAACGGCCCCGAACCCGATCAAGACTTCGCCGGTCTCAGCCTGGGTCGCATTCAACCGCAGGCGCGCATGTGGCGCGTAGTGCGAGGCCAACTGACCCGGTGCCACCGGCGCATCGGCGCCTTTTGCTGCGTCTAGGGGCGCTCCAAGAGCAGTTTCCAGCGCTTCCAGTGGCAGACCGCCGGGTCGAAGCAGGGTCGCCCGTGGCCGTGTAGCGATAATGGTGGATTCCAACCCGACCGCGCATGGGCCGCCGTCCAGAACCGCGTCGATGGATGATCCAAGCCCTTCAACCACATGCTCGGCGCGACTCGGGCTGATTTTGCCCGATGGATTGGCGGATGGGGCCGCTACGGGGCAGGACGCGCGCCGGATCAGGGCGCGGGCCGTTGGGCTATCGGGGACGCGCAAAGCAATGGTGTTCTGACCAGCTGTCACGATCGATGCAATGCCAGCGTCGGGCTTTAGGGGCAGGACAAGCGTCAGGGGGCCAGGCCAGAACGCAGTGGCCAATCGTTCCGCGGTTTCGTCGAATTCTGCGAGCCGTTTGGCATCGGCCAAGCTGGCAACATGCACAATGAGCGGGTTGAAATTGGGTCGACCCTTCGCTTCGTAAATCCGCGCGACCGCTTCAGCGTTGGTGGCATCCGCGCCCAGCCCATAGACCGTCTCGGTCGCAAAGGCGACCAGCCCGCCCGCGGCGATCCGCGCTGCAGCCTCACCGATGCCAGCTTCGTCGGCAGTTAGAATTCTCGGCTTTGTCATGACGTGGCGTTCTTGTTGATCGCTCTGAAAGCGCGGCTCACATTTGCTTCTGCGGCCTCCCGCATACCGGTTAGAGTTGGATTCCACCATGACTTTTCGCGCGCCTGTCGCTGACTTCCAGTTCCTGCTTGATCACGTTGTGGACTATGCCGCCGTGTCGGGAACCGAGCGCTACGCTGAGGTAAACCCAGAGACGGCGACCGCGATTCTGTTGGAAGCTGGCAAGGTCGCTGAAGCCAGTCTAGCGCCCCTGCAGCGGGTCGGTGATCTGGAACCGGCGTGTCTTGAAAACGGTGTGGTCCGCACGCCGCCCGGTTTTGCCGAAGGGTTTCAGTCGATTGCCGAAGGGGGATGGATCGGTCTTGTGGCCGATTCGGAATTTGGCGGTATGGGCTTGCCCAAGGTGTTGAACACCGCCGTGCTCGACATGTTCGCTGGCGCTTGCCTTGCGCTGCAAGTGAACCCGGTGCTGACACAAGGACAGATCGAAGCGCTCGAAGCCCATGGGTCGGAGGAGATCAAGGCGCTTTATCTGCCCAAGCTCATCAGTGGTAAATGGTCTGGGACAATGAACCTGACCGAGCCCAATGCGGGTTCGGATGTCGGGGCGCTGACATCGAAAGCCGTCGAAAACGGTGATGGGACCTACGCCGTTACGGGCCAGAAGATCTATATCTCCTGGGGCGATGCGGATTTTGCGGGCAACGTGTGCCATCTCGTTCTTGCGCGCCTGCCCGATGCACCAAAGGGGACAAAAGGGATCAGCCTTTTCCTTGTGCCAAAATATATCCCGGATGCCGAAGGGAACCCGGGCAAGGCCAATACGCTTCGGGTCGCGCGGCTGGAACACAAGATGGGTCTGCACGGCTCGCCGACGGCGGAAATGATCTTTGACGGTGCAACCGGTTGGATGGTTGGCAAACCCCACGGGGGTATGGCGGCGATGTTCACGATGATGAACAACGCACGGCTGGCTGTGGCTGCACAAGGGATCGGTGTGGCCGAGGCAGCTTTCCAGCTGGCCGGGCAGCATGCCGCAACGCGCAAGCAAGGCAAAACGATCATCGAGTTCGCAGATGTGCGCCGGATGCTGTCCGCAATGCGCGCCGATATCTTTGCCGCTCGCGCGATTGCGCTGAACTGTGCGCAAGCGCTGGATATGGCCGACGCGACGGGCGACCCGGCCGCTATAGCACGGGCGGCCTTCTTGACCCCGATTGCCAAGGCGTTTGGGACAGAAGTGGGCATCAAAGCTTCCGAAACGGGGATTCAGGTGCATGGCGGTATGGGTTTCGTCGAGGAAACGGGTGCGGCGCAGTTCTTGCGCGATGTCCGGGTCACGGCGATCTACGAGGGCACCAACGGCATTCAGGCGATGGACCTTGTGGGCCGAAAGCTGGCCGATGATGGCGAGGCCGCTTTTCAGCTGATTGATCAAATCGAAACCCTGTCCGAACATCTCAGGTTGGAGCTTCCGGACTTGGCTGGGCTGGTTTGGGAAGCGGCGGAAACGCTGCGCGAAGCAACCGAGTGGATGCTGGCCCAGGACATAGATGCGCGCGCTGGCGGGGCGTTTCCTTTCCTGATGGCATTTGCGCGTGTTTTGGGCGCCGAAGCGCATCTTCGCGCTGCACAAGCCGATCGACACGGCCCGCGCCATCGTCTTGCCGCCCTTTACATCAAACGCCTTCTGCCCGAGCATAAGAGCCTTCTGGAAGAGGTGCGGGCGGGATCAAGCGATCTGTTTGCGCTCAGCACCGACGAATTGCTTGCCTAAAGAATTGCCTGACGCAGCGGCCATCATCACAACCCCGTTCGAAGACGCTCCTGCGCCCGGCGCCGTCGTGGAGGTGGCCGAGGGAGTGCTTTGGGCGCGGATCCCTCTGTCGATCAAACCCGATCATGTGAACATCTACATCCTGGAGGATGATGATGGCTGGACGATCGTGGACACAGGTATGGAAACTGCTGACGGTCGAGCCGCGTGGGAGGCCCTTTTGTCCGGCCCGCTTAAGGGGCGGCCCGTTGCGCGCGTGATCGTGACCCACCACCATCTGGACCATGTCGGGCGCGCTGGCTGGTTTCAGCGGCATGGGGCCGAGCTTTGGACGACGCGCACGGCTTGGTTCTACGCGCGGATGTTACAGCTCGACCGTCAAACAACCATGCCTGAAGAAACCGTCGCGTTCGCCCGTGGTGCCGGAACGCCAGAAGATGTTCTGGCCAAGATCGCGGCGCGTCCCTTCAATTCCGGCGACGTTGTTGCGCCACTGCCCTTGGGCTTCACTCGGATCAAGGAGGGGGATGCTCTGACCATCGGTGGGCGCGTTTGGGATGTTCGCATTGGTGATGGTCATGCACCAGAGCTGGCCACGCTGTGGTGTCGGGATATTCCTGTGGTTCTTGGCTCGGACCAGTTCTTGCCAGGCATTTCGCCCAACATCAGCCTTTATCCAACAATGCCGATGGAGGATCCGCTGGGCGACTGGATTGCCTCTTGCGAACGCTTTGTACCCCACGCACGCGCTGATCACCTTGTGCTCCCCGGCCACAAGAAACCCTATCGTGGTTTGCCGATCCGTCTGGACCAACTGATCGACAACCACCATGGCGCGCTTGCCCGACTTCTGGATCATCTGGCTGAACCGAGAACGGCCGCCGAGTGTTTTCAACCGCTTTTCATGCGTTCGATTGGCATAGGCGAGTACACCTTGGCCCTTGGCGAAGCGATGGCCCATTGCGCCCATCTTTGGCATCGGGGCAAAGTGACGCGGAATGTCACTGAGGAAGGCGTCTGGCTTTGGCAGGCGAAGGATTGATGGCTGGCGACGACAACATTCAAACGACCGCCGAAATCGCCGAGCAGGAGGTGTTTCGCCTTGGCCGCGCGGTGCACTCCGACCCGTCTGAGCCCCCCTCGGCTGAAGAGCAGCCGCTGCCGCCCGGCGTGTCAAAAAAGCCGGTCGAACAAAAGAGCGCAGCCGAGTGGGCGTATGAGCGTTTGATCCTCTATATCAAGAACTTCGAGGCGCAGCTGGATACCGATCAGGAGGTCGCGATGGGCTTCACGGACTCCGGTGCGGGCGTCATTCGAATCGAAGGGATGGGGTATTTCGATCCTGATATCGTGACGTTTTACGGCACCGACGGAGGCGGTGCGCGCACCCAATTGGTCCAGCATGTCACCCAGTTAAACGTCCTTCTGCGCGCGATCCCCAAGCCTCAAGAAGCTGAAGAGCCGCGCCGGATCGGATTCCGACTTGCCCAAAGCCTTGATGAAGGCTGAGGCTTGGCGACCCCGCGTTCTTGGATTAATAGACAACAAAAGACGTAAGTACCGAGGGAACGATGGCCAGCGAACATAAGCACGGCGAAATGAATACGGACGTTCAAGAGCGGACCTTTGACGGGTTCATGACTTTCACGATCCGCTCAGTGATTGTCATTCTCGCTCTCATCATCTTTCTTGCGATCTTTGCGACACCATGATGCGGCGTTTGTGGCTTACACTTTGGCTGGTTCTGGTCCCCCTGGTTCTGGTCGGTTGCGCCGGACCAGCTGAGCCAATCTGGGCAAGCCAAGATCGCGTGGATGCGGCCTACTATCAGCATGACGGGCCTACAAAGCTGACTTTGTACACGGTCCAAAGTGTACGATCCGGTTCCGGCGGGCACACAGGATTGATGATCTCGGCCGATCAGCGGATCCTGTTTGATCCGGCTGGTACGTTCCGGCATCCGCTTGCGCCGGAGCGAAACGACGTCCATTTCGGCATCACCGAGGACATCCGCAAAGTATACATCGACTATCACGCGCGTGAGACGTGGAATGTCCTGGTGCAGGAGATCGAGGTTTCGCCACAGGTGGCCGCAATGGTTGCGCGCGCCGTTCAGGACTATGGCGCTGTGCCAAAGGCGCAGTGTTCGCTGTCCACATCGCGGATCCTGTCCAGCATTCCAGGCTTTGAAAGCATCCCGGTTGGCTACTTTCCGAACCGGTTGGCCAAGGCGTTTGGGGAGCTTCCCGGTGTGACAGAAACGCTTATCACGGACGATGATGCCGATGATAACCACGGCGTTCTTCTCCAGGCGAGGCGCACGGCTGGCGGGGCCTGAGGTTCAGAACGGACCGCCACCCAGAAGATAGAACCCGGCATAGAGCGTTGCGGCCCCGGCCCCGATCGCCGCGAGAACGTTCTTGGTCCAGACTCCAACCACCAACGCAACGACTGCTGCAGCAAGACGCGGCGCATCCAGCATGCCGCCCGTAGCGGATGGCCAAATCACAGCTGGCGCGGCGATGCCGGGAAATACGGCCACTGGCGTGAACCGCAGGTAGCGCAGCAACCGCGCTGGCATCGGGCGGTCTCCGATGATCCCCAGAAAAGACAACCGGATCAGGTACGTCCCAAGCGCCAGAAAGAAGATGATCATCCAGATCTCAAAGCTCGAGTAACTCATGCCCGACGCTCCAACCACGCTTCAAGCTCGGCGCCGACCGTCATTGCAATCGCTGCTGCCAGCAAAAGGCCCATGCCAGCGGGTAAGCCGATAAATGCGAGCGTGAGAACGGCCGAAAGGAACGCCGCAACCAAGTGGGGCAGGGATTTGATTGCAGGGGCAACAAGGGCGATGAACGTAATTGGTAGGGCGAAGTCGAGCGCGTATTCCGGCGGAATTTGCTTGCCCACAAGCGCCCCGATCAACGTCACAAGGTACCAAAGCGGCGCGATCAGGGCCATAATTCCAAGGAAATACGCCGTCTTTTCGCGCAAAGGCATGGCTGGCTCTTGCTCGTATTTCGCGATCGAAACGGCGTAGGCCTGGTCGACATTCAGGTAGGACACCAAGGCCCTTTGCCAAAACGGGGCTGCGCCAAGGTGGGGTACAAGACTGGCCGAATACATTGCCATGCGAAGGTTTACGGCCAATGCCGTGAGCAAGACGATCACGGTCGAGGCGTTTTCCGACATCAGTTGCACGGCAGTGAACTGGGCTGACCCGGCGATGACGAGGACGGTGAACGCCATTACTTCTACCAGATTGAGACCCGCTTCCGTCCCGACAACACCGAACAGCAATCCAAAGGGCGCCACCACCAATAGAAATGGGGCCCCGTCGCGCATGCCGTCAAAGAAGGCGCTTTTGGTGCTGGTCCTGTTCATGGGGTTTGCCTAATCTATGCGTTGGCAAGCTGCCAGAGTGAACGGGGTTTCAATCGTTGTCTGCGGAAAACAAACGAAACATACCAATCCTGCCGGACCCATCGGCAGTAGGTTTGTCGCGTTCGATCACGGGCACGGATGAAACTGGGGCACCCGTAGACACTATTGTGGTTGAAGAGCGGCCCTTGACGATCTTTCTCAACAGCCAGGAAATCGTCACCGCGATGACGATTGGCGACTATCCGGAGTACCTTGCGCTCGGGTTTCTGCGCAATCAGGGGATGCTGGCCGAGGCTGTGACAGGTATCGACTATGATGCTGATCTGGAAACCGTTGTGGTACGCACCGAGGGCAAGACCGAGTACGAGGAAAAACTGGCAAAGAAGACCCGGACGTCAGGCTGTGCGGTCGGCACAGTCTTCGGCGACATGATGGAGGGTCTTCAGGGCCTCACACTGCCCCAAACGCAGGTTCGCACATCGTGGCTCTACGCCCTTGCCCAAGAGATCAATCGCTTGCCAAGCCTCTATCTTTCTGCCGGGGCGATCCACGGCACCGTGCTCTGCCAAGAGGACCGCGTGCTTGTCTATATGGAAGATGTCGGGCGTCACAACGCTGTCGATAAAATCGCGGGTTGGATGCACGCCGAAGGTGTGACTGGCGACGACAAGATCCTCTACACGACCGGGCGGCTGACCTCGGAAATGGTGATCAAGTGCGCAACGATGGGGATCCCCGTGTTGGCGTCGCGCTCGGGCTTTACGGCTTGGGGCGTGGAGATCGCACAAGAGGTTGGTTTAACGCTGATCGGGCGCATGCGCGGCCACCGGTTTCAGTGCCTTGCTGGCGAGGGGCGTTTGATCCGTGATGCCGATCCCGCCCATGTGCCCAGCGAAGGCGCCAAGCATCGCCGGAAAGGTGCGAGCGCGTGACCATTCCGGCGATCATTCTTGCGGGCGGCAAGGCGCGTCGCATGGGCGGTGGGGACAAAGGGCTTTTGCCGTTGGGATCGACCACGATCCTGGGCCATGTCCTAGAGCGACTGGAACCCCAGGCTGGGCCCATTGCGCTCAACGCCAATGGCGACCCAGCGCGTTTTGATGCCTTGGGCATTCCAGTCTTGCGTGATCCGGTTCCAGATCACCCCGGACCGCTCGCGGGTGTGCTGGCTGGCCTTCTTTGGGCGCGCGCAGCGGGCGCCGCCCATGCCGTCACAGTCGCCGCCGATACCCCGTTCTTTCCCCGAGACCTTGTTGCCGAGTTCCTGTCGGTCGATGCTCCGATCGTGTTGGCTGAAACGCCCGACGGTCGACATCCGACGTTCGGAATGTGGTCCACGTCCCTCGTCGAGCCATTGAGCCAAGCTCTCTCAGATGGCGTCAGAAAGGTCGTCGCTTTTACCGATGCCCACGGCGCGCAATCGGCCGTCTTCGCGGACACACCTTTCGATCCATTCTTCAACGTCAACACGCCCGAGGATCTGAGCGAGGCCGAAAGCCTATTGAAAGCCCATGCGCCATGAAGGTTTGGGGCGTTGCGGGGTGGAAAAACACTGGCAAAACGGGGCTTGTCGAACGCTTGGTCGCCGAGTTCTCCGCGCGCGGGTTGCGGGTGTCGACCATCAAGCACGCCCATTCGGGTTTTGATATTGACCAACCCGGCACCGACAGCGCACGCCATAGGGCTGCGGGCGCCCATGAAGTGCTGATCGCTTCAGAGACGCGCTGGGCGTTGATGCATGAAGCCAGGGAACCAAGCCTTGCCGCCCTTCTGGAACGTCTCGACGCAGCTGATCTGGTTCTTGTCGAAGGCTACAAATCCGAACCTCATCCCAAGATCGAGACATATCGAAAAGACGCAGGACAGGACCTGCTCGCACGCACCAACCCGACAATCCGGGCCGTTGCAAGTGATACAGACCTGACCGATGTCCCGGTTCCTGTATTAGCGCTCGACGACACCGGCGCTATCGCTGGTCTCATCGCCAAGGCCTTGGATCTCTGATGCGGTTCGACAGCTGTGTCATGGTCGATTGGTCCGGGGCGAATGATCGTGGGCCGACGCCCACGAAAGACGCGATCTGGAGCGCGCATTGGCGTCACGGCGATGTCGAGGCGCCGCGGTATCATCGCAACAGGACCGTGGCTGAAACGTATCTGGTTGACCTGATCGACGCCGAATGCGCTGCGGGACGAACCGTGATGATCGGTTTTGATTTCCCGTTTGGATATCCGGCCGGTTTCGCGGAAAAGCTGACCGGTTCAAACGATCCGCTGGTGCTATGGGATTGGTTTGCACAGAACCTTGAGGACACGCCGGCAAAGAACAACCGGTTCGAGCTTGCCGGACGGATCAATGGCGCGTTTCCGGGCATTGGTCCGTTCTGGTTCAACGGTTTGAAAGAAGACATCGACGGTTTGCCCCGCAAGGGCCGCGATCGAAGCGCACATGGAATGGTCGAGCGTCGTGCGGTCGAGGACCTTGAGAAGGGGGCCTTCACGGTTTGGCAGATGGGCGGTGCAGGTGCCGTGGGCGGCCAAGTGATGAGCGGTATGGCAACCCTGTCGCGACTGCGAGCGCGCTTTGCGGAAAAGATCGCCGTATGGCCATTCGAGCCGCTTGATCGGCCAGTCGCTTTTGTCGAAATCTGGCCGTCGCTCGTAGATAAACACGTCAAGGCAGAGACCGGTCCCGAGGACATTCGCGACGCGGTCCAGGTCTCCGTTTTGGCAAGGGCGCTGGGCGCACTTTCGGAGCCCGACCTTGCCCGGTTGCTCGGGGACGTGGGGCCAACGGCCGCTGAAGAAGGCTGGATCCTTGGGGCAGGGGCCGCTGACGTGCTTGAGCGTGCTTGCGTGCCATCCTCCATGCCGCCGGGTGTTGATTGGTTACCGGTTGACGACGCGTTGGAACGCTTGCGCGCCAGGACCAAGCCAATTGCCGAGAATGAGACGGTGCCATTGTCAGAAGCGGGTGGACGTGTTCTCGCAAGCGCCGTTTCGGCACAGCGGGCAAATCCTCCAGCCGCGAATTCGGCAGTAGACGGCTATGGTGTAGCGGCTGCGACGATAGGGTCGCCGCCCTACGACTTACCTTTGATCGAGGGCCGCGCCGCGGCCGGCACTCCGTTTCCCGGCACTGTTCCGCCTGGGAGCGCCATTCGCATCCTGACGGGTGCCCTTCTGCCTGAAGGTGTCGATACAGTGGTGCTTGAAGAAGAAGTCGAGATCGTGGACGGGCGCCTTTCGTGCGTAAAGGCAATCCGGAGTGGTGCGAATACGCGTGCAGCGGGCGAAGACGTCAAAGCCGGAGATCGCCTTTTCGATGTCGGGCATCGTTTGACCGCGCCGGACCTTGCGATCCTTGCGGCGACGGGTTCGAGCGCGATCGATGTGGTGCGCAAACTTCGTGTGGGTGTCCTGTCGACGGGAAGTGAGCTGACGGAGCCTTCAGCCGGAACGCCGCCAAATCGTACATTCGATGCCAATCGCCCCATGCTGTTGGATGTCCTGCGCCGTTGGGGCCACGAAGCGGTCGATCTTGGCATCGTTGCAGATGATAGAGATAAACTGCGCGCGCGATTGGATGATGCGGCGAAGGATCTTGACGCGGTCTTGACCTCGGGTGGTGCATCGGCGGGCGACGAAGATCATGTTTCGGCGCTGCTTGGCGCTGAGGCGGACGTTGCCGCGTGGAGGATTGCGATCAAACCCGGTAGACCGCAGGCCCTTGCTGACTGGAAAGGGATGGCGGTTTTCGCGTTGCCCGGCAACCCGGTTGCCGCTTTCGTCTGCACGATGATTTTCGCGCGCCCCGCCCTTGAGCGGATGGCGGGCGGTCCGTGGTCAAAACCGACCGGATTTGCGGTCCCGGCTGCGTTTTCCAAGTCAAAGCGACCGGGGCGGCGCGAGTATCTGCGCGCGCGGCTGAACGGCGATGGTCATGTCGAGGTCTTTTCTTCGGAAGGATCGGGGCGCATCTCAGGGCTCAGCTGGGCTGACGGTCTGGTCGAACTCCCCGATGGCGCGCTGGAAATCGCGCCCGGTGATCTTGTGCGCTATCTTCCGTTCTCAGGCTTCGGCCTGTGATTGGATCGCTCAGGTAAAGCTCCCTGCGACACGGCCAATCAGCATGAATGCTCGAGCGGTGCGCGTGTCGACCAGCCGAATGATGTCTTCGTCGCTCAGGCTTTCTTCGAGCCCGGCCATCGTATGGTCAAAACTGCGTAGAAAGTGGTGCGCGGCGTCCTTGAAGATCGGGTCCTGTTTCAGACGGGCCGATGTCAGCGCAAGGGAAGAGCGGTCGCGAATCCCGCCAAGAGCAGCAATTGTGCGGCCACGCTCGCCGTTAAAGAACCGCCGCCACAGCTCGGGGCGGGATCGTTCGGGCATCATGTCGTCCATGTAAATGCCGTCTTCGGACAAAAGGGTCAGAACGTCCTGGCTGGCGCGGATCAGGCGCGATAGCCGGGGATCGGCCAAGGCGCGACGCAGGGCGCGGAAGCCTTCCACATCTTCCGCAGTTTCGGGAAAATTCAGCGCAACGATCATGTCTTCGCGTGAAATTTCCACCGCGCGCGGCGTCTGACCCAAGGCCAGGCTCGGTTGCTGTTCGACGGGCTGTGACGCCGTTTGGGTGGGCGCGGTTGCAGGCACCGGCGGCGCCGCAAGAGCGCTGGACAGCGTAGCTTCGGTCATCTTTTGAGCCTTGGCAATCTCGTCAAGCTTTCGCTCAAGCCCCGGTGGAACCGCTGATCCAGCCATCTGCGCCTGACTGACATAGACCTGCCGGATTGCATCCATCGACGCCTGCAAGCGCTCGCTTTCCTCGCGCATGATCTGCGCGGAACGCGCTGCAAGAGCGGCGACCCAGATTAGGCCAACTGGCAAAAGGATCGCCATCAAGACCATAAGAAGCCGCAACGGGTCGCGGCCTTCACCGGGCAGCACCAAAAAGAACACACCTGACATCACCAGCCAGAACAGCGTCAGCCCAAGCGCGATTTTCTCAGCAGAAGACAGGCCAGGATCATCGTCCTGACGTCCGTAGATCCCGAGATCGACAGGTTTCGAATGCTCGTCAGACATGCCTCAGACGTACTTGATCGACAGGATTTCGTAGCTCTTCTCGCCACCGGGCGTACGTACTTCGACACTGTCACCTTCATCCTTGCCGATAAGAGCACGGGCCAGCGGAGATTTGATGTTCAGTTTGCCCGCTTCGATGTCCGCTTCGGGTTCGCCAACGATCTGATACGTCTTCTCTTCATCGGTGTCTTCATCCACCAACTCGACCGTCGCGCCAAATTTGATCGAGCCCGAAAGGGATGCAGGATCAATGACGTCGGCGAGGGACAGAATGGCTTCAAGCTCTTTGATGCGACCCTCAATATGACTCTGTTGTTCCCTGGCCGCATGGTATTCAGCGTTTTCGGACAGGTCGCCGTGCTCGCGCGCTTCTGCAATTGCTTTGATCACAGCGGGGCGATCTTGGGTTTTGAGCTTTTTCAATTCTTCATTCAGCGCGGTGTTTCCCACGCGGGTCAGAGGTATCTTTTCCATGAGCTTCGAGCCGCTTTCGTTGGGGCGTCCGGGCAACCGGTCGCCAGAGACACAAGCAAATTTGCCGCCGCGACGCAACCAGAACCCGCCATGCGAAAAATCGGGCGATTTGGGTCATTTTTAAGCCGCATTGACCCGCGATGAGATGCTATGCGCACTTTTCTTTGGTTTTGTTTCATCTATCATCTTGTAGCCGTTTCGCTTTCTGCATTCATGCGAGGTGGCGAATGGCTGCACGTCGCGAGCTCTTATATGGGCTTTTTTAGGGTCATTGAGTACAATGTCGTCCCGGTCAGTCTGGTCACTTTGGCCGCGATCATCCTGTCCAGACTGACCAAAGACATTCGGCGGTTCCGCCTCTTTCTTGGGTCAGTCTTGGCTTTCTTTCTTGTGAAGAGCGGCTTCACGATGTTCAAGGCCGCGATGCCAGGGGTTTCTGGGTTCTGGGCGGACCATGGCCTGGCTGAGATAGATCGGGTCTTACACTTCGGGATTGACCCTTGGGAACTCGCGCATTCCATTGCCCCCTGGCTCGATGCGGGCATTGCCTCCGCAATCTATCTCCACTTCTGGGTCGCTCTTGCGTTCCTTTTCACGATGCTCATTACGGTTTTCGATCAGGACGAGGTTAGGCGAAACCGCTACCTCTGGCTCAACGCTTTTGCATGGATCGGGCTTGGGAATGTCGTGGCCGTGGCGACCCTTTCGTCGGGGCCCATCTACTATGATGCGCTGCATGGTGGGGAGCGTTTCATGGGGTTGCACGCTGCGCTCAATACGGTGGGGCTTCAAGAAACGGCTACCGGGTTTATCCAGTGGAAACTTCTTGATCACCATCTGGCCGGTCTTTCGGCTCTTGGCACCGGGATTTCGGCCTTTCCCAGTGTCCATGTCGGGGTTGCCGCGGTCATCGCATGTTATCTCTGGGACGCCCGCCCTATTCCAGGTGCGCGCGTGGTCGGCATAGCGTTCCTCGTCATCATTCAGTTCCTTTCGGTCTGGCTTGGCTGGCACTACGCTGTTGATGGGTATTTCTCGATAATGGCGGTTTTGATGGCACGCGCTGTACTTTTGCGCATGCCGTTCCGTCGCGATCGTTATGTAGACTCAATGCCGCAGAGTACGTGAATTGACCTGTCGGGACCGGCCCGCTAGTCACACGTGACTTTGTAATGCGCTGAGGAAGCCTATGACCGACACCGCCCGCGAATCCATGGAAGTTGATGTAGTGATCGTGGGCGCTGGCCCCGCCGGTTTGTCCGCCGCGATCCGCCTGAAGCAACTGAATGAGGATCTGGCCGTTGTCGTGCTGGAAAAAGGGTCAGAGGTTGGGGCGCACATCCTTTCGGGAGCCGTGCTTGACCCCGTTGGCCTTGATACGCTGATCCCGGATTGGAAGGAAAAAGGCGCGCCGATCAACGTTCCGGTCAAGAAGGACAAGTTCAAGCTTCTCGGACCTGCGGGCGCCTTGAACATCCCGGTTTGGGCCATGCCGCCGCTGATGTCGAACCACGGCAACTACATCGTCTCGCTGGGCAATGTGTGTCGCTGGATGGCCGGGCAGGCCGAAGCGCTTGGCGTCGACAGTCATCCCGGCCAGGGCTGGGCCTTCGACGGAACGAACCTGTACTTCGCCTTTTGGGACCGGGGAGGCGTAGGTAAGCCGTATGGAGGAGGGTCCATGATGGTCAATCGGTGTGACCCCAAGGCCATCGCCGACGGCAAGTTCTACATCTGCCGCACCACACGACGTCGTAGCAATCCCAGCGACTGGCTGCACTGCGCATTCTGCCCAACGGACGGCTCGCATCGTGGTTGCCAGTCGATCACGGGGGGACTGGGCGGTCCGGGTGACGAGGAGCCGGAGGATCACGAGTAGGTGTAGAAGCGCGCCGAATTGGAGGTGCCGCAGGGTAGACTTCCTCGTCTGGAGTCTCGATGCGGCCACTGGCTGTGACTCCCACCAACAAGGCAAACGAAAATCCTTTTAATGCTTCTCCTCCAAAAAGGAACAATACTAATACTACTAATAATGTTGTTACTGAAGTCATCAATGTTCTACTTAAAGTTGAATTTAACGATTTGTTCAATGTTACACCCAAAGTAGTACTATTCGTTTGTTAGATAGAGTGAGAGAGT
>CAZWZG010000031.1:0-11435 GCA_964638245.1 uncultured Rhodobacterales bacterium
CCGGGCAGATGCTGTCGGGGTCGGGGCATCACTATGCGCTTGAGGTCAAGGGTGCCTCGATGATCGAAGCCGGGATCAACGATGGCGATATCGTCGTGATCCGCGAAGGTGGCACAGCCGACAATGGCGATATCGTTGTTGCGCTGGTCGAAGATCAGGAAGCGACGTTGAAGCGGTTCCGCCGTAGCGGGACATCGATTGCCCTTGAAGCGGCGAACCCGGCGTATGAGACACGCGTGTTCCGCGACGATCAGGTCAAGGTGCAGGGTCGTCTGGTGGGTTTGATCCGCTCTTACTGACGGTTTGGGGGCTCTGCCCCCAGCCGCGTTGCGGCCTCCCCCCAGAGTATTTCTCTACAAGAAGAAGATGCAGATCAGCGACCTCAGTCGCGCTGTTTGGGTGACCATGCGCGTTGACCAGTATGCTCGCTGGCAGTGACGATGCGGATCTTTTCGCCATCAATTGTAAAGGCCATCGCCCCGCTTTGTCGGAGGTCAGACGGCGCAAGCAGCCAACAATTCTCGGGTCGCGTGTCCGGACGCTGGTTTACGATCACGAGATCAACCTCACGACAGGCCGCATCAACACGATCGCGCGCACCGCGCCCTGTCAGATGCGCAGCGGTCAGCGTATCTAGTTCAATGCGCATATTGCCGGGAATACCAGTCATGCCGGGGCGAGAGAAAGCGGTTGCCTGATCGGCGGGATCGCCATCGTTTTCAAGCCATCCGCGCGCCGCGAAACCGTCTCCACGCTCCTTTGAAAGACTGCGACCTTCTTTGGTCATGAGCCCCACCAGCCCACCCGTGTCCGAGATCAAAAGCGTAGGACGTTCGGCAGCCGACCAGATCAGGGCGGCCGCCGCGAAACCCAGAAGGCCAAGCGCGCGCGAACGCCCCTGCCAAAGCACGATGAACAGCCCGGACACCGCAACGATAGGCAAGACGCCGCTCGGGGGCTGAACGATGAAGCTGAGCGCGCCGTCCAACGAGGCCACGCGAGCCGCCACCTCAAGGATCCAGTTTATGCCCGGCGCCATGAGGGCGAACCCGATACCATCAAGGCCAAAGGGCGCCAAGAACACCGCCAGCACCGCAGCGGGCATGATCAATGCGCCCATGATCGGCACGGCAAGCACGTTGGCCAGAAGCCCGTAATGCGGGACTTGATTGAAATGCGCCGCAGCAAAGGGGGCTGTCGCGAGTCCTGCGACCGCAGACGACAGGATCAGCCCCGTGGCCCAGCCTATCGCCTTTGCGCGCACGCCGGACCCATTGGCCGAAAGGTTGATGTCCCGAAGGCTTCCGAACGCGGCGACCAACGCCGTTGTTGCGGCAAATGACATCTGAAACCCGGGCGACAAAAGCGCTTCTGGCCGTCGGATCAAAACGATCAAGGCGGCCAAGGCAACCGCGCGCAGCGTGATCGCGCGGCGGTCGATCAGAAGTGCCCCAAGCATAACGCTGACCATGATAAAGGCGCGTTCTGTGGCCACCGCGCCGCCCGACAGGGCAAGGTAAACCGCCCCGGCAAGGATGGCCGAGGCGGCAGCGATTTTCTTGGTTGGCCAGCGCAGCGCGGTGATCGGGATCAACGCAAGACCAAGACGCACCATCGTGAAAACAACACCCGTCAGCATCCCCATATGCATCCCAGAGATCGCCAAAAGATGCGCAAGGTTCGCCGCCCGCAGGTCCTCTAAAACATCCTGATCGATCCCCGAACGGTCACCTACAAGGATTGCCGCCGCAAACGGGCCCGCGCGCCCTGGCACCGCTTCTCGAATGCGTTCTGCGATCTGCAAGCGCAGGCGGAACAAAGCGACCCGCATATCGCCCTCCTCGGGAGGGGCCAAAGTCAGAACCGGCGTGCGGGTATAGCCTACGGCCCCGATCGACTGGAACCATGCATGGCGTCTGAAATCGAAACCGCCGGGTTCGACGGGCCCCGAAGGGGGCGAAAGATGCCCGGTCAGGATGACGGTACGCCCCGGGACAGGCCGCGGTTCATCCCGCGCCCCATGTAGCGACACGCGCACGCGTCCGGGCGTGTCGGCAGGCGCCACACGCTCAAGAACCACGCGGTCGAGCGTTAGGCGCACCGCATCGGACGCAGACCGGTCGATCGCAACGACGCGGCCCTCAATGGGACCATAGTAGCGGAAGTCCAATACCGGCGCGCGTACAAGCTCGGTACGCAACGCGGCAAGACCGATCCCCAAAAGAACAAGGACCAGTAGCCCCGTTGCGGGCGAAATGCGCTGGGTGACCCACGCCGTCGTCGCCACCACGGCCAACACCGCAAGCCCGGCCCATGCAAGCGGACCAGGTTCGACCGGAATGGCGAAGTACACACCGATCCCGGCGCCTAAAGCGACAGGCGTCCAGCAGAACACATGGCCGTACTGCGCCGCCAAAGCGGGCCTGAGCGTTGCGGCAAGGCGCACTCTTGTCCTCTCCAAGGCAGTTGACTACACCGCGTTCAACTCTCGGCAATCTTGGTTGCCAAAGCCTTAACGCGCCTTTCAAGGAGCCCAGAGATGTCCGAGGCCACACCACGCCCAGTCGTCACCCGTTTCGCCCCCTCACCCACCGGCTACCTTCATATTGGCGGTGCGCGCACGGCTTTGTTCAACTGGCTTTATGCGCGAGGGCGCGGCGGACAGTTCCTTCTTCGGATCGAGGATACCGATCGCGAACGATCCACAGAAGATGCGAAACGGGCGATTTTTGCCGGGCTCCGCTGGCTGGGGCTCGATTGGGACGGAGAGCCGGTGAGCCAGTTCGAACGCGCCCATCGCCACGCCGAAGTCGCCCATGAGATGCTGGCCGCCGGAACGGCCTACAAATGCTTCTCGACCCAGGATGAGATCTCGGCCTTCCGCGACGCGGCCCGCGCCGAAGGACGCTCGACCCTGTTCCAAAGCCCTTGGCGCGATGTGCCAGAGGCCGAGCACCCGGATGCACCGTTTGTCGTGCGCATGAAAGCACCGCGGTCGGGCGAAACGGTGATTTCAGATCAGGTTCAGGGCGATGTGCGGATTGGCAACGATCAACTGGACGATATGATCCTGCTGCGCTCGGACGGCACGCCCACCTATATGCTGGCGGTTGTGGTCGACGATCATGATATGGGCGTTACCCATGTGATCCGCGGTGACGACCACCTCAACAATGCAGCCCGCCAGATGCAGGTGTATCAGGCGATGGGTTGGGAGGTGCCGGTTTGGGCACATATTCCGCTGATCCACGGCGAGGATGGCAAGAAACTCTCCAAGCGCCACGGCGACTTGGGTGTCGAAGACTGGGCCGCGCAGGGGTTTCCGCCGCGCGCGATGCGCAACTATCTGGCCCGATTGGGTTGGAGCCACGGAGACGCGGAATTCTTCACCGATGAGCAGGCGCAAGCCTGGTTTGATTTGTCGGGAATCGGCAAATCGCCCTCGCGGCTGGATGCCAAGAAGCTGTTGAACCTGTCGGGGCAGCATATTGCCGTGATGGAGGATGCTGCACTCGTAGCACAAATCGAGAATTTCCTGGCCACAACCGACCAGCCTGCTTTGACAAACCGACAAAAGGACGCACTTCTCGACGTCGCTCCGCTCGTGAAATCGAACGCGAAGACACTCGATCAATTTATTGAAAAGGCTCGATTTATCCTGGTCGATCACCCGATTGACCGGGATGAGAAAGCGCTCGCCGTTCTTGATTCAGTATCCCGCGGTATACTGTCAGAATTGACGCCGCAGCTGCAAAATGCTAGCTGGTCACGCGAGACGTTGGAAGGGATCGTCTCGGCCGCTGCAGAGGCACATGGGACCAAGCTGGGCAAGCTGGCTGGACCCTTGCGCGCTGCTCTCGCTGGCCGCACAGTATCCCCCAGTGTGTTCGATATGATGATCCTTCTTGGGCGTGACGAAACCCTTGCCCGGATCGAGGATGCAACGCGCGGGACAGACGAGCCTCCCGCTTAACCACCCGCCGCTAGACGGCGGCCTTTGGGGAGAGGCCATATGGACCAGACCAACAAAACCGCCAAGCTGAGCTACGGCAGCACTGAGCTGGAATTGCCGATCTATTCGCCCACGCTGGGCCCCGATGTGATCGATATCAGCCGTCTTTATGCCCAAGGCGACGTGTTCACCTATGACCCCGGCTTTACGTCGACGGCGTCCTGCGACTCGACCATCACATATATTGATGGCGACAAGGGCGAGCTGCTGCATCGCGGCTATCCCATAGACCAACTGGCCGCAAAATCGCATTATCTCGAAGTTTGCTACCTGCTCTTGTACGGCGAGCTTCCCTCGGCCGCACAGCTTGAGGACTTCGAAAGCCGTGTGACGAACCACACGATGCTCCACGAGCAGATGCAGAATTTCTTCCGTGGATTCCGCCGCGATGCGCATCCCATGGCAATCATGGTGGGCGTTGTCGGTGCGATGTCGGCGTTTTACCACGATTCGACTGATGTAAATGACCCATGGCAGCGCGAGGTCGCCTCGATCCGGCTGATCGCCAAAATGCCAACGATCGCGGCTTGGGCCTACAAATACCACATTGGTCAGCCCTTCGTTTATCCGCGTAACGATCTGGATTATGCGTCCAACTTCCTGCGGATGTGCTTCGCTGTGCCTGCAGAAGAGTACGTGGTGAACCCGATCTTCAGCCGTGCGATGGATCGGATCTTTACGCTCCATGCGGACCATGAGCAAAACGCGTCGACCTCGACGGTGCGTCTCGCCTCTTCATCTGGCGCAAACCCGTTTGCCTGTATCGCAGCGGGCATTGCCTGCCTTTGGGGCCCTGCCCACGGCGGCGCAAACCAGGCCTGCCTTGAGATGCTGCGCGAAATCGGCACGCCCGACCGCATTCCGGAATTCGTGGCCCGCGCCAAGGACAAGAACGATCCGTTCCGCCTGATGGGCTTCGGCCACCGCGTGTACAAGAACTTCGACCCCCGCGCGAAGGTCATGAAGGAAAGCGCTGACGAGGTGCTGGATCTTTTGGGGATCGAGAACAACCCGACGCTGCAAGTGGCCAAAGAGCTTGAAAAGATCGCTGTCGAGGATCCTTATTTCGCCGAGCGCAAGCTTTATCCAAACGTCGACTTCTATTCCGGCATCATTCTGGATGCGCTCGGCTTCCCGACCTCGATGTTCACGCCGATCTTCTCGCTGGCGCGCACCGTCGGCTGGATTTCCCAGTGGAAAGAAATGATCGCGGATCCAAAGATGAAAATCGGCCGTCCACGGCAGCTTTACGTTGGCTCCGGGCCACGCGATTACGTCAACGTCGAGGATCGCTGATACCGGGAAGGGGGCTGTCTGCCCCCGCCTCGCTGCGCTCGGCCCCCCGAGGATATTTTCAGGACCTTTGGCGAAGAAACGGCCCGCCGATCTGGCAGGCCGCTCCAAAGGTCGCGGCCATCGGCATCCCTGCCTGTTCCGCACCTTCAAGATTCCAAAGCTTGGTTAAGAGAAGAATAACGCTCCTCCAAAGGTCGAGAAATATCCTCGGGGGGCGGCGAAGCCGGGGGGCAGACGCCCCCCTTTTCATCGCCCCTCAAATGCCGCCGCTCGTTTCTCGGTAAAGGCCAGCACCCCTTCCTTGAAATCACGCGTGCCGCCACAATCCCCCTGCAAGCGCGCTTCCAGCAAAAGCTGTTCGTCAAGCGAGTTGGTATAGCTTTCGCGCATGGCTGTCTTGAGATTGCGGTAAGCAACACCCGGGCCATTGGCGAGTTGGGCCGCGCGCGCGCGCCATGTTGCTTCGAACTCCGCATCGGGCACCGCTTCCCAGATCATGCCCCAATCAGCGGCTTTTTTCGCGGGGATGGCTTCGGCAAACAGCGCCGCGCCCATAGCGCGCGCGAATCCGATCTGGCGCGGCAACCAGTAAGTGCCGCCGGCATCCGGAATAAGTCCGATCCGGGTGAAGGCCTGAACGAACACTGCGCTTTCGCTGGCAATCACGACATCGGCGGCAAGGGCGAGGTTCGCGCCGGCACCAGCCGCAGCACCATTGACCGCAGCAATTGTCGGGATCGGGCAATCATAAATCGCCTTCAACAGCGGAACGTATTCGTCGCGCAGCGTGCGCTCCATATCCGATGAGTTGAGCGAGCGCCCATCACCAAGGTCCTGCCCCGAGCAGAAAGCGTCGCCCTGCCCCGTCAGGACAATCACGTTCGCCTCTTTTTGGGCCGCTTTGACGGCGTGAAGGATCTCCGCGCGCATCTGCACGTTCAATGCATTACGCAGTTTGGGTCGGTTCAGCGTGATGACCGCCGTTTTTTCCTGATGGCGAAGGCGAAGCGTTTCGTATTGCATGGAGGCGTCCCTGACTCGTGTCTCAACGGAACATAATGAACTATTCAGTTCAGAAAAGCGCGACCGCGCGTTATTCCTTCAGAATTTCGGCAATTCGGGCTTCTTCAGCCTCGCTGAGGCCCTCTTCGGACCTGTCTCGCCGACGATAAGCAGTCGCGGCTACCCCAAGGCCCGCAAGAAAAAGGACAGGCGCCGCCAACCAAAGGATCAGATTCGCGCCTTCCGCGTCTGGCTGCATCAAGACGTATTCCCCGAAACGCTCGACGAAATACGCCTTCACCTCGTCATCCGTTGCGCCGTCTTCGATCAGCGTGCGGATCTGGACGCGCGCATCACGCGCCCAGGACGAGTTTGACGCCGCAACGCTTTCAGACCGGCACTGCAAACAGCGCAGCGCGTTATCCAAAGATTGGGCGCGCTCCTCAAGAGCCGGATCGGCCAGCATTTCACCTGGCTCTACGGCAGCCAGCGGGGTCGCGATAAGCCACAGGACAATCGCAAGGCGTTTCATTCGGCCGGCACCCCGGCTTTGGGCGCGCGGCGCATGCCCGCCCCGACACGCAATCGGCGATCCGTAAGGCTAAAAAGCCCGCCGATGCTCATGACAATCGCGCCCGCCCAGATCCAGTTGGCAAAGGGTTTCACGAAAGCTCGAACTGCCCAGCCACCGCCAGGTTGAGGGTCACCCACGACCACGTAAATATCGCGGAATACACCGTTGTTGATGGCCGCTTCGGTCGTCGGCATGCCCGCTACGGGGTAAAACCGTTTTTCCGGGTTCAGAACATCGACCAACTCGCCATTCCGGTAGATCGCCATGTCCGCCATGGTCGAAATGTAATTTGGACCCTCGATGCGCCGCACATCAGCCAACTCGATCGTATAAGCGCCGACATCGTAGCGATCCCCGATCTGCGCGACGCGCACGTCCTGAAGCTCCCACGCGATCAACGCGCCGATCCCGAAAATCGTGATGCCAAAACCGGAATGCGCAATCGCCTTGCCCAGATCCGCTCGCGGCAGGCGCGCGATCCGGCCAAAACGCTGGCCAAGTGCTCCGCGTCCCGACCGTTGCCAGAGGTCCGCGACGGCCCCGAAAACGAGCCATGCGCCAAGGGCGGCACACAAAGGAGCCAGCGCCGACCGCTCAGTCTGGACAGCCCACACAAGCGCTGCAACGGCGAAAGCAAGGACAAGGAACGGCCAAAGCGGGCGCGCGGCCTTATCCAACTTGGCCCGCTTCCAAGGCAGGATCGCCCCCAAAGGAAGGATCACGGCAAGCGCGATCATGAAAGGCGTGAAAGCTGCATCAAAGAACGGCGGGCCAACCGAAACCTTTCGATCAAAGGCCAGTTCGGCAATCAGCGGCCAGATCGTACCGATGAAAACCACGAACGCTGAAACGGCCAAGAGAATATTGTTGACCACCAGAGCGCTTTCCCGCGAGACGACAGAAAACGCAGTGCGGCTCTCTAGCTCTGTCGCGCGGAAAGCGAAAAGCGTCAGGGATACCAACATGAAAAACCCGGTGAGCCACAACAGGAACATGCCGCGCTCAGGATCGTTCGCGAAAGCGTGGACCGACGTCAGCACGCCAGAGCGCACGATGAACGCGCCGATCAAGACGAAGCCAAATGCAAGGATCGCCAAAAGTATCGTCCAACTCTTGAGCGACTCTCGTTTTTCCACAACGATGGCCGAATGCAGCAAAGCCGCCGAAATCAGCCATGGCATGAAAGATGCATTCTCGACCGGGTCCCAGAACCAGAACCCGCCCCATCCCAATTCATAATAGGCCCACCATGACCCAAGTGCGATGCCGATTGTCAGATTGAGCCAAGCCAGAAGCGTCCAGGGTCGCACCCACCGCGCCCAAGCCGCATCCACCCGGCCGTCAATCAAAGCGGCAACAGCAAAAGAGAAGGAAATCGATAGCCCGACGTAGCCGATGTAAAGAAATGGAGGATGGAAGGCCAAACCGGGGTCCTGCAGAAGTGGGTTAAGGTCCTGGCCGTTGAAGGGAGGAATCTCGAGCCGCAAAAATGGGTTCGATGTAAAAATCAGAAACATCAAAAACGCCACGCCAAGCGACCCTTGCACCGCCAAAACGCGCGCCTTCAACGTCTCGCGCAAGCCATGACCGAATAGAGCCACCATTGCTCCGAAAAGGGCGAGGGTCGTGACCCAGAGCAGCATCGAACCTTCGTGGTTTCCCCACACACCCGTGATCTTGTAGAGCATCGGTTTATCGGTGTGGGAATTCAGCCAAACCAGCCTGAGCGAGAAGTCTGATGTGATGAACGCCACCATCAGCGCGCCAAAGGCGAAGGCCAGCAGGAGGAACTGCGCAAGTGCCGCAGGCTCAGCCATCGCCATCCAGCCACGCCAGCCTTTGTGCGCGCCAACAAGCGGCACCACCGTCTGCACGATCGCGATCCAAAGCGCGAGGATCAGGGCAAAATGGCCGAGTTCTGTGATCATGCACGGACAGTATACCGTCCGCGCCCCCGCGCCAAGGCGCTGCGCGTCAATGCCGCAACTGTGGGATCAGAAAATCAGATTGACCGTCAAAGCGACAACAAAGGACCCGATAACAGGCAACAGAAATGCCTTACCGTGCCAGCCAAGCGTGCGCTGTATCGTGACGAAATGCAGCGTCGCTCCAACAAAATACAACGACAAAAGCACAAACAGAAAACTGTTGTCCTGCATCATCGGTGGTCGCTCGAGCGATCGATAGATCCAGAACCACGCAAGAACCCCGGCACATCCGGCCCAACTGAAAGCCATGCCAAGGGCCAAAGGCGTCGCTCGTTTCTGGTAAAGCCAGAAAAACGTGCCCGCGATCATCAGGGCCATCGTTGCAAGGGCCCCGTAAACCGTCTTGTAGGTTGCGCCATAGCCAAAGGCTGCCTCGCCTGCCAGCAGCGCTGAAGCCGCAACGATGAGCATGTAAATGGCCTGTTTCATTTGCGAAGCATCTCCTTGACGGCGCGGTCCAGCGCGTCCGCCGCCTCATGGTTTCTCGAAAAGGCCAGCAAAAGCTTCCGGCTCATGAAAAACGTCCTCAGATAAGCTATTACGGTTGCCAATGGTGCCTCCCTAGATGCGCGGCAGCCGTTCCCGGATGATTGTCGTCATCTCGAGAAGGATGGTCGTGTTCTTGTCCAGAACGCTTCTTGTGGCGGCGTCCTTTTGGTTGTCGCGGTACAAGAGGTAGAACACCAAAAGCACCCAAGGGCCGTATTCAGCCACGAGTTTCAGGATCAGGTCAGAGCCCATTCAAAGCCCTCCATTCATCAAGGGCCGGGTTCGTGCCCGATGGGGGCGCCGGATTTCCGCCCCCGGCATCAAGCGCACGAAGCGCCGAGATGTTGCGCACGACACCAGCCGATAGCGCCATGGTCGAGGCGATAGAGCGTTGGAAAGCCTGGCTTTTCGTCTGATACCGCGCTCCGAAATAGAAGGACACAATCGCGCCCATCAGCCACCAAAGCGGTTCGGGCACCAAGGCCACGCCCTGCATGCGTTCCGCAAACCAGATCGGGTCGGCCATAGCCGAAACAAACAAGCCAAGCGTTCCAAGCGCCAGCATCGGCCGTGGGAGGCGGTTCACCCCGTCCATGATGCGATCGAACAGGCCCTGACGCGGGATCGCGAATTCGGCTGCGAACTGATCGAGCGCTGCTCGACTGAGTTCAGCTTCCCGGATCGCGCCGGTCTCGGCGTTCTCAAGGAACACCTCGGCTGTTTCGCGGATGACGTTTTTGCCGCTGCCAAACAGGATCGTAAGGATGTCCGTGACTAGGCCCATTGCGACACCCGTGCTGCGTGCTCGGCCTCGCTCAGGTGGTAGCGGGGTGAGATGAATTCCTCGGCCCGCTTGATCCAGCCGCCCTTGCCGCCATCACGGCGACGGGCAAACTTGCGCAAGGGCGGGCGGCGATCACCAAGGCGGTAGTAGTAGTTGCGACGGGCAATACCGTAGGCATCAACGAAATGGTCGGGTGCCGTCGAGAATGCCGCCCGCGTCGCCGCCAGGGTTTGTGGACCGATGGCCCCATCCACAGCAATCCGATGCCCCATGTCCACAAGCAAGCGCTGCAACAGTTTCACTGCGTTCCCGCCCTTGTTCACGTAGGCGTCGAAAACCGTTGCGTGCAGCGGCTCGGGCAACTCATCAATGCGTGGCGCAAAGAAGTAGTGCTCGATAAAGATCTCGCGCGCTTCCTTTGTCCCCAACGCCTGTACATCGCGCGCCGTGATGCGACCGTCGCCGGTCATATCACGCCCGTAGCGCTTCAATGCGCCCAGGGTCACTCCATGCTTGGTCGCCCCGCCCGGATCGTCGGGGTCGTTCACATAGCCACCCTCACGGGCGATGATGGCATCGGCGATGGCTTCAACAGAGGGCATTTCAGCGTCCAACGTTTTGATTTCAAACGCTGGTGAGGCTCTGCCGAATTGGTTAACGGGGCCGGAGCAGTGCGAACGCTAGTTCGTGGGCTCGCGGTAGACGCCCTGTTCCTTGAGGACGTCGATCACCTCTGCGGGCATGTAGGTTTCGTCGTGTTTTGCAAGTAATTCAGTGGCTTGGAAGACGCCGTTTATGTAGCGTCCCGTCACGACGGTGCCCTGACCTTCGGTGAAAAGGTCCGGTCGCGGCTCATCCCCCACATATCTGGCGGGAACCTCGGCACCACCATCAGTGATGACAAAATCAAATCGAACCCCTTGGAGATTCGCGATCGAGCCTTCTTTTACGAGGCCACCGAGGCGAAACACCTCGTTCTCGGGCGGTGGGGCTTCGACGACCTGCGTGGGCGAGCGAAAAAACGCGAAAGCGTCATTCGGCAAAAAGGCAAAGATCGCCAACAGCGCGACGACGGCCCCAAGGCCGATCCCGATGATCTGAATGCGTCTCTGCTTTTTCAGCGACTTCATGTGCCAACTCTCACGGGAAGACAGGCGCCAGCATCAGGCCGGTCGTTTCCTCGATCCCGAACATAAGATTGGCATTCTGAAGCGCATGTCCAGAGGAGCCCTTGGTCAAATTGTCGAGTGCGGCAAAGAGGATCACCCGGCCCGGCTTGCGGTCGGCCAC
>CAZWZG010000031.1:11535-23552 GCA_964638245.1 uncultured Rhodobacterales bacterium
GCTGCCGGGTCCCGAAGGCGGAAATCGGCGGACAAATCGATGATCCGCACCGACTCGGGCAGGCTGGAAAGCGTCGCCTGCCCGGTTGCATGGGGCAGCGCCGAAAACACCAACTCGATTCCGTCAAAATCGATTTCGTCCATCTTCTGGAGCACGGGCAAATCGAGGTGTCGCAAATGCGGATAAACCTGAGCAATGGTCATGCCAGCCTTGCGGTCAGCAGACATGGCTTTGATCTCGAAACCCGGATGGGTCGAAAGAAGGCGGATCAGTTCCGCGCCAACGTAGCCGCTGGCACCTAGGATTGCGACAGAATGGGTCATGGGCGCGCGTGTACCGCTCAGGCGGGCTCAAAGTCCAGCTTGCGTTTCAGAAAACGCGTCGCCTGGTCGGAGACCTTGCGCGGATCGCCCGTGGTGAACAGGCGCCGTTCTTCGCCCGGACCAACCATTTCAGGGCGACGTTTCAGGTAGTCGGCAAGGCTTTCGGCCACCAGATTGGCCTGACTGTAGACGGTCACATCGCCTCCTAGTGCGTCCTGAAATGCCTCGGCCATCAAGGGGTAATGCGTACAGCCCAGGATCGCGGCCTCTGGATCAGGCATCTTGCGCTTCAGCGCATCGACATGGCTTCGCACCAGGGCTTCGGCAAGGATCAGGTCACCGTCTTCGATGGCATCTACAACACCACCACAGGCTTGCGCCTCGACGTCAACGCCAATGGCGCGAAATGCCAGTTCGCGCTGAAACGCCCGGCTCGCTACCGTCGAAGGGGTTGCAAACAGCGCGACGTGCTTGACGGCAACCTCGCGCGGCGGGGAATTGTCGCCCCATTGCCGTTCTGTCAAAGCCTCGATTAGCGGCACGAACACCCCAAGAACACGCTTGTCCGAGGGAACCCACGCTTCCTGCATCTTGCGAAGAGCTGCGGCCGACGCCGTGTTACAGGCCAGGATCACCAGATCACATCCCGCATCGAACAGACGTTGCGTCCCAGCGGTGGTCAGGTTGTAGACATCATCAGCGTCACGCACCCCGTAGGGCGCATGGGCGTTGTCGCCAAAGTAACAGAATGGCACGTCCGGCAGGCGCTTTGTCACAGCGTCAAAAACCGTCAGCCCGCCCAACCCGCTGTCAAAAATCCCAACCGCCATAGTGCACCTTCAAGCTCTGTGCTTGTCCTCGAACTCGAAGCCGTACTCGCTTGTGTTGAACGGCTCTGGCGACAGCGCATAGGTCTGGCTGCGCAGAAAGTCCATCATCGCCTTGGGATCGCTGCGGTAGGACGCGATCATTTCGGGGTCAATTGGCTTGCCGATAGCGATACGCACAGGCTCGTCCACGCGCCTTTTGAATTCCTTGATCAACAGCGCCATGCGCAGCGTATTGTGCCAGCGGCTGGCCAATTGGAACAGCCGCGAATTGGCACCGTCGAAATAGATCGGCACAACCGTCGCCCCTGAACGCGCGATCATCTTGGCCGTGAATGTCCGCCACCCAGGATCCATTGCCCGGCTGAAGGGTTTGGAGGAGGTCGACACCGTTCCCCCCGGAAAGATCCCGATCGCCCCGCCCCCAGCAAGGTAGCGTAGTGATTCCTTGCGTGTTGCGATGTTCAGGGCAACCGCTTCTTTGGTTTCATCAAAGGAGATCGGAAGAATGACCTTGTCGAGTTCTTCCGCCTTGCGAAACACACGGTGCGCGAGGATACGGAAATCCCCACGCCGCAGGCTGAGCAGATGCCCAAGGATCAGACCGTCGAGGATCCCGTAAGGATGGTTCGCAATCACAATGATCGGGCCGTCTTGCGGGATGTTTTCCATTGACCCCGAAATTACATCAAGGCTCAGCCCGTACCGCTCGACCATGACTTGCCAAAAATCACGACCTGCTGCGACTTCGTCCTCATACCCGCGCGCGCGCTTGATAAGGCGAATACGTCCCGTCGCGTTTTCCACCACCCGGATCACGGCGCGCCCTGAGCGCGACTGCGCAGATGTTGCATAGCTGATATCGCGCGTCATGTTGCGCGTCGCCCCCATGGCAGAGCGTTTCTTGCGAAGTCGAAGGCGGTTTTTCATCGGCTCAATCTGCTGAAACGGTTTCCATGAAATGCGTTCACCCCATACCTACTTCAAGCTTTGGAGCAGATTTCGGACAAAAAGTCACTGGCCCCCGCCGCTCTGCCACGCCCAAGGTTGACACAAAGCCCGCGAACCCAACACATGTGTCAGGGAACAAACCGGGGTAGCGGTCGTATGGACTGGGATAAATTGCGTATTTTTCATGCGGTTGCGGACGCGGGCAGCCTGACGCATGCCGGCGATACGCTGCATCTCAGCCAATCTGCCGTCTCGCGTCAGATCCGTGCACTTGAAGAAAGCCTGAATACGACGCTGTTCCACCGCCATGCGCGCGGTCTGATCCTGACAGAACAGGGGGAACTGCTGTTTGACGCCACCTCAGCCATGTCGCGCCGCCTCGATACAGCCGAAGCGCGCATTCGCGACAGCGAGGACGAGGTGTTCGGTGAACTCCGGGTGACCACCACGATCGGCTTTGGTTCGCTCTGGCTGGCCCCTCGTCTGTCGAAACTATACGAAGAATACCCGGACATTCGCATCGACCTCATGCTTGAGGAAAAGGTCCTCGACCTGCCGATGCGCGAAGCAGATGTCGCCATCCGGATGAAAGAACCAAGCCAGGCCGACCTGATCCGGCGGCGCATCATGAGCGTGCATATGCGCCTATATGCGACGCCCAAGTATCTCGAGCAGGCGGGCAACCTCGAAACCGTCGAAGACTTGCGCAACCACCGCCTGATCTGCCAGCGCGTGAATGCGACACAGGTGTCCGCCGGGGCTATGCTGGTCAATGAGCTTTTGTCCGGCGATGTCGGTTCAATGCTCAACGTCAACAACTACTTTGGCGTGTTGCAAGCCGTGCTGTCGGATCTTGGTATCGGTGTTCTGCCCGACTACGTGACCGAGGACTTTCCCGACCTCGTGCGTGTCCTTCCGGATGTTGAATCTAATGAGGTGCCCGTGTTCCTCGCCTACCCCGAAGAACTGCGGCATTCAAAGCGCATAGCTGCCTTCCGCGACTTCGTCACAGACGAAATCATCGCCTATCGAAAGCGCCTGAAAGCAGAGGTGAATGGCGGCACCGCGCCATAGCTATGCACCCCTTGCATGGCGGGTTTGCGGCCGGGCATGGTTTTTCTGACTTGATAGGAGGCACTCTGCCACCTAATTCAGCAATTGAACGACGGGCGCACGCCTGTCATTCACCTCCCTGTTGGACTGGGCCGGGCTTAGACCCGGCCCTTTTTTTGTGCTTTTGTCTCTGACGGGGCTGTCATAAAAGCCTCCCGCGCGGGGGAGCAGATGACCGAACCAGAAATCACCGAAGACCTGATCGCAGCCCACGGGATAAGCGAAGACGAATACGCCGAGATCCTGCGGCTGATGAACCGCACACCCACGTTCACCGAACTGGGCATTTTTTCGGCGATGTGGAACGAGCACTGTTCCTACAAGTCGTCCAAGAAATGGTTGCGCACGCTCCCGACAGAAGGTCCGCAAGTGATCTGTGGCCCCGGCGAAAACGCTGGCATTGTTGATATCGGTGATGGGCAGGCCGTCGTCTTCAAGATGGAAAGCCACAACCACCCCAGCTACATCGAGCCCTACCAAGGTGCCGCAACAGGTGTTGGCGGCATCTTGCGCGACGTGTTCACCATGGGCGCACGTCCGGTGGCGGCGATGAATTCCCTTAGTTTTGGTGAACCCGACCACCCAAAAACCGCGCGACTTGTGGCTGGCGTCGTCGAAGGCATCGGTGGCTATGGCAATGCATTTGGCGTGCCCACGGTCGGCGGTGAGGTTCGCTTTGATCCTGCCTACAACGGCAATTGCCTTGTGAACGCCTTTGCCGCCGGGATCGCGGAAACGGACAAGATTTTCTATTCCGCTGCCTCCGGCGTGGGCATGCCCGTCGTTTACCTCGGCGCAAAGACGGGCCGGGATGGCGTTGGCGGCGCGACGATGGCATCGGCAGAATTCGACGACACCATCGAAGAAAAACGCCCGACCGTTCAGGTTGGCGACCCCTTCACCGAAAAGCGTCTGCTTGAGGCGTGTCTCGAGTTGATGGAAACCGGAGCAGTCATTTCGATCCAGGACATGGGCGCGGCGGGCCTGACCTGTTCTGCAGTGGAAATGGGCGACAAGGGCAATCTGGGCGTGCGGCTGTTCCTTGATCAGGTGCCCGTTCGGGAAGAGGCCATGACGGCCTATGAAATGATGCTGAGCGAAAGCCAGGAGCGGATGCTCATGGTGCTGCGTCCTGAAAAAGAGGACGAAGCCCGCGCGGTTTTCGAGAAATGGGACCTCGATTTCGCGATTGTTGGAGAGACGATTGCCGAAGACAAGTTCATCATCGAGCACGGCGGTGAGGTGAAGGCTGAGCTCCCGCTCAAGGCCCTGTCGGGAAGCGCGCCGGAATATGATCGGCCGTGGGTCCCATTCACCCCCCCTGCTCCATTCGATGAAACCATCGAAATCGATCCAATCGAAGGTTTGCGCGCGCTGATCACCTCGCCCAACTACGCCTCAAAGGCATGGGTTTACGAACAATACGACAGTCAAGTCCTTGCCGACACCGTTTTGGCACCGGGGGCCGCCGCGGGTTTAATCCGTGTCCATGGCACGGAAAAGCACCTTGCCTTCACGTCGGACGTCACGCCACGCTACGTGGCCGCTGATCCAATTGAGGGCGGTAAACAGGCGGTGGCCGAAGCCTACCGCAACCTGTGCGCCGTGGGTGCCCTGCCCCTTGCAACCACCGACAACCTCAACTTCGGCAATCCCGAAAAGCCTGAAATTATGGGCCAGTTTGTTGGCGCGATCCAAGGGATCGGTGAGGCCTGCCGCGCATTGGACGTCCCGATAGTGTCGGGCAATGTCAGCCTTTACAATGAAACCGATGGTTCGGGCATTTTGCCAACGCCGACAATCGGTGCGGTTGGCCTGATCAAAGCGGGCGAAGCGCCGATCATCGGTGTGGCGAAGCCCGGCGATTGCGCCATTCTGCTCGGAGCTGCGGGCAGCCATCTTGGCCAATCCGCGCTTCTAGCCTGCGCCTTTGGTCGGGCCGAAGGCACGCCGCCGCCGGTCAATCTGGATCTGGAAAAGAAGCACGGATCGTTTCTACGGGAACATCGCGATTGGGTGCATGCCGCGACCGATGTGTCCGATGGCGGGCTTGCCCTGGCCGCTTTTGAGATGGCCGTCAGAGCGGGAATAGGCGTGACCCTTCAATCCGGCGATCCGGCCGAGCTGTTTGGCGAGGATCAGGCGCGCTACCTGGTGGCCTGCCCCTTCGATTGGGCCGAAGACCTCATGGTTTTGGCCGGGCATGCAGGTGTTCCGGTGGCCATGGTCGGAAAATTCGGCGGAGACGACGTGCGCATGGGTCGCTCGGGCCTGCCGCTGGAAACGCTACAAGGCCTCTTTGACACTGCGTTTGAAGACGCGCTGTCCTAAGCTTGTCACTGCCGCCCTTGGCCCCTAGCTTAGGATAAGAAGAAGGAGCAGCGCCCCATGCCGATGTCCGCCACTGAAATCGAAACGCTCTTGCGCGAAACGTTCCCGGACGCCCGGATCGAAGTGGGCGGTGATGACGGCGTGCATATGTCGGCCCTGGTTGAAGATGCCAGTTTTGCGGGCATGAATCGCGTCCAACAACAACGCGCCGTCTATGCCGCACTCAAGGGCAAGATGGACGGCGCGAATGGCGAACTTCACGCGCTGGCGCTGACCACCCGCGTGCCTGAATAGGCTTGTTCGACCTACCCCTCGAATTCCGGATCGCAGCCTTTGTCGCGCTCATTGGGCTGATCATCTATGGCGTGCGCAAAAGCGGAGGCAACGCGCAGGACCGCGAAGCCAAGCTGGCGCAAAGCACGGGCTGGCTTAAGGATGATGACGTCTCGCTCGAAGACACGTTCGTTGTGGCCGACCGCCACCTCGCAACCGCGCGCTCAGGAAGCCATGTCAGGTTGCAATACGGAGAAAAAGGCCGCCTAACGCTGATCCGAAGCGTAACTCGAAAGAAAGAAACGCGGTTTTGCGCCCGTTACGAGTTTCTCGACCCTGATGAAGCGCTTGCTGCAGCGATGATGGGTGTCAAAAACGCAAAGATCGAAAAGCCCAAGCCGGAGGTTCTGGAACTCTGGTTCGACGGCGACTATGTTGCATTTAAGCGAAGCGTTCAGGCGCTGTTCGAAGGGGTCGACCCGATCCCAGGCAAGACCCAGCTGACCTGGGTGTGCTGAGCGCCAAGAGAGGACAAGAGATGACCGAGACGACAAACGCACAAGAGCAGATCCAGTCCACCGTGTCGGGCAACGATGTGGTGCTTTTCATGAAGGGTACGAAATCGATGCCCCAATGTGGGTTCTCCAGCCGGGTTGCGGGTGTGTTGAACTTCATGGGCGTTGAGTATGCCGACGTGAACGTGCTTGCCGATGATGGCATCCGTCAGGGCATTAAAGACTTCTCCGATTGGCCTACGATCCCGCAGCTTTACGTGAAGGGTGAGTTCATCGGCGGATGTGACATCATCACCGAGATGACGCTTTCGGGTGAGTTGGACACGCTGTTGGAAGACAAGGGCGTGGCTTACAACAAGGAAGCCGCTGATAAGATCCGCGAAGCGAACGCCTGAGGGACGGCTCGGGAGAAGCCCCAAAACCCCCCGAAGTATTTTAGACAAGAAGAAGACGGCCTAGGCCGAGGCTTTTTCTTCGGCCGCCGCCGCAAGGGCTTCGGCGCGCGCGGCCAGCTCGGCAAGACTGTCAGACACCTCCTGCGGGATCACCGGTACTTCGACCTTTTCGGGTTCAGGCGCTGGTGCATCGCGCATCGAGGCAATGACGGTTTCCTGCTGTTGTACCTGCTCTTCCAGGACACGCAGTTGCTCGTCCATTCCCGCCGATTTATCGGCCAGCATTAGGCCCGCCATCAACAGCATGCGACCTTCGGGCATGCGCCCAATCTGGCTGACCAAAGTGCTGGCTTCTGCATCCAGAAGCGCTGCGGCGGATTGCAGGAAGTGCTCTTCGCCTTCCTGACAGGCCACTTCGAAATCGCGGCCCCCTATCGTGACAGTTACCTCAGGCATTCTCGGCCTCCTTCACGATCGCATCGAGCGCCGCCATAACTTCTGTCAGCTCTGCTGCATCGACGGCGGACGCCGCGCGCAGGGCTTCAAGCTCGGATTGCATGGACTTGTTCAAGAGATGCGGGTCGGGCAAGGCCGCGGCATGAGCCTCCCTCAGTTGCGCAATGGTTTCGCGCAGCGTCGAATTCACACGCCGCAACTTTTGCAGGTCACGGTCGCGCGCTTCGAGAGTTTCGGTCATTTCCGACACCCTGGACTCCAAATCCGCAACGGTTGTTTCCTGCTTCTCCCGGATCGATTTGACGCGCTCTTCAAGCTGCGCGTTCGCTGTCTTTTCGGCTTCGAGCGCTTCTTCAAGCCGGGCCGCGTCAGGCGGTGTGCCGCCCAGGGTTTCCAGCGACGTCGTCGTCCGTTCGAGCGCCTCGCTGATCCGCTTGGTCAGATCCGCAATATCCGTCATATGCCCCCGTCCGGCCCCACGAAAACGGGCCTTCGAATCGTTTTTTGGTGTCAGTTCGCGCCAAGACTACAAGAAGCGGCCCGGGTTTCACCAGTTGATTGGCTTGCACTCAGGGACCGGGCTGCTATCAGTCCGCGCAACAAAAGGTCGTCAACCAGCAAAACAGGGGGTCAGCGTGGAAATCGAGACGCTGAAAGAGCTTCATCCGGCACATTGGTCGAAGGCTTGCGCGATCCGCGCCTTGGCTATGGATGCCGTCCAGGCCGCCAATTCAGGACACCCCGGCATGCCCATGGGCATGGCAGATGTCGCAACGGTCCTTTTTGAGAAGCACCTGAAGTTCGATGCGGCAGATCCCTACTGGCCCGACCGCGACCGTTTCATCCTGTCCGCCGGGCATGGCTCGATGCTGCTCTATGCACTTTTGCACCTGACCGGCTACGCCGACATGACGATGGAAGAGATCAAGAATTTCCGCCAATGGGGATCGAAAACCGCCGGGCACCCGGAATACGGCCATGCCTCGGGGATCGAGACCACGACCGGCCCACTCGGCCAAGGCATCGCCAATGCCGTCGGCTTTGCCATGGGCGAAGAAGCGATGCGCGCGCGGTTCGGCAAAAAGGTGGTCGACCACCATACCTACGTGATCGCGGGCGATGGCTGCCTCATGGAAGGCATCAGCCACGAAGCGATCGGCCTTGCTGGCATGCAGGAACTGAGCAAGTTGATCGTCCTTTGGGACGACAACTCGATCTCAATTGATGGCGATGTGGCCAAATCCGACGTCACGGATCAAGAGAAGCGTTTCGAGGCGGCTGGTTGGCAGGTTCTGTCCTGTGACGGCCACGACCCCGAAGATATCGATCGCGCCATCACGCGCGCCAAAACCTCCAAGCGCCCGGTCATGATCGCCTGCAAGACGATCATCGGGTTTGGTTCGCCTGCCAAGGCGGGTACCGCGGGTGCCCATGGCTCTCCCCTTGGACCCGATGAGATCGCCAAGACCAAAGAGGTTTACGGCTGGAACCACGGCCCATTCGAGCTTCCCTCCGACGTGGTTATGGCCTGGCGCGAGATTGGCAGCAAAGGTGGCGCGGCGCGCGCTGAATGGCAGGCGCGTTTTGATGCGATGTCGGCCAAGGCCAAGACCGAGTTCACCCGTGTGATCAAAGGCGAAGCGCCAAAGAAGCTGGCCGGTGCGATCCGCAACCTCAAAAAGCAAATCTCCGCTGACGCGCCCAAGGTTGCGACGCGGAAATCGTCAGAAATGGTCCTGACGGCCGTCAATCCGGTCATGCCCGAGAATATCGGCGGCTCCGCTGACCTCACAGGGTCCAACAACACGCTGACCCCGGATCTGGGCATCTTTGCCCCGGAAAACCGCAAGGGTCGCTACGTCCACTACGGCATCCGCGAACACGGCATGGCTGCCGCGATGAACGGACTGGCGCTCCACGGCGGCATCCGCGCCTACGGTGGCACGTTCCTGTGCTTTACCGACTATGCGCGCGGTGCGATCCGTCTGAGCGCGTTGATGGGCGTGCCGGTCACGTACGTGATGACCCATGACTCGATTGGTCTTGGCGAAGATGGGCCAACCCACCAGCCGGTTGAGCATGTTGCCATGCTGCGCGCCTGTCCCAACGTCCATGTTTTCCGCCCCGCTGACACGGTTGAAACGGCAGAAGCCTGGGAAATCGCGCTGACGTCGGAAAAGACGCCGAGCGTGCTGGCATTGACCCGTCAGGGGCTACCCACCGTGCGTACTCAGCACAAAGGCAAAAACCTTTCGGCACAGGGCGCTTATGTTCTGGCCGAGGCTGAGAACAAACGTCAGGCCATCCTCATGGCAACCGGCTCGGAAGTCGAAATCGCCATGGCTGCCAAAGCGCTGCTTGAAGCTGAAGGCATTGGCACGCGCGTCGTCTCGATGCCCTGCTGGTCGTTGTTCGAAGAACAAGACGCCACGTATCGCCGCCGCGTTCTGCCCCCCGGCCCCGTACGCGTCGCCATCGAAGCGGGTGTTCGCTTTGGCTGGGACCGCTGGTTGTTTGGCGAAAACGGTCGCAAAGATCGCGGTGACTTCGTCGGGATGGAAGGCTACGGCGCGTCCGCACCTGCAGGCGAGCTTTACCAAAACTTCGGGATTACGGCTGAAGCAACGGTCGAGAAGGTGAAAGCCCTGCTGAAACTATGACGAGGAGACCAGGATGACGAACAAGATCGCCCTTGGCTTGGGCCTGATCATCGTGGTCTTTCTGGTCTTGAACTTCATCTTTGGCTGGGATGCGCATATCTTCCTCGGACGAAAGATGATCGAGCTTACGGATTGGCTTGCGTTCTGGCGCTAGCGCTAACATACGAAGAAACGCATTCTTGGAAGGGAACCTGACATGACAGTCAAAGTCGCCATCAATGGATTTGGACGCATCGGGCGGAATGTTCTGCGCGGGATCATTGAATCGGGTCGCACCGATATCGAGGTGATCGCAATCAACGATCTTGGCCCGGTTGAAACCAACGCTCACCTGCTGCGATACGACAGCGTGCATGGCCGCTTTCCAGCGACTGTGACCGTTGACGGCGACACGATTGACGTCGGTCGCGGCCCGATCCGTGTCACGGCCATCCGCAACCCTGCCGACCTGCCCTGGTCGGACGTGGACGTTGTGATGGAGTGCACGGGTATCTTCACGTCGAAAGAGAAATGCCAGGCGCATCTGGACAACGGTTCAAGCCGGGTTCTGATTTCGGCCCCGGGTTCGGACGCGGATAAGACAATCGTCTATGGTGTGAACCACGACGTTCTGACATCGGACGATATCGTTGTTTCGAATGCGTCCTGCACGACGAACTGTCTGTCGCCCGTCGCCAAAGTCCTGAACGATGCCATCGGCATCACCAAAGGCTTCATGACGACGATCCACAGCTACACCGGCGACCAGCCAACGCTGGACACGATGCACAAGGATCTCTACCGCGCGCGGGCCGCTGCGATGTCGATGATCCCGACATCAACGGGTGCGGCCAAGGCCGTGGGCCTTGTCTTGCCCGAGCTGAACGGCAAGCTGGACGGCGTCGCCATCCGTGTTCCAACGCCGAATGTGTCGGTCGTGGACCTGACGTTTGAAGCCAGCCGCGCAACGAGCGTGGATGAGGTTAACGACGCCATCCGCGCCGCAGCTGAAGGATCGCTCAAAGGCGTGCTTGGTTACACGGACGAACCGCTGGTTTCGATCGACTTCAACCACAACCCGCATTCGTCGATCTTCCACATGGACCAGACCAAGGTCATGGACGGCACCATGGTGCGCATCCTGACGTGGTACGACAATGAATGGGGCTTCTCGAACCGCATGGCCGACACGGCTGTTGCCATGGGCAAGCTCATCTAAACCGATTGGCCCGCGCCGCGCGACCGGGGCGGGCCACACCAGCGCAGACGGCACAGATCTGCGCAGCTTTTCCCACACCGATTGTCCCTAAGCGCCTGCCCTTAAAGGGTTAATGCGCCGTAACCCGCCTTGCATTTTTTGCATGGCGGCTTTCGAATTCTGTCGATTGTCTGACGCTAACAAAAGCGTATGTGTCTGCACGTGAGTAACACAAACCAAATGGAATAAACCAATGAGCATCGTATCAAGTGTCCGCGATCGTCTGAACAAACGGTCAGAGTACAACCGCACGCTCAAAGAACTGCGCACCATGGACCGGGCCGCAATGCTGGACCTGAACGTCTATGAAGGCGACTTCGAGCGCATCGCTTACGAGTCCGTTTACGGCAAGTAAGCCAGACGACACCGCGCGCGGCCCGAGATCCGGGCCGCAATGCGCGCCTCAGACCCGCGCTTTGAGGGCTTCGTTGACGCCGGGCGTCACGAAATGGGACACATCCCCGCCCAGACGCGCAATCTCTTTGACCAGCTTTGACGCAATTGCCTGGTGCTGGGCTTCGGCCATCAGGAACACCGTCTCGATGTCGTCATCGAGCACGCGGTTCATGCCAACCATCTGAAATTCATATTCAAAATCGGCAACGGCCCTCAGGCCGCGCACGATAATGCTGGCCCCGACCTCTCGCGCGCAATGCACGAGTAGGTTCTCGAAGGGATGGACCACAATCTCGACGCCCAGCGTCTCGGCGATACCGGCGCATTCGGCCTCAACCATCGCCACACGTTCTTCGAGCGAAAACATCGGCCCCTTATCGCGGTTGATCGCAACACCGATGACCAACCGGTCAACGAGCCCCGCCGCACGCCGGATGATATCCAAATGCCCGAGCGTGACCGGGTCAAAGGTTCCGGGATATAGGCCTACACGCATGGTTCCCCTCCACGCTGACTGTTCGGGCGCATCCAAACCGATCT
>CAZWZG010000031.1:23652-25262 GCA_964638245.1 uncultured Rhodobacterales bacterium
GAAATCCTTTGAACCAGAAGGCGTCCCGCCGTTGGCCGACTGACCCCGATGGCCATATCTGCCTCGCGTCGGGACAGATTGAACACACGCGGCTGCGCCACGATCTGCACGGTCAGGTCCGGGTGATCGGCAACAATCGCAGCCGTCACTTGCGGCAAAAGGAAGTTCGCACACCCATCCGGCGCGCCAATCCGGATCGTTCCCGACAGTGTCTCGGTATCCCCGCGCAGGTCCTCGTCCGCCGCCTGCATCGCCGCTTCTGCCCTTTCGGCATGGGACAACAAACGCTCTCCGGCGCCCGTCAGCGCATAGCCCTGAGGCGACTTGGCAAACAGCGGCGCATCGACCGCCGCTTCAAGCCGCTGCACGCGCCGGCCAAGCGTCGCGGGGTCCAGACGAAGCGTCCGGGCCGCCGCGGACAGGCTTTCGGTGCGGGCCACGGACAGGAAAATCCGAATATCATCCCAATTCATGGCCCACCTCGCTCTTGCATTTATGCAAATTACTTTTGGCAAACTGGGGCTATGTGCAAGCACATTTGCAAGGCTATGGTCGCTTAGACGCGATAGGGAGGATTCCATGCAAGAGCTCAGCCATTTCATCAACGGCGCCCATGTGCCGGGTGCATCGGGGCGCGCCAGCGACGTCTTCAACCCCGCCACGGGCGAAGTTCAGGCCAAGCTGCCCATGGCCAGCGCCGACGAAATGACCGCCGCCATCGAGGATGCCGCCAAGGCCCAACCGGCCTGGGGCGCGACCAACCCGCAGCGCCGCGCGCGGGTCATGATGGCCATGGTCGGCCTGATGCACCGCGATATGGACAAGCTCGCCGAAGCGCTCAGCCGCGAGCACGGCAAGACCTTCCCGGACGCCAAGGGTGACCTTCAGCGTGGCCTCGAAGTGATCGAGTTCTGCATCGGCGCGCCACATCTGCTCAAAGGCGAATATTCAGACGCGGCCGGAACGGGGATCGACCTCTATTCGATGAAACAGCCCCTCGGTGTCGTGGGCGCGATCATGCCCTTCAACTTCCCCGCGATGATGCCACTCTGGCACGTCGGCCCAGCCCTGGCTTGCGGCAATGCAGTCGTCCTGAAACCATCCGAGCGTGACCCCTCCGTCCCGCTCATGCTTGCCGAGCTTTTCATCGAAGCGGGCCTTCCAGCGGGCGTCTTTCAGGTCGTCAACGGCGACAAGGAAGCGGTCGACACCATCCTCGACAGTGAGATCATCCAGGGTGTCAGCTTCGTCGGCTCCACCCCTATCGCGCAATACATCTACTCCCGCGCCTCAGCGAACGGCAAACGCGCGCAGTGTTTCGGGGGCGCCAAGAACCACCTGATCGTCATGCCCGACGCTGACATGGACCAGGCCGCTGACGCTCTTGTCGGCTCGGGCTACGGCGCAGCAGGCGAACGCTGCATGGCCGTCTCGGTCGCCGTGCCCGTGGGTGACGACACCGCTGACCGCCTGATTGAGAAGCTCGTCCCCCGCATCGAACGCCTCAAGGTCGGCCCCTACACCGCTGGCGACGACGTGGACTTCGGCCCGGTCGTCACGCGCGAGGCAAAGGAACGCATCCTGGCCTTGATCGAGCGCGGCGTTGAGCA
>CAZWZG010000032.1:0-22545 GCA_964638245.1 uncultured Rhodobacterales bacterium
TCCTGACCGTCGAAGTTCTTCACTTCCTTGCCCTCGGCAATCACGGTGCCCACGCCGGTCTTGGTGTAAAACCCCGGGATTCCGCAGCCACCGGCGCGCATTCGCTCGGCCAGCGTGCCTTGTGGGTTGAATTCCAGCTCCAGCTCACCCGAAAGGTACTGCTGCATGAAAAGGTCGTTCTCGCCGACGTAGGACGACAGCATCTTCTTGATCTGCCGCGTCTGGAGCAGAAGGCCCAGACCGAAATCGTCAACGCCCGCGTTGTTGGAGGCCACCGTCAGGTCCTTGGTGCCCGCATCCACAATTGCCTGAATGCAAAGCTCGGGGATTCCGCAAAGGCCAAAGCCCCCCGCTGCGATGAACATTCCGTCAAAGAGCAGCCCGTCGAGCGCCTCCTTTGCGGATCCATAAACCTTTTGCACGGAGCGCCTCCCTCGATTGACCTTGCGTCTTTTCGCGCGCGTGATTGACGGAGTCAATCGCCGCGGCGCAGCATAGCGCTAACACTCAAAGGGTCAGCTGGCCTTCTTCTTTGGCGCTGCCTTTTTGCGGGTGGTCTTTTTCTTGGTTTTCGACTTGGCCGCGATCAACTCGAGCGCCTGTTCCAGTGTCAGGGCATCGGGCTCGATTTCCTTGGGGATGGTCGCGTTGACCTTCTCCCATTTCACGTAAGGCCCATATTTGCCTTCCATGATCGCGATCGTGCCGCCGTCATCGGGATGCTCGCCCATCTCGCGCAGGGTTTTCGCGCCGCGACCACGACCCCGGCTGGCCGCCTTTTCGTCGATCAGCTGGACAGCGCGGTTCATGCCGATTTCCCAGACGTCATCCAGCGTCTCAAGGTTGGCGTTGATGCCCCCCTTGAAGGACGTCGATTCCGCGTGCTTCAGATACGGCCCGTAGCGTCCGACATTGGCCCAGATCGGCGTCCCATCCGGGTGGTCGCCCACATGCCGGGGAAGAGCGAGCAGCTTGAGCGCCTGCTCGAGGGTCACTTCGGCCGGGTTCCACTCCTTGGGAACGCCTGTCCGTGGCGGTTTCTTGTTGTCTTCAGTGACAGCGCCACGCTGGGCATAAGGGCCAAAGCGCCCCGCAAAGATGCGGATTTCGTCGCCCTCATCTGTGCCTAAAAGTTTGCCATCCGGCGGAATGGCCGCATTCCCCTCTGGCTCCATGCCCGGCGGACCGAAGGGGCGCGTGTAGCGGCACTCGGGGTAGTTCGAGCAGCCGATGAACGCGCCACCAGAACGGGCGGTGCGCATCGACAACTGTCCGTCGCCACAATTCGGGCAGAGCCTTGGGTTCGTGCCGTCCGCGTTGGGCGGGAACAAGTGCGGCGCAAGGACCTCGTTGATCTTGTCCAGCACTTCGCCAATCCGCAGGTCTGCGGTTTCGTCGATCGCTGCTTTGAAATCCCGCCAGAACCGGCTCATGACATCCTTCCACTCGCGTTCGCCCGCGGTGATGTCATCGAGTTCTTCTTCGAGGTTGGCCGTGAACTCGTATCCGACGTATTTGCGGAAGTAGTTGACGAGAAAGATCGTCACCAGCCGCCCTTTGTCCTCGGGGAACAGCCGGTTCTTGTCCTTGGTCACATACCCACGGTCCTGGATCGTAGTGACGATCGAGGCATAGGTCGAAGGGCGCCCGATACCGAGTTCTTCCATCCGTTTCACAAGCGTCGCTTCGGTGAAGCGGGGCGGGGGTTGCGTGAAGTGCTGCTCAGGCGTCACCGCCTGTTTTTCTGCCGGCTCACCTTGCGTAATTTGGGGCAGGCGTGCGTCGTCATCCTCATCAATGACGTCATCGCGACCCTCGGTATAAACCTTCATGAACCCGTCAAAGAGGATCACCTGACCGGTCGCGCGCAGCATGACTTGACCGTCCTCGCTCCCGATATCAACCGTCGTGCGCTCCAGCCGTGCCGCCGCCATCTGGCTGGCCAGCGTCCGCTTCCAGATCAGGTCGTAAAGCTTGCGCTGATCGTCATCGGTCAGTTTCAGCGAGGACGCATCGCGGGTCATATCCGTGGGGCGGATACATTCATGCGCTTCCTGCGCGTTCTTGGCCTTGTTTTTATAGATGCGCGGGCTGTCCGGGATGTAGTCCTTGCCATAGCGATCCGTGATGGCATCGCGCGCCGCCGTCACAGCTTCGGGCGCCATATCAATCCCGTCGGTCCGCATGTATGTAATGTGTCCCGCCTCATAGAGCCGCTGGGCGCATTGCATCGTCTGGCGCGCGCCAAAGCCAAACTTGCGGCTGGCTTCCTGTTGCAGCGTGGACGTCATGAACGGCGCCGACGGATTCCGAGTGCCCGGCTTTGCCTCGACAGACTGGACCTTCAGATCGCGCGACTGGATCGCTTGGACAGCCAGGTCGGCAGCCTCGGTGGTCGGGATATCGAATTTTTCGAGCTTCTTGCCGCCAAGCACCGTCAGGCGCGCTTCATAGGACTGGCCCCGAGGCGTGCCCAAGGCGGCCTTTACGGTCCAGTATTCTTGCGCGTTGAACGCCTCGATCTCCATCTCGCGCTCGACGATCAGACGGAGGCAGACGGACTGAACGCGGCCCGCCGAGCGAGCGCCTGGCAGTTTGCGCCATAGCACTGGCGACAGGTTAAAGCCGACAAGATAGTCCAGCGCGCGCCGCGCCAGGTAGGCGTCGACCAGTTCCATGTCGACTTCGCGCGGCTTTTCCATCGCCTCGGTCACGGCGGACTTGGTGATGGCGTTGAAAACCACGCGAGACACCGGGGTGTCCTTTTTGATGGCTTTGCGCTTGGTCAGAGTTTCCTGCAGGTGCCAGCTTATCGCCTCGCCCTCGCGATCGGGGTCGGTGGCGAGGATCAGGTTGGCGTCGTCCTTCAGCGCATCGGCGATCGCTTTGACATGCTTTTTGCTGTCAGAGGCAACCTCCCACAGCATGTCGAACCCATTGTCCGGATCGACGGATCCGTTCTTGGATGGCAAATCCCGGACATGGCCGTAGCTGGCCAAAACCGTGTAATCGGACCCGAGATACTTATTAATTGTTTTGGCTTTAGCCGGTGATTCAACGACCACAACTGGCATGAAAATTCCTTTGCTCGGCGCATTGCCCTGCGACTGCCCCACGGCGCTGGAAGATGTGGCTGAGACCGTGACTTGTCAACGGCCCGTGACAGAGCGGGTCGCTGTGGTGATCCTAAATAGCTGAAAACGATGAAGATTTAGGCGTCACTTGGCCCGCGACAGCATTCCGCCTGCATGGCGGCGGATTTTCCCGGCCATTTCCAACGCCGTCAGTTCGGGTCCCACACGGCCCGCCGAGCGTTTGAGGTCGCGCATCAACTGGTCTTCTGGTGTCGGGCTGGGCCCAAGGCGCGACAGGATGGCCTTGTGAAGCTTTTGCGTGTTCTCGCGCGGGCGATCTGAGGGAGGATCGGCGGGGACAACGACCGGTTCGGGCGCCGAGGATTCGGGTCGCTCAAGGGCCGCAACGACATCGCTGACGGATCGCGTCAGATGCGCGCCATCGCGGATCAGCATGTTGCATCCCGCAGCGCGCGCATCGAATGGGTGACCGGGCACCGCCAGCACCTCTCGCCCCTGATCCAAAGCAATCCGCGCCGTGCCTAGCGATCCTGATTTCGCGGCGGCCTCGACCACGACGGTCGCTTCTGCCATCCCGGCAATGATCCGGTTGCGTCGTGGGAAGTGGCGCGCCTGCGGGCGCGTGTGCATCGCCTGTTCGCTCAAGCGAAGGCCCTTTTCGTCCAACTCCTGGGCCAAGACGGCATTCTCGGCGGGATAGACCACGTCGACGCCGCCACCAAAAACGGCCACGGTTCCCGTCTCAAGGCTGGCCTGATGGGCAGCAGTATCAATCCCGCGCGCCATGCCCGAAACGACAACAAACCCCGCTTCGCCCAATTCGCGCGCCAACCGCTTGGCCATCCGCAACCCCAGGGACGACGCGTTGCGCGCTCCGATCACGGCAACCATGCGACGCTTTAGTAGTGAGATTTCGCCCATGGCCCAGACAAGAGGTGGTGCATCCGGTGTTTCGGCCAGAAGAGCCGGATAGTCATCCGATCCCATGGCGATGGGCCGCGCGCCTGCCATACGCGCGGCGTGCCATTCGGCTTCAACTGCTCTGAGGTCTGCTATTTCGTAGTTCGCGACGCCCGCATCCCGGGCCACATCCGGAAGCGCATCCAGCGCCGCGGCCGCCGACCCATGCTCGCCCATAAGGCGCAGAAAGGTGCTGGGTCCGACGCGGCGTGAGCGCAAGAGACGAAGCCAAGACAACCACTCTTCCTCTGTGAGGGGTGGGGTGAGAGGGTGGGTGGAAGGGGAATGTTCCATGGCCATCCTGCTCCGTCTTCTTGCAGGACCGTTGTCGCGGCGAATCGCTTAACAGGGGGTTAAGGGAGCAAAAATAATTTTCCGAAGTTTGCGCGGGACGCCGTCAATCAGGCAAAGACGTCCTCGACTGGCGGGATCCGCCGAACATAGATCCAGCGCAGCAATACCCAGTAGACAAACGCAAAGAACGCGCCGTATCCCGCGCAAAGCCCTAAGATGTAAAGGCTCGCCTCGCCTGCTCCCAAAGCAACCAGCAGGATCGACAAGAGGGCTCCCATGCAACCGCCAATCTCGGCGCCAACCAACGCCATCCGCCACCACTGTCGCAGGTAACGTTCGGGTCGTTTGCGATGGGTGATGGGCACAAGGAACAGAAAGCCGATCCAGGAAAAGACAAAGCTTCCCATCGTAATGCTCAAAAGGGCCGTCAACGTCATCCAAAGGGGGTTGTTCCAAAGGGGCACCTGACTGTCGACGAACTGCACAAAACTCAGGTGCAGGACAAAGCGGAGCACGGCAGCAAGGATGGGCACAAAGGCGATGGCCATGGCTGCGGCTGCAATGCGCTGGCTTAGCTTGACGGGCTGGAAATGCAGATAGTCGTCCCCGGGTTCGGCTTCGAAGACAACGGTGGCACCTTTAAATTCGCTCATGCGAACACCTCACGCGCGTCGGGCGGGGGACGTACGAACATGCGCCGCAGGATGATCCAGTAGATCAACGCATAGACAGCACCAAAGCCAAAACAGAACACCAGCGGAAGCCCCAGATCACGCCAAAGGTTGAATATCGAAAACCCGTCAATCAGGCCAACGACGACAAAGGCCAGAAGCAATAGGGCCGCGGCACACGCACCGCCCATGGCCGTCGTCGCAAGCCACGACTTTACAAAGACATGGCCTTTCCAAAGGCTGGTGACCGCGATGAGGGCCAGAAAGCCGATCCACGCGACAATGGGTGAGAAAATCGAGGCCTCAAGGATCTCTTCCGCGACGCGGACTTGCCGTGGAACGTCGGCAGAATACCAGGCGGAAGACGCGCTGCCTTCGACGCCGACGGTGTAGTAGCTGCGCAAACCAAGTCGCACCAACGCCGCAGCAATCGGCAATAACGCCAGCGACAATGCAGCAGCCGTCGCGCGCTGCCAAAGCTTGATCGGGCGATATTCAGCCAGAAGGTCCGTCATGAGGCGAAAGTAACCAGCCCCATGGGGCATGAATAGGGCAACGCGGGCGAAAAACGCGCTACCGGGTTAGGTCCGGCGCCGCAAAAACGCCGCGCGCAGGATCACCCAATAGACGCCGCCATAGATCAGCCCGACACCACCGCCCCCCAGCGTCGTCCAAAGCGCAGGCGCCGCATTGCCATTCATGATCAGCAGAACGCCGATCACACCGCCCCCTGCCAGTCCGATGAGAGCGCCGAGGATCGAATTGTCCTGACCGCTCACCAAATAGCGCTCGGGCGTGCGGCGCAGCGTGATGGGGATCAGCACCATATATCCAAGCCAGGCCATCGATGAGGCAAAGCTAAGAAATTGGACCGACAAGATCAGTGCGGCAATCGGGGGCGACAACTCGGCCCCGCGCAGCGCTTCTGGATCGGTGCCACCGGTGAGGATTGACAGGATGCCCACCATCAGCGCCGCCGCGCCAAACGGAATCAAAAGGGAGGCCAGACCAGCAGCGACCATGCGCTGCCAAAGGGGAACCGGACGAAAGGCGGACAGATCAGTCATGGGCGGGGTCTAGCGCATGGACGGGGTCGGCCACAACGGGCGGGACCGAAGCGCGACCCGAATGATGGCCACGACCAACGCAAGCGCCCCGAGAACAAGGAATATCCCAGTGACCTCTTCCGTCGGGACCGCGATCCCTTGGTCACGGCAAAGAGCAAACACCAAGGCCGCCACGACGGGTACAAGGGGCAAAGCAAGAAGCCGCAGGAGGGGGAAGTCCGCCCGTGGCAACCAGGGCAACGCCATGCCATCGCGTCCAATCGAAAGCGACAGAAGTGTGGCCCCCATCGCGACCCCAAGCATGGCAAGGCTGAATGGCACCGAAAACCCCTGAAGAACGAAGAGGGGGAGGGCGAGCGCTGCAATCACAAAGCTCGCCCAACGCGGCAGCATGATCGTTCCCCCTCCAACGCGCCAAAGCGCAAAGCCTATAATCAGCGCGGTGCCCGACAGGGCCGTGAATACGGCGAAGTCTTCGGGGCTCCAAGGCACCTCATCGACGGGCGGCCACGTCGCCCAATACCCCCAAAGCGCACCGGTTACCGCGCAGGTTACCAAGGCCGCGACCCATCCCCGCCCAAGCGCCCAGCACAGGACGTAAAGACCGAAGAGAAAGTCGATGAACCCGTGCCACGCGACCGAAGTCCAGATGATGGAAATCGACGGCGCTTCATGGACCGCCGGAATGATCATCCCCTCGATCGCCCAGCCTCCGATGCAAGCCACAAGGAAAACAGCGCTCAACCGCGTTGGACGGAACCAGCTCATGGCGGCGGCCCAGACCAGAAGCATGAAAAAGTAGAAACTCGCCATTGAGGCCAGCGAAGCGACACGAAGGCTGATGGGGTTTGGCGGAGCAATGGCCAGCGCGGGGCCTTCGTTGACGAAGATGTACTCGGAGAACACGAGCACGATCAGAGTTGCGCCCAGGAGTGATGAGATCGTCCGCACGACCAGACCTTTGCGCTTTGGATCACTCACAAAGGAACGACCTAAGCCGCCGACCCGCCAACCGTCAGCCCGCCTATCAGCACACTTGGCTGACCCACGCCAACCGGCACCCACTGGCCGTCCTTGCCGCAATTCCCGATGCCCGGATCAAGCGCCATGTCGTTGCCGATCCCGCGGATCTGGTTCAACGCGGTCGCGCCATCTCCGATAAGCGTCGCGCCTTTGACTGGCGCGCCAATCTTGCCGTTTTCGACCTTGTACGCCTCGGTACAGCTGAACACGAACTTGCCGTTCGTTATATCCACCTGACCACCGCCAAAGCCCACGGCATAGATCCCGTCCTTGACGTCCGCGATCAGGCTTTCGGGCGCGGCATCGCCGCCCAGCATGTAGGTGTTCGTCATCCGTGGCATCGGGATATGCGCGAAACTCTGACGCCGCCCGTTGCCGGTCGGCTTCACGCCCATCAGCCGCGCGTTCTGGCGGTCCTGCATGTAGCCCACAAGGATGCCGTCTTCGATCAACACGTTCTTGCCCGACGGCGTGCCTTCGTCGTCCACCGTGATCGAGCCACGACGATCCCGGATCGTGCCGTCGTCGAGCACCGTGACACCCTTTGAAGCGATGCGTTGTCCCATAAGTCCCGCAAAAGCCGAGGTTTTCTTGCGGTTGAAATCGCCTTCCAACCCGTGCCCGATCGCCTCGTGCAACAAAATGCCGGGCCAGCCGGGGCCAAGCGCGACGTCCATCACGCCAGCGGGGGCAGGGACGGCAGACAGGTTCAGAACCGCAATCCGCAGCGCCTCGCGCGCTTTGACTTCCCAGTTTTCACGCGAAATCACGCTTTCCAGCCCAACCCGGCCACCACCGCCAGTTCCACCGCTTTCGCGGCGCCCGTTTTCCTCGACAATCACCGACACGTTCAGCCGCGCCATGGGCCGTGTGTCGGCCACGCGGTGCCCGTCAGGGCGCAGGATCTCGACCTGTTGAAGCGAGGCGGCAATCGTCGCCGACACCTGCACGACACGTGGGTCCAACCCGCGCAAGAAGGCATCGATTTCCTTAAGCGTATCAATTTTGACCGAAAATTCCGCATCCGCCATTGGATCAATCGGAGCATAAAGCCGCTTGTTGGTGCCAACGGGCGCATCTGCCAGCGTCCCGCCACCCGCTCCGACGGCGAGCCGCGCGGTTTCAGCGGCCCGCATCAGCGATTGTTCAGAAATCTCCGTCGAATGCGCGTATCCGGCCGTCTCACCGCGCACCGCCCGCAGGCCGAACCCTTCGGCCGCGTCATAGCTGGCGTTGCGCACGCGCCCGTCGTCGAAAGAAATGACCTCGGATCGGCGCCGCTCAAGGAACAGCTCGCCATCATCTGCCCCGTCCGTGGCATGGCGCAGCGTCGTCAGAGCGGCCTCGACGTCCAGATGGCTTTCGAAAGGGGTGAAGGCGGGCGCGTCGGTCATGAAATCTCCGAAAAATATGGGGGCAGGGGCAAAAAGCGTCTGTTTGACGCAACCCTCTCTCTTGTCCGTTCCGATCTAATATGATTTCAGAGAACGCAAATGCAACGACCGGGTGTCTTTCGGTTGTATGCACGGGAAAAACGATTGCCCGCCAAGGGCTCGAAGGGAACAGAACGCATGTTGCACCGCTTCCGCACACTCGTCACGCTTGCCGCGCTCCTTTTGCCGGGCATGGCTTTTGCCCAATCGGCGCTCGATCCACAGGGCCTCGAAATCCGCGGCGCGCCCGTTGACGACGGAACAGGGTTCCAGGTGGCCGCTACCAAGATTGCGGCTGACGCCCAATGGCTGGACGGTTTCCTTCACATCCTGATGGCGGTCATCGTGATCTTCGTGCTTGGTCTCTTGGCCATCGTGATCGTGCGCTACAATCAGCGCGCCAACAAGGAACCGGCGACCTTCACGCACAACCAGCCGCTTGAGATCGCATGGACGTTCATCCCGGTGGTAATCCTGATTTTCATCGGGGCGTTTTCGCTTCCGGTCCTGTTCGACCAACAGCGCATCCCCGAGGGCGATGTGACGATCAAGACGACCGGCTACCAGTGGTACTGGGGCTATGAATATCCCGAGCACGGCATCGAATACGAAGCCTACATGCTCCAGCCCGAAGAGCTGGCCGCGCATGGCTATACCCAAGACGAATTCCGCCTCGCGACGGACACAGCCATGGTGATTCCGACGGGCAAGACCATCGTCGTTCAGGTGACTGCAGCTGACGTGATCCACTCTTGGACCGTACCTGCCTTCGGTGTGAAGCAGGACGGCATTCCGGGCCGTCTGGCAGAGCTGTGGTTCGAAGTGCCTGAGGGCGAGGAAGGTATCTATTTCGGTCAGTGTTCCGAGCTTTGCGGCAAGGACCACGCCTACATGCCCATCACGGTCAAGGCCGTGACGCAGGAAGAATATGACGCGTGGCTTGATGCCGCGATCGAAGAATACGCTGGCATTCCGCGCACCGTCACATTTGCAGCTGCGGATTAAATCTTGAGCGATGTCACCCATAACAGGGCCGCCGAACCCGAGTTCAGCGACTATTTCGCGCTTTTGAAGCCGCGGGTGATGTCGCTTGTGATCTTCACGGCGCTTGTCGGCATCATCGTCGCGCCCGGCTCGATCCATCCGATGATCGCGTTCACCGCGCTCTTGTTCATCGCCATCGGGGCTGGGGCCTCGGGATCGTTGAACATGTGGTATGACGCGGACATCGACGCGCGCATGAAGCGCACGGCGGGTCGTCCGGTGCCATCGGGACGCGTGACGGCGGATGAAGCGTTCGGTGTTGGCATCGCGCTGTCTGGTATTTCGGTGGTGATGTTGGCGCTCGCCACGAACATCGCTGCGGCCGCGCTTCTTGCCTTCACGATCTTCTTCTACGTCGTCATCTACACGATGTGGCTCAAGCGCCTGACGCCCCAGAACATCGTCATCGGCGGCGCTGCAGGCGCGTTCCCTCCGATGGTGGGATGGATGGCGGCCACAGGCACGATCGCGATCGAGCCGGTGTTGATGTTCATGTTGATCTTCGTCTGGACCCCGCCCCATTTCTGGGCGCTGGCGCTGTTCACGAAAGCTGACTACGCCAACGCGGGCGTGCCGATGCTGACCGTGACCCATGGTCGCGAAGCAACGCGCCGCCAAATCCTGATCTACAGCGTGCTCTTGGTGCCTGTGGCGCTCTGGCTGGCGCTGTCCAGCATTGGTGGCCCGGTGACGATTGCGGCGGCCGTTGTGCTCAATGCGATGTTCCTACGCTGGGCCTTCGCGGTTTGGCGTCGCGACGATGCCGCGGCTGATGCGGACAATTATGCTGCCGAAAAGCGGCTCTTCAAAGTCTCGCTCTACTACCTGTTCGTCCATTTCTTTGCGCTGTTGGCCGATGCGGCCTTGCGCGCCGGAGGATTGATCTAATGGCACTGAAAGTGACCCATGAACTGCACAAGCGCCGCCATTCCCGCAATCTGGGTGTCGGTCTTGTCCTCGTTGGCCTCATCGTCGTGGTCTTCGGCCTGACTGTCGTCAAGGTTCAGCAACTTGGGGCCATCCAAGCGTTCGATCACGTCGTGCGCCCCGAAATGTTTCCAGCGGATCCGCAATGAGCGATGTGAGCACAAATAACACCCGCACGGTGAAGAAGCTGGTCATGGTCGGTTTGACCATGGGCGCGCTCGCCTGGGCGTCGGTGCCTCTGTACGACTGGTTTTGCAGCGTCACAGGCTTTGGCGGGACGCCGGGCGTGTCGGACGTGGCCTCGGACGAGGTTCTGGACCAAACGATCGAAATCGTCTTTGACGCGTCCACCGAGCGCGGCATGCCCTGGGAATTCAAACCCGTCGAGCGGTCCGTTGAAATCAACATCGGCGCAACCGGCCTGGCGTTTTACGAGGCGCACAACCCGACAAACCGCCCTATGGCCGGGACGGCAGTGTTCAACGTGACGCCCTATTCGGCTGGTGGATATTTCATCAAGGTGCAGTGCTTCTGCTTTGAATTGCAGGTGCTCCAGCCGGGCGAAACCGTCATGATGCCGGTCAGCTTCTACGTTGACCCCGAGATCGTTGATGACGCGGACGCACGGTTTGCGAACCGCATCACACTGTCATACACATTCTACGAAACCGACTTACCAGACGAAGATCTGTCGTCGTTGAACTAAGCTCGAGGGAACCGAGATGGCTCACGCAAAGAACCATGACTACCACATCATAAACCCGTCGGTCTGGCCTTTCGTGGCCGCCGTTTCGGCGTTCCTGATGCTTTTCGGGGCCGTGCTCTGGATGCACGACAACGGCCCATGGCTGTTCCTGATCGGGTTTGTGGGCGTTCTCTACACGATGTTCGCCTGGTGGTCGGATGTCGTCGCCGAAAGCCGCTCGGGCGATCACACCCCGGTTGTCCGGATCGGCCTGCGCTACGGCTTCATCCTGTTCATCATGTCCGAGGTCATGTTCTTTGCGGCATGGTTCTGGAGCTTTTTCAAGCACGCAATTTGGCCGGGCGGCGAGTTGACACCCGTCGAATACTCGGTGTTCCCGCCAACGAATATCGAAACCTTCGACCCATGGCACCTGCCGCTGATCAATACGCTGATCCTGTTGTGCTCGGGTGCCGCAGCAACATGGGCGCACCACGCGCTGGTCGAAGAAGACAACAAAAAAGACATGAAGACCGGACTGATCATTGCCGTCGTGCTCGGTTTGATCTTCACGGGACTGCAGGCCTATGAATATGTCCACGCCAGCTTCGGATTTGCCGGCAACATCTATGGCGCGAACTTCTTCATGGCGACGGGTTTCCACGGCGCTCACGTGATCATCGGCACGATCTTCCTGTTCGTGTGCTATTTGCGCGTCCGCGCCGGTCACTTCACGCCGGAAAAGCATGTCGGGTTTGAGGCTGCCGTTTGGTACTGGCACTTTGTCGACGTGGTCTGGCTGTTCCTCTTCGCCTCGATCTACGTCTGGGGTGCCTAAGGATTTCCGCCTCCGATGGCCGTATTTGAAAAAAGAAGAAGGGGCGCGGCGGTTCGCGCCCTTCGTCTTTGAGAGAGCATGAAACCCTACCTCGCCCCCATCGTCATCTGCATTGCTGGCCTTGCGATCCTGTTGAATCTGGGCGCTTGGCAGATCAGGCGGCTGGAATGGAAAGAGGCCATCTTGGCCGAGATAGACGCCCGGATCGTTGGTGAGGCCACGACCCTTCCGGCCAGTTTTGACCGCGACCGCGACCGCTACTTGCCTGTTGAAGTCGAGGGCGTGTTTACCGGAGAGCGGTTGCGGGTTCTGACATCGGTTCCCGGTGTTGGTCCCGGCGCCCTGATCATTGAAGTCATGGAAACCGACGGTCGGCGCATCCTTGTTGATCAGGGGTTTCGATCCGAGGCCGCCGGGTCAATCGACGTTGGTGCGCAAGAGGGCACCGTTCTTGGCAATGTCCATTGGCCCGACGAAATCCGATCCAGCACGCCCGAGCCGGAGTTCGACCTCTGGTTTGCGCGCGACGCTGACCTGATGGCCGCCCGACTTGGGACGGAACCCGTCATGGTCATCGCCAGCGATGTGACGCGCGGAACGCCGCTTTCGACCCCGCAACCGGTCGATACGGGCGCGATCCCCAATGATCACCTTCTATATGCCATCACATGGTTTGGCCTGGCGGCGGTCTGGTTGGGGATGACACTCTACTGGGTCTCGCGTATCAGGGCACGGACGCGCTGAGGGAAGGTTGATGCACTATATCTCGACCCGCGGGGATGCCCCGCAATTGGGCTTTGCCGATGCCATGCTGACGGGGCTGGCCTCGGATGGTGGGCTGTATTTGCCGGATGCGTTTCCGACGCTTGGTGCGGCGGATATCGCGGCCATGGCCGGGCTGTCTTATGAGGAAACAGCGCTGCGCGTGATGACCCCGTTCATCGGTGATGCGTTCACTGAGGCGGAGTTTGGCGACCTGATCGCCAAGGCCTATGCCACCTTCGGCCATGACGCGCGCGCACCTTTGGTTCAGCTGGGCGCCAACCATCATCTGCTCGAGCTGTTCCACGGCCCCCCGCTGGCCTTCAAGGACTTCGCCATGCAGCTGATCGGTCAGCTGTTTCAGGCCGAACTTGCCCGCCGGGGCAAGCGCATTTCCATCGTCGTGGCAACCTCCGGGGACACGGGTTCAGCCGCCATGGAAGCCTTCAAGGGCCTCGACGCCATCGACGTCTTTGTCCTGTTCCCCGACGGGCGCGTGTCCGACGTCCAGCGCCGCCAGATGACCACGCCGTCCGAAGACAACGTCCACGCTATCGCCGTCAAAGGCGACTTCGACGACTGCCAGGCGGCGGTCAAAGCCATGTTCGCGGACCCCGCGTTTCGCACCGATGTCGGCCTTGCCGCCGTCAATTCGATCAACTGGGCACGTGTCCTGGCACAGGTCGTCTACTTCTTCTCGTCCGCAGTGTCGCTTGGCGCGCCGCACCGCCCCGTCAGCTTTACCGTGCCCACCGGCAATTTTGGCGACATATTCGCGGGCTATGTCGCGCGCTCCATGGGCCTTCCGATTGAAAAGCTGGTGATTGCCACCAACCAGAACGACATCCTGCACCGCACGATGATGAACGGGGCGCACACCAAGGAAGGCGTCACGCCGTCGATCAGCCCGTCCATGGACATTCAAGTCAGCTCCAACTTCGAACGCGCGCTTTATCTTGCCTACAACGGTGACGCTGGCGCCATTCGTCAGCAGATGGACGCGCTGTCGGGCGAGGGTGGCTTCACTGTCAGCCAGGGCGCTATGCAAGCGCTGCGGGAGATTTATGCCTCGGGTCGCGCCAGCGAAGCCGAAACCTCGGCGACTATCGCGACAGCTCTTGAACACACGGGCGAGCTTCTCTGCCCGCATTCCGCCGTCGGCGTCCACGTGGCTGAAGACTTCCTCGGCTCGACCCCGATGATCACCCTCGCAACCGCCCATCCAGCCAAGTTCCCGGACGCTGTCGAGGCCGCAACCGGCATCCGGCCCGCGCTCCCGCCCCGCATGGCGGACCTTTTCGAACGACAAGAACGCGTGACCCCCCTTGCCAACGACCTCGCCGCGATCAAAGATCACGTTCGGAGGACAACGCGGGCGTGACAGTCGAAATCCATAGCCTTCCCAACGGGGTGCGTATCGTGAGCGAGGCGATGCCCTCGCTTCACTCGGCGTCCATCGGGATCTGGGTGAAGGCGGGTGGTCGCCACGAGCGGCCCGAGCAAAACGGGATCGCGCATTTCCTCGAGCATATGGCGTTCAAGGGGACCAAGACGCGCAACGCGCTTCAGATCGCCGAAGCCATCGAAGACGTCGGCGGCTACATCAACGCCTATACCTCGCGTGAGATGACGACGTTCTATGCCCGCGTCCTTGAAAACGACGTCAGCCTTGCACTCGACGTTCTGGCCGACATCGTCCTAAACCCGGTGTTTGATCCCAAAGAGATCGAGGTCGAACGCCACGTGATCCTGCAGGAAATCGGGCAGGCGCACGACACCCCCGACGACATCATCTTCGACTGGCTGCAAGAGGCCGCCTACCCAAACCAGGCGCTTGGCCGCACGATCCTTGGCGAAATCGACCGCGTCGAAAGCTTCCACCGCGATGACCTGTCCGGCTTTGTGCGCGAGCACTACCTGCCCGAAAACATCATCATCGCCGCCGCCGGGGCCATCGACCACGACACGCTGGTCGCCCAAGCCGCAGCCCTGTTCGGCGATCTCAGCGGCGGCGAAGAACCCCATTGGGAAGCCGCGCGCTTTCACGGTTCGGAAATCCGCGAAATCAAACCCCTCGAACAGGCGCATTTCACGCTTGGTTTCGAGGGACCCGCCTACCGCGACGAAGCGATCTACACCGCACAGATCTTCTCAACAGCCTTCGGTGGCGGCATGTCGTCCCGTCTTTTTCAGGAGGCGCGCGAACGCCGCGGCCTGTGCTACACGATCTTCGCCCAAGCGGGCGCCTATGCCGATAGCGGCATGACAACGATCTACGCGGGCACATCGGCAGAAGAAATCGACCTGCTCGCAGGCCTGACCATCGACGAGTTGAAACGCGCCTCCGAAGACTTCTCCGAAGCTGAAATCGCCCGCGCGCGTCAGCAGATGAAAGCAGGCCTTCTGATGGGCCTTGAGTCCGCCTCATCCCGCGCAGAACGCCTTGCCCGGATGCTCGCCATCTGGGGCCGTGTCCCGCCCATCGAGGAAACCATCGACCTCATCGATGCCGTCACCCGCGACCGGGTCCGCGATTTCGCGGGCGCGATGACCGAAGGCGGTCTTGCCATGGCGCTCTATGGCCCCGTCACATCCGCCCCCACATTGGAAGGGCTCAGCAAAAGGCTTGTGGCCTGATGCTGCCCTTGCGCCGCCGCGTCCGGATCGAGACCGAACGGCTCAGCCTTCGACCACCCCAAGGCACTGATTTCAGAAGCTGGTCCGCGCTGCGCCGTGATAGCGCGGATTTCCTTGTCCCGTGGGAGCCGACATGGGCCTCCGACCACCTCAGCCGTCGCGCCTTCACCAATCGCGTCTACTGGGCCAGCCGCTCGATCAGCGCTGGCACCGCCGTACCGCTTTTCCTTGAACGCCGCGAAGATGGCGCGCTATTGGGCGCCATCACGCTCGACAACATCCGCCGCGGTCCGGCGCAGACGGGCACGCTCGGCTACTGGATCGGCGAACCGCATGCGCGGCGTGGATACATGCGCGAGGCGATCCTTGCGCTCACCCATTACGCCTTTGAAACCCTTGATCTGTCGCGCATCGAAGCGGCCTGCCTTGCCGAAAACGCCGCCTCGCGCGGGGTCCTCGAAAAATGCGGCTTCAAATACGAAGGCGTCGCGCAAAGCTATCTGCAGATCAACGGGCGCTGGCGCAACCACGTGCTCTATTCAAACCTGCGCCAGGACCGGCGGGGAAAGGTCAGCACGCGAGCGAGCGCTTAGTGCGCAAACAGTACCATGCGCGCCGCGTCGGGGCGAACACGCACATCTGGGACATCCACAGGCTGATCCCCCTTTCAAAGGAACTTCCCGTCACCAGCGTCGCCTTGTCGGATATCGCGGAGCTAGATGAAAACTGGTGGTTTTCCGAGACAACCCCGACACCCCGCGCCATCGCCGAGCATATCCAATTGATGAACGCCGCCGACCTGTCCCATCCCATTCTTGTGTGCGCTGAAGGGCGCCTCATGGACGGCATGCACCGCGTCTTGAGGGCATTGCTCGAAGGCCAGGCAAACATTCGCGCCGTGACATTCCCTGAAACGCCGCCCCCCGATTTCATCAACATCAGCCTCGACGATCTGCCTTATCCGGACGAGGGGGTCTGATCGTCCTCCAAAGGTCCCCAAATATCCCGGGGGGCTGCGCAGCAGCGGGGGCAGCGCCCCCTCCTAATCCGACCAATACGCCCGCACCCGCCAAGGTTTGAGAACCTCCATAGGCCCGGGCGCCAAATGCTCATCGCTTAGCTGATGCGATTGCCATGCAGCGGCCCAACCGTCCGGCAAAGGGTAAGGCGGCACGACCTGGTCTTCCTGAGCATAGCCCAGGCGGCTGTAATACGCCGGATCCCCAAGAAGATAGACCGCCGCGCCGCCCGCCGCCCGGAAAACTGCCTCGCCGCGGGCAACAATCGCTCGCCCCCAACCCTGGCGCTGGTGGTCCGGATGCACGGCCAAAGGGCCAAGAAGCGCGCCCTTGGGTCCATCCGGTGCCGTCCTCACATCGCTCAGCATGACATGCGCGACCAGCGTCTGATCCACAAAGCCTCCCAGTGAAAGCACCCCATCAGGCTGGTCCAAAAGGGCGCAGACTAGGTCACGCAAATCCTCATCCGGAAAGGCAAGCGGGTACATGTCCAGAAGCGCGGACCGATCGCCATCCTGTGTGGCGCGGATATCAAAGCGCTTGGACACTCCGGGTTCCTTTTGCTCAATCACCAGCGGCACCGCTGGCAGACTGCCTGTTCTTTGCGCAAACAGCCCGTCCCGCGCAAGTCTTTGCGCGACAGTCCCTGGAACTGCGCTACCATGCCCTACAGGAGGTGCCCCATGCTTCGAATAGCCCTGATCCTATCGCTTCTTGGCAGCAGCCTTGCCGCGCAAGAGGCCCGCCGCCCAAGCCATTGCATTGCCATCGCTGACGCAGCACCCGGCCTCGAATTCGTCCACCGCGCCAGCTTTGGCGCGCCGCTCGACACCTTCGACGTGCGCATTTCCTATGTCGACCACTCGATGTTCATGATCGAAAGCCCCGACGGCACCAGCATCGTCACCGACTATCGCGGCTACGTCGGGGACCCCGACATCGTGCCGGACGTGGTCACCATGAACAACGCCCACGGCAGCCATTGGACCCCGTCCCCCGACCCACGCATCCCCCATGTCCTTCCGGGCTGGATCAGTGCGGACGGCGCGCCCGCCACCTACTACGAAGAAATCGGCGATGTGCTGGTGCGCAATGTCACGACCGACATTCGCCGGGGCGGGGGCTTTGACGGCGACGGCATCATCCAGCGCATTCGCGACAACAACTCGATCTTCATCTTCGAAATGGCGGGGCTTTGCATCGGCCACCTTGGCCACCTGCACCACGAACCCTCCGACGAACAATACGCCGCCATTGGTCGGCTCGATGTCGTCATGGCAGCCGTGGACGGCGGCATGACCGTCGATATCGCGACAATGGGACGGATCGTGTCGCGCCTGCGCTCGTCGGTCGTGATCCCAATGCACTGGTTCTCGGAGTTTTCACTGATCGATTTTGCGTCTCGCGTGGAAGAGACGTTCGCCGTGCGCCGCGATGGCGTGTCCAGCATCACGCTTTCCTTGCGCGATCTTCCGTCCGAGCCAACCGTCATGATCCTTGAGCCGCGCGTTCTCGCACTGGAATGACCGGAACGGCCCCCAAGGACCCGCCAACCCTTGCAGTGACACGCTGAACGCGGGATCAGGGGGCATGACAGTCCTCGATCGCCTCCAATCCGCGCTTCCCGCCAATGCCTTTCGGGACCCTTCGGCAAAGTACCTAGAAGAACCCCGCGACCGGATGGCGGGAACGGCGCTGGCCGTCGTAGCCCCCGGTTCGACGGACGAGGTCGCTGCTGTCATTCGCATCGCGGCGGAAACCGGCACACCGGTCATCCCCCATGGTGGTGGAACCGGTCTGGTCCTCGGCCAACTGACCGACAACGGCGCCCCGCTGATCCTGTCGACCGAACGCCTGACAGCGATCCGCGATGTCAGCGCGCCCGAGGACGTGATCGTGGCAGAAGCAGGCGTCACGATCGAAGCGATCCAGAACGCTGCCACTGAAGCGGACAGGCTTTTCCCCTTGTCCTATGCCTCGCAAGGCACGGCGACCATCGGCGGCGCGCTCGCCGTCAATTCCGGCGGCATCAACGTCCTGCGCTATGGCAACACGCGCGACCTCTGCCTCGGTCTTGAAGCCGTGCTGCCCGACGGGTCGATCTGGAACGGGCTGAAACGCCTGCGCAAGGACAACACCGGCTACGATCTGCGCCATCTGCTGATCGGGGCCGAAGGCACGCTGGGCGTCATCACCGCGGCCAGCCTGCGGCTCAGCCCGCGCCCCGCCAACGAGGCCGCCCTGCTGATGACGGTTCCCGACCCGGACACCGCTTTGGCCCTTTTGCCACGCGCACGCGCGCATCTGGGCGAGGCGGTCAGCGCGTTCGAATTGATCCGTGGCACCGGGATCGATTTTCTGGAAGAGACGGGCACGCCCTACAGGCGCCCGTTCGAGGACACCCCGGACTGGATGGTCCTCATCGGGATTGGCGGGCCGGCCTCCCAGGACATCAACGCCGGTCTCGAAGAGCTCTTTGAAGAAGCACTGGAAGCGGGCCACACCGATGACGGCATCCTCAGCCAATCCGAAGCCGATCGCGCCGCCCTTTGGGCCATGCGCGAAACCATCCCCGAGGCCAACCGGCGCATTGGCGCCATCGCCAGCCATGACATCTCACTCCCTCTCAGCGCGATCCCGGACTTCATCAAAGAGGGCGAGGCGGCCATGCAAAGCTTCGGCCCGCTGCGCATCAATGTCTTCGGCCATTTGGGCGACGGCAACTTGCACTACAACCTCTTCCCGCCAGTCGGGCAAACGCGCGAAGATTTTGATGACCGCAAAGAAGACATGACGCGCACGCTCCACGACATGGTGCATGCGCGCGGCGGATCGTTTTCAGCAGAACACGGGGTAGGGCGCCTAAAAGTGGGCGATCTCGAACGCTACGGGGATCCAACAAAGCTCGCCGCCATGCGCGCCATCAAAACAGCGCTTGATCCCAAAGGCATCATGAACCCCGGGGCAGTCTTGCGCGGTTCGAACTAACGGGCTCCTTCATCTGGACAAAAATATCCCCGCCGGAGGCAAAAAACCCAAGGCATCCAAACACACAAAGGGCGCCCCGTGGAGTGCCGGGACGCCCCGATGTGAGAGGTCACATGGTGGCAAGCAGCCCCGCTGCTCAAGCGGGTATCGACGATTTAGGCCGAACCTCTGAAGAAACGGTTGATGTCCGGCAAGGCGAGTGTCCGGTTTCGCTAATCATAGGCCATCAAACGCCGTCAGCGCGTGCACCTCATAACCCAGCCCTTCCAGCTTGGCCCGCCCGCCAAGCTCCGGCAGGTCAATGACAAACGCCGTCGCCACGATATCACCGCCGAGCTTCTCGATCAGCGTGATCCCGGCTTCTGCCGTACCACCGGTCGCCAGAAGGTCGTCAACCAGAAGCACCCGCTCGCCCGCCTGAATAGCGTCGTCGTGCAGTTCCATCACCGCTTCGCCGTATTCCAGCGCATAGGCCTGTTCGATCGTCGCTCCGGGTAGCTTGCCCTTCTTGCGAATGGGCACAAAGCCGACCGAAAGCTGGTGTGCGACCGCGCCGCCCAGAATAAATCCGCGCGCTTCAAGACCGGCGACCTTATCGATCTTCATGCCCGCGAAAGGGTCCAGAAGCTGGTCGACACAAATCCGAAATCCACGCGGGTCCGCAAAAAGCGTCGTCACATCCCGGAACAAAATCCCCTCATGGGGAAAATCGGGGATCGTGCGAATGTAGTCCTGAAGGCTTGGAAGGGGTTTGGCGGGCATGAACGGGGTCCTTGATTGGTCCCGTCCATCTTGCCCGCCGGTCACAGGCGATCAAGCGATCGCGTGCGAAATGTTCGAACGTGACGCCCTCTGCGTCAGAAAAGCCGCTTGAGGTTCAGGTAGAGCCGCTTGGGAAGCCATGCCAGATGCGGACGGTTCCAATCCATGCGGTCCTGAACGAGGATCGAGCGTGCTGCCTGCAATGTTCTCATTTTTCTTTCCTTTCATTGCGTTAATGAATAACTCTGTAACTGCTGCCGATATCGTATGTATATACAAATGATAGCGCTAATCAAGAGGTTCAACCAGCTTGCCAAAAAAAGACTTAAAAAAAGGCAAAAATAAGGACAGCCAATTGATCCTGCGCCTCGACAAGGAAGAGCGGGAGGCGTTCGTCGCGCTCTGCAAGGACATGGACACCAGCGCCGCGCGAGAGATCCGTGCGTTCATCCGGCGCTTTCTAAAGGACAATGCGCCAGACTGATTGGCTTCAGTTTTCACAAAACCTTGAAGCGACAAATCGCCATAAGGCGCGTCCTCGGCTCGAAATTCCGCACGTCCGCTGCTATTTCTGGATGAAATCATGCAAGGAGAGGTCTCCATGCCGAAATCATACCTGACCCGACGCCACCTCATCGCCACCGGCTCTGCCGCCCTCGCGACCGGACTAGTCCCGGCCCGCGCCGCAGGCGTGCCACCGACGCGGTCCATGCGCGGCGGCTCGAACAACTATCGCGCCGGTGCTCCAATCGTCGAACGCATCGGCGGCGGCGGTTTCTGGATGACCGGCACCGTGCGGCGGGCAGGGGACGGCGCCCCGCTGGCGGGTCAGCGGATCCAGATCTGGGCCCACACGACCGAAGGGCACGAGCGGGATTGGGCGTCCCACGGCGCGACGCTGACGGACGCAAACGGCACCTACCGCCTCGAGATGCCGCAGATCGTGCCCGCCTTCGGACAGGCCCATGGGCATCTGGCCTATGACAGCGGCGATTTCAAAACCGTCTTCCTGCGCCCCCTGATGGACAGCCCGACGCAAACAACGCTTGAAGCCAACTTCGTCCTCGAACCCGCCTAAGGGCGTGGCGCGCGCAATCCTGATCTGGGGCGTCGTCGGATGTGCGATTGCCGCCCCAATCTTCCTGGCCACGCAAAGCCCGTACCTCGCCTTCCGCCAACCGATCTACATAGCAGCCGGGTTTGCGGGGATCATCGGTCTTGGTCTTTTGCTCCTGCAACCGCTTTTTGCCGCGCGCCTCCTGCCAATGTCCCCGATCCAAAGCCGACAGGTGCACCGCTGGGTCGGCCTCCTGCTCTTGGCAGCTGTCCTTGTCCACGTCGGCGGCCTCTGGATCTTCAGCCCCCCCGACGTGATCGACGCCCTTTTGTTGCGCTCCCCAACGCCATTCTCGGTCTGGGGCGTGCTGGCGATGTGGGCGATCTTCGCGGCCACGGCGCTGGCCCTGATGCGCCGCCGGTTGGGACTGCCGATCCTGGTCTGGCGGCGCGCGCACACAACACTCGCCGCGGCCACCGTTGTGGGAACGGTCGTTCACGCACTGCTCATCGAAGGCACCATGGAGCCTATTTCCAAGGCATTGCTTTGCGCCTTCGCCCTTGCCGCCACTCTCAAGGCGCTGCTCGACCTTCGCATATGGACATCAAGTAACCGCGCCCGCTAGGCTTCCCGCATCAGGGGGGGACACCATGCTAGACGCCGGATCGACTGTGACCAGCCACCGCTCAGGCACGATTTTCGAACTTTTGGAGCTAGAGCCAGAGCGGTTTGTTCTGCGCTACACGATGCCGGGACCAACACGCGTTCCCGATTTCGCCGAGCACCTGCATGTCGGATGGCATGAAGAGTTTCACATTCTGGAAGGCGACGTGACCTACCGTCTGAATGGCGTAGAAGGATCCGCAACAGCCGGAGACACGGTGATCTTTCCCGAAAAGATCAAGCACATTCACCCGATGAACCGCTCGGAGACGACCGTCGTGATGGAACAGCACGGCACCATCAAAGGCCATCATCCCGAAGCCGCGCGCGAAACGCTGGGCTTCTTCTTCACGATGATCGAGTGGGAGGCGGCGGGAAAGATCAAGCTCGACAAGCTCGGCCTACCACGCCACCCGCTGAAATTCGCTACCGCCGGACGAAAACTTGGCCTCCATGGCGGGTACGACGCACGGATCCCCAAGTTCGCTGCCGATTTCGCAGGCGCAACCTTCGGCCGTCTCGGCGAAGCACTAGGGTATAAGGTCATCGACCCGAAATGGCTGCGATGATTGCGGCGCACACGCTCCCGTTCAGTTCGCCCGATCGTCAAACGTAACATC
>CAZWZG010000032.1:22645-25239 GCA_964638245.1 uncultured Rhodobacterales bacterium
GACCCGTCAAACGTCCGCGAATAGATCACGTCAGGCGTTTCCGAAAAGAAGAACCAGCCCTGATCCTCCAGCGTCAGCCGGTCGGTTCGATAGAAAATCGGCTGGGTCGAAGGAAAGTCGCGCCATGGCCCGATCGCCGCCGCCCGATAGGCCGGGTTTTCGGCCAGAAGCCATTCGCGCGCGAGGTTCTCATTGTCCTGATTGCCCCGGGCAAAGCTCTCCATCTCCTGAAACGCGATCAGATCCGCCTCCAGCCGCTTGAACACCGCATCCATCGGCGCCTTGCGCGCCCCCCACGCTGTGCGGCCCCAGCGATGCTCGGGTTGCGCGACAAGGATGTAATGCACGTTCCAGCTGGCCACGCGCAGCGTACCGGCAGGCGGCTCGGTCAGCGTGTCGGATGTCGAAAACCACCAGTGCCGGACGCCGATCACAAGGGCGAGGACGACAAGTACCCCGAGCAGAGTGATCATCGCGCGCCGCATTGCTGGGCTCCGTTAACCCTTTGGTCATATGTGTAACCGTGCGCACCAGTGCTAGCGGAGGCAGCGCCGCGCGCCACAAGGCGCACCGACGTGATACCGACGTCATACCGACGCGATACCGATCCCGAAAAACCGTCGCAAATGCCGGTGATTAGGCCGGTAAACGTCACGCCTCGGCACACGCAACGCCCGGCAAGCCAAAGTGTTGCGCGCACGCTCCTCAGAGGACCCGCCCCGCCACCGCGTCAAGCTTGGCCACCAGCGCCGGATCGCGCTTTTCCGGCGCCGTCATGACGGCAAATTCCAGCGCGCGATCACAGCCATGGGGGCAGGGGTCCCGTTCAGCTCCCAAGAGCGCGGGGAGCTTCATCACCAACTCCCGCGCCGCCGCCGAATTGCCCTGCAACACCTTGATGATCTCGGTCACATCGACCTCGCCATCGTCGGGATGCCAGCTGTCGTAATCGGTGATCATCGCAACGCTCGCATAGCAAAGCTCCGCCTCCCGGGCGAGCTTGGCCTCGGGCATATTCGTCATCCCGATCACATCGCAGCCCCAGCTTTCGCGGTACATCTTGGACTCGGCCAACGACGAAAACTGCGGCCCCTCCATCGCCAGATATGTCCCGCCTTCATGCACCGTCACACCCGCCGCGCGTGCGGCTTCGGCTGCAGCGGAGGACAGGCGCGGGCAGGTCGGATGCGCCATCGACACATGCGCCACCAGCCCCGTGCCAAAGAACGTCTTGTCGCGGTTCACGGTGCGGTCAATGAATTGATCTACAACAACAAAATCCCCCGGCCTCATCTCTTCGCGGAACGAACCGCACGCCGAAACGGAAAACACATCCGTCACCCCCAGACGCTTCAGCGCATCGATATTGGCGCGATACGGCACGGTCGTTGGCGAATGCACATGCCCCCGCCCGTGGCGCGGCAGAAATGCCATCTCGACCCCATCGAGCGTGCCCGTCAGGATCGCATCCGACGGCGCGCCCCAAGGGCTGTCCACGCTGACCCATTCAGCGCCCTCAAGCCCGTCGATATCATAAACGCCCGATCCACCGATCACGCCGATTTTCGTTGCCATGGGATGCTCCTTTTGCCGCTTTGCCGACACTACCTGCCATGCGCATAAGGTCCAGCGCCTCGACAAGGTTTTGATCGCGCCCTAGCTTGCCGCGCAATGCTGTTCGAAACCCTTCCCGACATGACGACATGGATCGCCGCCTTTGCGGTCGGCCTTCTGGCCGGTTTCATCAAGGGCGTCGTCGGGTTTGCCCTACCGGTCATCATCGTCTCGGGCCTCGGCACCTTTCTGACGCCCGAGCTTGCCCTCGCCGGTGTCATCCTGCCCGCGCTTTTCACCAACATCTGGCAAGGGCTGCGCCAAGGCTTTCGCGAAGCCTGGGACAGCCTCTGGAAGTTCCGCATCCTCGTCGCCGTTGGCCTCGTCGTCATCGTCCTGAGCGCCCAGCTGGTGCCCGTCCTGCCCCAAAACGCGCTCTACATCGCGCTGGGCGTTCCGATCGTTCTCTTTGCCGCCACCAGCCTCGCAGGCTGGGTGCCACGCCTGAAGAGGCGTCGCACATTGGCCGAAGTCCTCACGGGTATCGTGGGCGGCATCTTTGGTGGGCTTTCAGGCATGTTTGGCCCGCCGCTGATCTTGTTTCTGACCGCCATCGACACGCCCAAGACCGAGCAGGTGCGCGTCACCGGCGTTGTCTTCATCGCCGGGTCGTTCGTCTATGTCTTTGCCCATCTTCTGTCGGGTATCCTGACGCCCTCGACGGCCATCTTTTCAGCGCTCCTGACGATCCCGGCGATCGTCGGTCTAGCACTGGGCTTTTTGCTACAGGACCGCATCGACCAAGCCACGTTCCGGCGTGTCACCCTGTTTATCCTGTTGATTGCGGGGATGAATTTGATCCGCCGTGGCGTGATGGGCTGACGCCCTAATCCGGCCCGATTGCGGCGCTAAGCTCGCGCAATGCGGTATCTCATGAGCATTCGGGCCGTCCCCCTGCCGGATCTTTCGTTCCTTGCATTGCAAGGGCTGACACTTGCGGTGTTCCTGATGCTGAGCGGGCGGGATGTCGTCTTTTTCGG
>CAZWZG010000033.1:0-24591 GCA_964638245.1 uncultured Rhodobacterales bacterium
GCCTCGAAAAAGAACTGTGTGATCGCCCCCGTCGCGCCTGCGTCGATCTTGCGCTTGAGCCACTCCACATTCTGGGCTGGCGACGCCGCCTCGGGGTGGGGATCGGGGTAAGCGCCGACGATGATGTCATCGAACCGACCCGTTCCGGCCAGCGCGCGCACCAGATCGACGCTGTTTGAAAACCCGTCGTCGCGCGCTGCGAACCCGGTCTCGGGATCGCTAGGGTCCCCGCGCAGGGCCACAAGACGTTTTACCCCTGCCTTCGAGTAGGCCGCTGCGATGTCGAGCGTTTCCTGCTTGGACGCATCCACGCAGGTCAGGTGCGCCGCAACATCCAGCCCATAGTGCCCACCAATGGCTTCAACCGCCTCATGGGTGCGTGTCCGGGTGGTGCCCCCCGCCCCGTAGGTCACCGAAACGAATTCAGGCTCAAACGGCGCCAGCGCGCGCACCGACTCCCAGAGTCGGAACGACGCATCCAGCGTCTTGGGGGGGAAGAATTCGAACGACACCTTGGGGGCAGCGGGCATGACACATCCTCGATAAACTTGGCAGCTTGTCTCACAGCGTCATTCATGAGACAAATTCATAATTCTCAACTTCTTTATGTGGTTCGCCTCATGCATATCGAGCTTCGCCATCTGCGCACCATCCAAGCCATCCACGAAGCGGGTGGCCTGGCGCGGGCCGCTGATCTTCTCAACATCACTCAATCGGCGCTCAGCCATCAGGTGAAAGGGCTGGAGGATCAGATCGGGGTGTCGCTGTTCGTGCGCCGCTCCAAACCGCTGCGATTGTCTGCGGCAGGCCAACGACTGCTAAAGACCGCCGAGCGGGTGCTGGCGGAAATGGATGCGCTGACGGACGAGTTCCGTGCACTCGAAGACGGCAAAACGGGGCGGCTGCACATCGCGATCGAATGCCATGCCTGTTTCGAATGGCTCTTGCCCGTGCTGGAACAGTTCCGCCGCGCCTGGCCCGAGGTGGACGTCGATATTCGCCCGGGTCTGTCTTTTGACGCCCTGCCAGCGCTGATGCGCGAGGACGTGGATCTGGTGATTTCGTCGGATCCTGAGGATCTGGACGGCGTAGAATTCAAGCCGCTCTTTGACTATGCGCCGACATTCGTGGCGTCCAAGGACAACCCGTTGGCCAAAAAGCCCTTTGTCGAGGCCGAGGATTTTCGCGACCAAACCCTGATTACTTATCCGGTCGAACGCGCCCGCCTTGATATCTTCAGTCAGCTTCTGATGCCCGCCAAGGTCGAGCCACGCAGCGTACGGCAGGTGGAGCTGACGGCGGTTATCCTGATGCTCGTTGCCTCAGATCGCGGAGTGTCGGTGCTTCCTGACTGGGTGCTGCGCAACCTTCCGCCCCAGTCCGACACGGTTGCAATGCCGGTGACCAAGACCGGGCTGACACGACGGCTTTATGCAGCGACGCGAGAGGGGGAGGCACAACTGCCCTTCATGGCCCATTTGATCAGGTTGGCGCGGACCGAGCCGCTGAAGCTGTTGGCGGCGGGCTAAGCCCCTGGGCGTTGAATGGCTGACGAAAGTCATGCAGGCTCATTTCCAGTATTCTGCGGTAAGTCATGTTCAATCGAATTTTATCCGTCGCCGTGACGGCATTTGCCATTGCGTTTGCTCAGTCTGCAAACGCGCAGGGCCTTGACGCCTTTTGGTATCCGGCAGCACTTTGGGACGAAGCGCAGGCAGGGCAGGGTTTTGGCCCGAACTTTGCCGCTCCTGCTTTTGGATCAAATCCTGTGCCAACGCGCATTGACGTGGTGATTGAAACACAAGGGAACCGCCAAGTCTTAACCGGGGTTCAGTCTCTTCAGATCGATGGCAAGAGCGTTGTTTTCGAAGACGGGACGACAAATTTCGATGATTTTCTGCTTTTGGCACGGCTCGTCGCGCGAGATTTTCAGACGCCAGCGTTGAACCTGATGCTTCAGACCGTTCGTGTTGATGGGCGTGCTTTGGGTTTTGGAGATGTCGTTCTGGCCAGTGATCTTGTCGACGATGCCAAAGGGAACCCGGATGACATTCGCTGGGCACAAACCTCTGACGGGCGTTGGATTGCCGATATCGGTGTCGTTCCAGAAGCACGTTTGTTGGCGGTTTTTTTGTCGCCGATGATGTAACACAATTTGCACTGGCGACGCAGCCAAGAGAGGACAAAGCCTTCGAGTTCCTCTTGGCGGGCGACTACGCCAGATGCGCCCAGCAAGCTTTGCTGGATGCGGGATTTGATCCGCGGGGCGTCGATGGTGCCCCCGGCGCAGGCGCCCGCGCGGCGCTTGTGGCATGGGCTGAGGCCGATGGTGGGGTACAGTTGCCAAGCTTCACCCGCAAAAACGCGGCCCAGATTTGTCATTATATGAAGGCTCCGCAACAGCGCTTTGACGGCCCATTGAACGGCGTTGCGACGCCTCTTTGGCCGATTTGGTCGGACAGTGTGTTCTACAATGAGAACACCGTCTTTGTGACGATGGTGCAAGGAGATGGGCAAGTGAACGGGGCGCCGGTCCTGCAACAGGCGCTCTGGTTCACATTTCCCGAGCCCGTTCGGTTTGGTGGCCAGAACAACAACGACTTGGACCTGCCGTGGTCCCCGCTTGAAACGATCAAGCTTCATGGCCAAAGCGATATTGATGGCATCGGTCGCATCGGTCTAGCGCATCAGGCGAGTGATATGCCATTGGACATGCTTCGGCTGATCGACACGCCGCTTGCGGGGACCGGGATCAACAGCCTGACGCAGATGGCTGGATCGCGGGTGAAATTCATGCGCCGCGCGCTTGGCGCCCAGATGCACTCTGAACGCGATTGGATCAATCCGCGCAATCCAGAATGGCAGGTCCTGCGGAGCGTCGTCGATCATGTGGACGGTCGCGACATTGTCGCAGCCGACTTCATGATCCACCACAGCGAAGCGGACCGCCGGATCATCATGTTCATGGCGTTTGATCCGGATGGGAACGATGATCAATTGCTGTATGCCGCTGCGCCGCCCGCCTTGCCGACACAAGCTACGAGCCCTTATCCTGCTGTGGGTGATGAGGCCTATGTCGCTGGATTGGTCAATGCTGACTGCGATGCGTTTACGCCGGCTGAACGCTCATCGGCGGTCGCGGAATTTGATGGTTTTCAAGGTCATCCCGCGCGGCTCTGCGTCAATAACGCCATTGCAGCCCCGTTCATGGTCTGGACGAAAACAAATGCAGACGGGACAAGCCTGTCAGCCACGGTAACCGATCAAGGTGGGAACACGATACCCATCGCAAACTCATACTACCGCGAAGCTGACGGGAGCAACGTTTTCGAACTGGCTTTGGACATCAACGGCACATCAATGGTTTGCCCAGTCATCAAGCCGTCGGGCGGCATCGCGGTGTTCGGCGAAGTCGTCTGCCAGTAGCGCTTTGCCTCTCGCTTGCCATTCGCCTCCGTGTTGCTTAGAGCGCGGGGGCGAATGAAGGGGCCAAGCCGATGCAGGGCAGTGCAAATCTCAATGTGATGTTCAAGGCGGCGCGGGCTGCCGGTCGGAGCCTAGTGAAGGATTTCCAGGAGGTTGAACGGCTGCAGGTCAGCGCCAAGAGCGCGGGCGATTTTGTGAGCCGGGCCGATATCGCTGCCGAAAAGATCGTGCGCGAGATGCTGATGGAAGCGCGCCCGAACTACGGCTGGCTGGCCGAGGAAAGCGATCCTGTCGACGGCAAGGACCCGACGCGGCGATGGATCGTCGATCCGCTGGATGGGACGACGAATTTCCTGCACGGTTTGCCCCATTGGGCCGTCTCGATTGCGCTCGAGCATAAGGGTGAGATCGTGGCCGGTGTCGTCTATGACCCGGCCAAGGACGAGATGTTCTTTGCTGAAAAAGGGCAGGGCGCTTGGGTGAATAACGAGCGTCTTCGGGTGTCGGATCGCACCAAGATGATCGAATCCATCTTTGCCACGGGCCTTCCCTTTGGTGGACGCCCCGAACTGCCTGATACGCTTCAGGAACTGGCGCGGCTGTTGCCTGCGACGGCTGGTGTGCGGCGCTGGGGCGCGGCGGCGCTGGATTTGGCTTACGTGGCGGCAGGGCGCTACGAGGGCTATTGGGAGCGTCGGCTGAACCTTTGGGACATTGCGGCCGGGATCATCATCGTCCGTGAGGCCGGGGGGCTTATCGAGTCGTTTGATCCGGCGACGGACCTGATGGAGACCGCGGCCCCGATCGCGGCCAATGCACAGATCTTTAATGAGTTTGCGCGAACAGTGCGGGGTGCCTAGATTCCTGCATACCTCTGCCATTCTTCGGCCTGATTTCGCCGTAAGTTTTGCAGTTATGTTAACACATGCTGCCAAACCCCGCCGAACCCGCCGACGTCCGCTGATTGATGTCAGCCTAGCAACGATCCTTGCGGCTGCGGCGGTGATGGCGGTTGTGACGGCAAATGCAAATGGCACCGTGGACGCTCACGTTGCCCTCAGCGCCGAAATTATCGAGACGCGCGCGCTGCCGGCTCAAGGCCCCCTTGCACAGATCGACTAACGTCGCCGCTTGATCTGCGGAATCGTGGAGCGACCCACCCTGTAGCGCGCTTCGGGATGGTCGGGATGGCCGTCCGTCCGCGCCCAGAAGGTCGGCCCGCCAAGACGCAGCCATAAGGGGATTGTCAGGATCAGCCCGGCGATAAAGCCACCGGCATGGGCCGCGAAGGCGACGCCCCCGCCGGTCCCCGCATCCAGCGCCGCCTGACCCAACTGCAGCGCAAACCACAGGCCCAGCATCAGCCACGCGGGGACCGGGATGATCCGGAAGATGATGATCAGGATCAGCAAGATATCGACGCGCGCTTTGGGAAACAGCAGCAGGTAACCCCCCATGACCCCTGCAATTGCCCCCGACGCGCCGACCATAGGCACAAAGCTGGTCCAGTCCATCATGCCCTGTGCAAAGGCGGCCAGAACGCCACTGGCCAGATAGAAGATCAGAAAGCCGACATGGCCCATCTCGTCTTCCATGTTGTCCCCGAAGATGAAAAGGAACAGCATATTGCCCGCCAGATGCATCCATCCGCCGTGCAGGAACTGGGAGGTGAACAGGGTGATCGTCGTGTTCTCAGCCGGGACAAAGCCCCATTGGCGATAGACCAGAATATGGTCGATGTCCGATCCGCCGGGAAAATAGCTGAGGAAGATCAGGACATTGAGCGCGATCAATGTGTAGGTCACAAAGGGCACGCGTTCGGACGGGTTGTGATCTCGTATCGGAAACATGGTTTGGACCTGACCCGACTTTTGTGTTGCGTCAAGACTTCGTGTCTTGACGGATGCGTGCGCTGGGGCAGTTTTGGGCCATGAGACAGTTTCTTTTCGCCGCCATGATCATGGGTGCAGGCACCGCTTACGCAGAGTGCCCTGCGCCATTGGATATAACCGAACGCGCCGCGACACTGATTGATGAGTTGCGCGCCTCACCCTCCCAACAGGCCGCCCAAGGGGCGAATGCGGAGCTTTGGGCGCTTTGGCTGAAGGCTCCGGATGCGACGGCGCAAGGTTTGCTGGATCGTGGGTTGTTCTGGCTTCGCTTCCAGAACTATGAGGCCGCCGAGACGTCTTTTGGCGCGCTGATCTCTTACTGTCCGGACTATGCCGAAGGCTATAATCAGCGCGCGTATTCGGCGTTCCTGCAAATGGATTATGCGCGCGCGCTCGACGATTTGGACCGCGCGCTGGAACGGTCCCCGGCGCATATCGGGGCGATGTCGGGCAAGGCGCTGACCCTGTTCGGGCTTCAGCGCGATGAAGAGGCCAAGGCCGTGTTGCGCGATGCGCTGGCGCTGAACCCGTGGCTGAGCGAGCGCAGGCTTCTTGAGGAAGACGTCGACCCGATCTAGCACCACTTGCCCGCGTCCGCACTGCGGCGTACCTGTGGAGCGTCGCGGGCGTGATGGAATCGGTAGACATACCGGACTTAAAATCCGGAGGGCCTGGCCCGTGTGGGTTCGAGTCCCACCGCCCGCACCACATCTCTTTTCAGAGCCATAGTTGAGTTACTAGGATCGTCATTGGACGCCTATCACCGGAGATACACTGCGCTGGCATGTGACGAGCTGAAAGGACTATCAACGCGTATCTGGCGTGACTTCGCTTTTTTCTCTCTCTGAGTATCAGTTCAGTCTGTCCTCGGCCGAATGACCTTCCAGCGCCCCATCCTAAAGCGGGAATGAAATGGAAAAAACTTCACCAACTCTTCCAAAAGCAGTGTCGCTAGGACGAGCGTGACGTGCGCCTCGAGTACGACAACCAAAACGAAGGCAGCGGGAACCCGTACAAACCACTGCGAAACCACGAACAGGTTCATCACGTAGATCGTATCACCGCCAGCACGCAGCGTGTGACCACACATGGCGTTTGAGCCTTTCGGGAAGGGCAAAAATAGAAGCACCGGTAAGAACGCATAGAGAGCTAGGCGTGTTTCGGTTTCAAGGTTTGCATAGAGCACGCTGGAGCCCAGACAAACTGTCACATAAACGGCCGCGACGATTGCGGCAGCGAGCAAGGCGCCTTGCCAAGCCTCCCGCAGAAATCGGTCCAGATGTGAGGACGTGGCGTTTGCGCCTAGCATCTGGCCTACAATGATCCCTGCGCCTTGCGCCCAGCCCATTCCGACGGCTCCGATAAACTGGATCCATGGCAGGATGAGCGTCATTGCAGCGAACTCATTCACGTTGAGTTTTGCATAGATAAGGCCGCTGGCCGTTGCAGCCGTCGTGCCGCTCAAGAATGTTCCCGCAATAGGGAGCGCAAAAACAAGCTGGCGGCGGAAAGCAATGGGAAGTGAGCCGCCGTGCCAACCTTGCGAGGCGCGCAGCCAATCAGTGTCCCGCGACATTGATAGCGCGAGGTACATGGCTCGGATCGCGGAAGCAACGACCGAACCAATGGCAGCTCCCAAGACGCCAAGCGCGGGAAAGAACGCGAAGCCGAAAATCAGAGCCGCGCTTAGGCCTACGTTGATCGGAAGCGAAATCATGTAGCTGAGCAAGGGGCGTCGCGTGTTCCCGACCGCGTTGTAGTAGTTGGTCAAGGCGGTGGCCAAGACTTCAGCGACGATAACGCCCAGGAAGGCAAACAGGTACGCGGTCGCGTCTGCGGCGATGTCCGGCGTGTGGGCGAATTGCTCGATGACCCAGCGACCAAAGAGGATGACCAGCAGAATGCTCACGACCCCAAGAATGGCGTTGATGCAAAGCCCTGAGTAGAAGGCCGTTCGGATGCGCAGCGCGTCACCTGAACCGTGGGCGCGCGATAGGCTGATCTGTGTGGCGTTTGAGAACGCGAAAAGCGTGCCGACCAGAAGGCCACCTAGTGAGGAAGCAAGGCCCATGGCAGCAAGCGCCGCTTCGCCAAGAGGTGCGACGAGAAGCGCATCGATCACGACAATACCGAACAGCATCATCGATTTGAGCGTCAGCGGCCACGCGAGCCGAAATACGGTGCGCGCGCCGTGCTCTTCAGCGCTAAAGTTGGTTTCGGTCAAAAGGGGCTCACTCGGCAGAGGCCGACGAAAAGGGGCAGATCAGGAATCGAAGTATTCGGCGTTCGATTTCGAGATGGCGGAAATCGTTTCGTCCAGTCGCGACAGATGCACCATTCCAATGTCGACGGCCTTGTCTTCATTGCCTGCGAGGATGTTTTCCACGATCTGCTCGTGATCGCGCAAGAGCAGCGGCATGCGGTCTTCTTTGGACAGGCTCAGCATGCACAGGCGATCGACCTTGGCCTTTTCCGCGGAGATGACCTCGAACGCGTAGGGTGCCTTCGCTACATCACACAGCAGCTTGTGGAAGGCATAGTCAAGACGAGCGAACAAGTCGTAGTCCCCGAGATCGACGGTCTTACGCTGATCTTCGAGAGCGGTGTTGAACCGCTTTTCCGCTTCGCTGTCGCAGTGGCGTGTGGCGCGGCGGATAACTTCGGCTTCGACGGCAGCACGCACGAACCGCGATTTCTCGATCTCGCGGCTGGAAAAGCGCTTCACTTCTGTCGCGCGCTGGGGGCGGATCAGGAGGAGGCCAAGGTTATCGAGGCGGCTGAATGCGTCCCGGACGGGCTGGCGCGAGATGCCGAATTGCGAAGCGATCTCGGCCTCGGAAATCTTGTCGCCGGGCAACAACTGTAGCGAAGAAATCTGATCGTAGAGGTAGTCAAACACCGCATCGACGCTTGTTCTGCGTTCCTTAGTCTCCATCAGCGGGTTCATGGGATCTTCCTCTCGTTGGGGAGTGAGATAGGCGTCGTGCGACAATCCGTCCAGCCTTGCGGGACAAATGCGTCTGGGTTGCAGCCTGAATTTGGGGCGAGTGCGTAAGAAATAAGCGTTACCATCGCGGGACCTTCCGCACGAAGTCGGGCAGGTACTTCTTGATTTCCTCGGTGTCGTCTCGGTCTTTGACCTGCGAGGCGAGGTAAAGATCATGCAGATCGTCCAGCGCGTCCTCGTCGAGTTCGACCCCCAGACCGGGTCCTTCAGGCACCTGAAGGGCGCCGTCGACGAACTTGGGCGGCCCGCCTTTAACGATTTCCTTTTGGCTCCACGGATAATGCGTGTCGCAATCGTACGTCAGGTTCGGGGTGGCGGCCGCTACGTGGCACATCGCGGCAAGCGATATCCCAAGATGGGAGTTTGAGTGCATGGAAACACCCAAGTTCGCGGCTCGACAAATCTCGCCCAGATGGATCGCTCCCGTTGCGCCGCGCCAGTAGTGGTGGTCAGACAGGATGATCTGAACGGCATCTTTCTTGACCGCCTCGATGATCTCTTCGAATTCGACGACGACGAGATTGGTCGCGAGTGGCATGTCAATCTGCGCGGATAACTCGGCCATCGCGTCCATGCCGCGCACCGGGTCTTCAAGGTATTCGAGGACGCCATCGAGTTGCTCGACCACTTTCAGAGCCGTCGGAACCGTCCACGCGCCCATCGGGTCAATGCGAAGTGGGTGGTCCGGGAAGGTCTCCCGGAGCTTGAGCATCGTCTCGACTTCAAGGTCAGGTTCCAGCACGCCGCCCTTGAGCTTGAAGGACTTGAACCCGTACTCGCCGGCAAAAGCCTTTGCTTCTTCGACCAACGTGTCGGGCGTCATGATCTCGCCAAAGATATCGGGGCCAAACGTCAGGTCCCGTTTTGCGAACTTGTAGAACAGGTAGCCGCCAAACGGGATCGTCTTGCGTACGGCGCCGCCGAGAAGATCGTAGAGCGGGCGATTGACCTCTTTCCCACGCAGGTCAAGGCAAGCGATCTCAAAAGCGCTATAGACGACGTCGACGACCTTGTGGTCGGCGAGGGCGGTTGGAGCATTCACGCCTCCGCCTTCGGGGAGCGCCTTTTCCACCCTGCGGCGCAGGTCGCGCAGATCATAAGGGTCCAGTCCGTCCAGAAGAGGAGCGGCTTTTTGAAGGCCGGTCAGTGTGCGCGCGGCACCATAGCCTTCGCCGAGCCCGACGAGGCCTGTGTCGGTTTTGAGTTGTATGATGGACCTAAGGAAGACAGGCTGGTGCACACCTTTGGTGTTGGCCAAAGGGACGTCAGGTATCGCTATTGGCGTCACGATGACGTCGGTAATGCGCATTTCTTCTCATCCTCCCAGACGGTTCCGCACAAGTAGGCGAATCTCGAAATTAATACTAGTATCCTAGATTTCTTACTAGTATACCAGTTAAAAGATTGAAGCGAATCGCATCGCGCCAAGGCACCGGAAGACGTGGCGGGCAGATGCGGGGTATAGATGAATTCGCGGGCCGCAGGGCCACAGGGAGGGACGATGCCAGGCGTAGAATTGCAAGTTATTGTAAAGGCTTACGGAGCACTTCAGGTGGTCCACGGGATCGACCTTGAAGTCCAGGAGAAGGAATTCGTCGTCCTCGTCGGCCCTTCGGGATGCGGAAAATCCACCACACTTCGCATGATCGCGGGCCTTGAAGAGATCACCGACGGCGAGTTGATGATCGACGGGCGGCACATGAACCGCGTCGCTCCGAAAGATCGCGATGTCGCAATGGTTTTCCAGAACTACGCGCTTTATCCGCACCTATCGGTGTCTGAGAACATCGCGTTTGGTCTTCGCATTCGCAAAGAGCCCAAAGAGAAGATCGCGACGTCTGTAGAAGAGGTCGCCAAGATCCTTGGACTGACGGAATATCTTCAGCGTCGCCCGGCGGATCTTTCGGGTGGCCAGCGTCAGAGGGTTGCGATGGGCCGGGCTATCGTCCGGAACCCGAAGGTCTTCCTCTTCGATGAACCGCTCTCAAACCTCGATGCCAAGCTTCGCACGCAGATGCGGGCCGAGATCAAGCGTCTGCACAAGCGCCTCGGTGTAACCAGCATCTATGTGACCCACGACCAGGTTGAAGCCATGACGCTGGCCGACCGGATCGTGGTCATGCATGACGGGAACATCGAACAGGTAGGGACGCCGATGGAGCTGTTCCTGAACCCGGTCAATACATTCGTCGCCAGCTTCCTTGGCGCGCCGCCAATGAACATGGTGGACGCCAAGATCGCCGACGGTACTGACGGCCCGATTGCTCAGGTCAACGGTCAGAGCATCCCACTTGCTCCAATCGACTCGCTGCGCAACAGCGCTGGGCGGGATGTGACGATTGGCATCCGGCCAGAGTTCGTGACCGTCGATGACGGTAACAACGATGGCGCGGTCAAGGTCGGGCTCGATCTGGTCGAAACGCTGGGATCCGAAGCACTGATCCACGCGACACTCGACGAAAAGCCATTCGTGATCCGCGTAGACTCTTTGGGGCGCAAAGGCGCGCTTGAGGATGTCTCGGGGTTCAGGATTGATCCAAAGCTGATCCGGGTTTTCGACAGTGAAACCGGTCGCGCGCTTCCGGGTCAGGTTCACAACTGATGGTCGACCAGCCCGATATTGGCGACACGCCTATCCAGTCACGGCCCAAGCGGACCGTGATGGCAAAACCGACGACGCTGGAACGCCTGATCGAGCATTTTAAGCGCGATTGGCAGATCTATCTGATGCTCCTGCCGACGATCATCTGGTTCGTCGTCTTTCTCTATAAGCCGATGTACGGCCTACAGATCGCGTTCAAGGACTACTCGATCTTCCGGGGCGTGGCAGCAAGCCCGTGGGTCGGGCTTGAGCACTTCGAGACACTGTTCGGCAATGAGCAGTTCATCCGAGCGATCCGTAATACGATCTATATCTCGGCCTTGAACCTGCTCTTTGGGTTTCCGGCGCCAATCATCCTTGCGCTGATGTTCAACGAGGTCCTCAACAAGGCCTACAAGAAGACCGCGCAGACGATCGTTTATCTGCCGCACTTCATCTCATCGGTGATCATCGCTGGTATCGTCATCACCGCGTTCTCGCCAACCGCAGGTATCATCAATACTGTGATGGGCTGGTTCGGTCTGGATGCCATCTACTTTCTGACGCAGCCTGAGTGGTTCCGCCCGATCTTTGTCGGCACAGGTATATGGCAGGAGGCCGGGTTCGGCTCGATTGTCTTCCTTGCTGCGATCGCCGGTGTGAACCCGTCGCTTTATGAGAGTGCGGTCGTGGACGGGGCCAATCGCTGGCAAATGATGTGGCGGATCACGCTGCCATCGATCCTCCCGACGATCCTGATCATGCTGATCATACGTATCGGCAACATCATGGAAGTGTCGTTCGAGCTGGTCATCCTGCTCTATCAGCCGGCCACCTACGAGACAGCCGATGTCGTCAACACATGGATCTATCGTCAGGGTCTGCAGTCGGGTCAGTACGACCTTGCCGCCGCCGCCGGGCTCTTCAACGCTGTTGTCGCCTTTGTCCTCGTGATGACCGCCAACACCTTGTCGCGCCGCTTCTCGCGCACGTCGCTCTGGTAAGGGAGGGCTGATCAGATGATGAATTGGAACCTCTATTCGAACGGCGACAAGTTCTTCGCCGTCGTGGTGTCGGTTCTCATTGGGATGTTCACGGTCGCAACGCTGTACCCCTTTATCTACATCGCAGCAGTCTCGTTCAGCTCGGGCTTTGCGGCGCAGGCGGGCAAGGTTGTTCTGACACCCATCGATGCCACGCTTGAGGCCTACGGCTATATCCTTGTCGATCCGCAATTCTGGATCAGCTACCGCAACACGTTCATCTACACGATTGGCGGCACGATCATGTCGCTGGCCTTCATTATTCCGGGGGCCTACGCATTGTCGCGGCGCCAGCTGAAGGGACGTCGGTTCTTCAACCTCTTTATCGCGTTCACGATGTGGTTTAACGTCGGCCTGATCCCGTTCTTCCTGAACATGCGCGACCTCAATCTACTGGACTCGATGTTCGGTATCATCCTCGCTTTCGCGGTGAATGCCTTCAACATCATCCTTTTGCGGAACTTCTTCGAAGCCATTCCGCAAAGCTTTGAAGAAGCCGCGCGCATGGATGGGGCCAACGATTTCCAGGTGCTCTGGAAGGTCTTCATCCCGCTTTCAAAGCCTGCCATCGCAACGATCACGCTGTTCTGCATCGTGTCGCGTTGGAATGGCTTCTTCTGGGCGATGGTGCTTCTTCAGAGCGAAGAGAAAATCCCGCTACAGGTCTTCTTGCGCCACACCATTGCAACGCTCAGCGACGATGACGAATTTGCCATCGTGCAAACGGCGGCTGGCTTTTCGGCAGAGACCGTGACGGCAGCGATCATCGTCTGCTCCATCATCCCGGTCCTTATCGTTTACCCATTCATCCAACGATACTTCGAGAAGGGGATCCTTCTTGGCGGTGTCAAAGAATAATCGAATTTGCGCAACAGGGAGGAAACTATGCGTAAACTAACCCTCACAGCGGCTCTGCTCGCAGGCACGACATTGGCAGCGCCCGTGTTCGCCGGTGGCCACCTGCAGATCGTCGACGGCGATCCGCTCGAGCTGACCATCCAAATGAACCACCGGGCTTATCCAGTCTACGAAGAAGATTGGCCGGTCGAACAGCAAGCGCGCGATTGGACCAATGTTCACCTCGTTGATGTGACCGTTGGCGCCAATATGCGGACGGACTCAGAGAATACGGGTCGGACCGAAGCGCTGAACCTGATGCTGGCATCGGGCGAGGTTCCTGACATCGTCGGCTCCAGCCGGATCCGCGACTTCGTGAACCAGTTCGGTCCAGAGGGCGCATTCATTCCGCTCAACGACCTGATTGCCGAGCACGCACCAAATATCGCGGCCTACTATGCAACACGCCCCGATATCGAGGCCGCTGTGAAGGCCTCAGACGGTCAGATGTACTACGTGCCTTACCTGCCTGACGGCAAGTATGGCCGGGCTTTCTGGATCCGCACCGACTGGCTTGATGCGCTTGGTCTGGATGTGCCGGAAACCGTTGATGAGTACGAAGCCGTCCTGCGTGCCTTCAAAACTCAGGACCCCAACGGCAACGGTCTGGCCGACGAAGTCCCGTTCTTCGTGCGCCAATGGCCTGAGCTTATTCGTATGGTTACGCTTTGGGACGGTCGTGCACACGGTTCGGACACTTATCATGACTTCCTGATCGAGGACGGAAAAATCGGTCACGGCTATATCGGCGAAGGCTACCGCGACGGCATCGCGAACCTTGCCCGCTGGTACGCAGAAGGCCTGGTCGACGCCGAAGTCTTTACCCGCGGATCGTCCGCACGTGACTTCCTGTTGTCGGAAAACCTTGGTGGATCGACACATGACTGGTTTGCGTCCACGTCGGGCTACAACCGCTTGTCGTCGGAAATCGATGGGTTCGAATTCAAAGCGTTCCTGCCACCGGCATCGCCGTCTGGCCGCCGCATTGAAGAGCACCGTCGTATCCTTGTGAAACCGGACGGCTGGGCCATTGGTCACGAAAACGAGAACCTGGTTGAAACGATCAAGTATTTTGACTTCTGGTTCACCGAAGAGGGCCGTCGTCTGGCAAACTTTGGCGTCGAAGGCATGCACTACGACATGGTCGACGGCAAAGCGATCTTCAAGCAAGAGTTCCTGGACGCAGGTCCTGTGAACCGCTCGCTTTATCAGGTCGGCGCGCAGCTTCAGGGTCGCGGTTACTTCCAGGACTACGACTATGAAATCCAGTGGAGCAACGAGTTCGCTTTGGAAGGCATCGCGCTTTATGACACGATGGACCTTCTGATCCCGGATTTCCTCGGCGTTGCCTTCACTCCTGAAGAGCAGCGGGTCTACGACCGGACCTGGGGTTCGATCCGCGACTACATGCTTGAGCGCCAGCAAAGCTGGATCCTGGGCAACGGCGATGTGATGGCCGATTGGGACAACTACATCGAGACCATCGATGGCATGGGCATGCAGGAACTGCTTGCAGTGATGCAGTCCGCTTACGACCGTCAGTACGGCGGCTAATGCGCCTCCCTTGTGCGGCGCGGGGTTTCCTCGCGCCGCATCTTCTAACCCTCTGATATTTGGACTTTCGGCAATGGATGCCCGCGTGGAAAACTCTGACCTTCGCCCTTTGGATGAACCGCCCGCTGGGCGACTGACGATCCAGTACGGGCCGACAGAGGCGACCGAACTTTCCGAGAATCCACCCCGTTTCACGTGGTTGCCTGTGATCGAGGATGAAGCCGAATACATCCTGCGCATCGCGCCCGATGCGTCCTATGCCGCGAAGAAAACCAAGACGTATTCTCATCTTGATCTGAATGTCTTTACGCCGGATGTGGCGCTCGAACCCGGATCCTACGTCTGGTCCTATGCCACCTGCGATCCGCAGACCGGCGTGCCGACCAGCACTTGGAGCAAGGATCGAGCGTTCACTGTGCCGGAAGGTTTGCCGGAAACGCCGCTCGCCGCGCGCGAGACCCGTTTCAAGGACGCTGTGCGGACGCATCCGCGCCTTTGGCTGACATCGGATCGTCTCAAGGACTTCAAGAAATCGGTCAAGGCAGATCGCGACCATTGCACGTGGTCGACCTTCTTTGAGAAGTCGGTTTTGCCTTGGATGGATCGCGATATCCTTGCCGAGCCTGCCGGTTACCCAAACCATCAGCGTGTCGCGTCGGTCTGGCGTCAGACCTATATCGATCTTCAGGAATTGATCTACGCGATCCGGCACCTCGCCATCGGCGGCAAAGTTACCGACGACGCGGCTATGACTGCTCGCGCCAAGGAATGGCTGATCAGCGCCGCCAAGTGGAACCCCGGCGGGACGACCTCCCGCTCGTACACAGATGAGTGGGCGTTCCGTGTTAACCTGGCACTCGCCTGGGGCTATGACTGGCTCCACGATGAGCTGGATGAGGACGAACGCAAGCTTGTGCGGGATGCGTTGGTCGCCCGCACGCACGAGACCGTTCACCACATCAGTCAGAACGCCAAAATCCACATCTTTCACTACGACAGTCACGCGGTTCGCGCGGTGTCAGCCGTGGTCATCCCGGCAGCCATTGCTCTTTTGGATGATGTGGAGGAGGCCGAAGACTGGCTCCACTACTGCGTCGAATTCCTCTTCACCGTCTATTCGCCTTGGGGTGACGCCGATGGTGGCTGGGCCGAGGGGCCGCATTACTGGATGACGGGAATGGCCTATCTCATCGATGCGGCGAACCTGTTGAAAAGCTACACAGGCATCAACCTCTACGACCGCCCGTTCTTTCAGAAGACTGGGGATTTCCCGCTATTCACCAAGGCGCCTGATACGCGTCGCGCCACGTTCGGCGATGACAGTACCATGGGCGATCTGCCTGCCGTTAAAATCGGCTACAACCTGCGCCAATACGCAGGGGTCACGGGCAACGGCGCCTACCAGTGGTACTACGACGAAATCAAACGCACGAACCCCGGGACCGAGATGGCGTTCTACAATTGGGGGTGGTGGGACTTCAATTTCGACGAGCTTGCGTACCGGACCGACTGGCCCATCGTTGAGGCGGTTCCGCCTGCGGACGACGACATGCTGCGCTGGTTCAAGGGCATCGGCTGGGTCGGCATCCAGTACCGGATGCAGGATCCCGACAACCATATCCAGTTCGTCTTCAAAGCCTCACCCTACGGCGCGATCAGCCACAGCCACGGCGATCAGGGCGCGTTCTGCCTTGCTGCGTTTGGCGAAGATCTGGCGATCCAGTCGGGCTACTACGTGGCCTTCAACTCGACCATGCATCAGGAGTGGCGCCGTCAGACGATTTCGAAGAACGGGATCCTGATCAACGGCAAAGGCCAATACGCTGGGCGCGACAAGGCAATGGCGCTTCAGTCGAACGGCCAGATCGAGATCGCCGAGGATCGTGGCGACCACATCTACATGAAGGCGGACGCAACCAACGCGTATCGCATCAACTCGCCTGAGGTGACCGCTGTCACGCGAGAGGTCTATTTCGTCAACAAGCAGTACTTCGTGATCGTCGATGGGATCGAAGCGGGCGAACCGGTCGAGGTCGACTGGCTCCTGCACGCCAACAGCCCCTTCGCTTTAGGCGACAGCACGTTCCGCTATACTGGCGAGCGTGCGGGGTTCTATGGCCAGTTCCTCTGGTCCGAAGCGGGCGCGGCGTCGATCACGCAGACAACGGGCTACGAAGGTGTCGACCCGTCCGAGATCGAAGGCCTGCCGCAAAGCACGCATCTTCGGGCGACCTTCCCGAAGGCCATCAATCACCGCATCGCAACACTGATCGTCCCATACCCGCTGAGCGCCCCACGTCGCGTGTTCAGCTTCCTCGATGATCAGGGCTACGACTGCGACCTCTATTTCACCGATGCCGACGACCGGAGCTTCAAGGTCGTCGTCCCAAAAACATTCGATGTCGGCGCATGATCGGCACGGGCCCAGACAGGAAGGACCTCTCATGAAACTCGAAGGAAAAACCGCCATCGTGACGGGCGGTGGTCGCGACATCGGGCGGGCTTGTGCGATGGCATTGGCCGCCGAGGGGGCGAGTGTCGTGATCAACTATTTCGCAAGTTCAGCTGGCGCTGAAGACACGGTGTGTGAAATCCAGAAGCATGGCGGCAAGGCGTTCGCGATGCAGGGTGATTTGAACAAGCCTGGCGATGTTGACGCTCTGGTGTCCCGCGCGGTCGAGCAGTTCGGCGGCGTTGATGTGTTGGTCAACAACACCGGCGGTCTGGTGGCGCGTCAAACGATCAAGGAGATGTCGCTGGAGCATTGGCAGACGGTCATGGATCTGAACCTGACCAGCTTGTTCCTGATGACCCGCGCAGTACTCCAGCACATGGAAACCGGCACAATCGTTAACCTTGCCAGTCAGGCGGGACGCGATGGCGGCGGCCCGGGGTCCGTGCCGTATGCGACGTCCAAGGGCGCGGTCATGACGATGACGCGCGGGTTGGCCAAAGAGCTTGGCCCCAACATTCGCGTCAATGCGCTCTGCCCGGGCATGGTCGATACCGACTTCCACAACATCCACACCAAGCCCGAAGTGCGCAAAGGCTTTGAAGCCTCGGTGCCGGTGCGCCGTCAGGGTGTGCCCAACGATGTCGCAAATCTCGTCGTGTTCCTTGCGACCGATGACAGCGCCTTCATGACGGGCACGAACATCGACATCAACGGCGGCGCGGTCTTCAGCTAGTTCGCGACGACCCACGTTCGGAATTCTGGCGCCGTGTCCGCACATGGCGCCAGGTTCAAGTCCCGCGACATGAACGGCCCCGCTGATCGGCTCGATGCTCCCACGACAACGCAAGACCTGGGATCGCTTGCCGTTGAGATTGCCTGACGGTCGGCATCAAACACGAACCGCTGTTCGGTTGCCTTTGCATCGCAGGTCACCAAGCCGAAATCGGCTCCGGAATTGCCCTGATAAGTCATGCAGAATTCGGGGAAGGCCACCGACCGGATTTCGGACAACTCTGCATCGTAGCTGAATTGAACATCGCCGCCTTGGGGTTTGCACGAATGGGCGTGTAGGTTTTCCCCGAACCCACGGCCTTGCGTGTCGATGCACCAGCCCAACCGGTCCGCCTCATCGAGGTTGTCGGCAAGATAGATGACAGGCGAGGGTGTCCGAAGATCCGGGGCCTCGGCCCAGAGCGGACCAGCGAAAAGGATGAGCGCAACGGCAAGACGCATTCGGATCTCCTGTTGAGAACGACCGATCCTATCGCGCCAGCCAGCCCCCATCTACATTGAGGACTGCACCGTTGATGTATTTGGATGCCGGAGCGCTCAGAAATACGGCAGTTTCGGCAATATCGTCAGGTTGGCCCCAACGGCCCGCTGGAATGCGATCAAGGATAGCCTTGTTGCGTTCGGGATCGGCGCGCAGAGCTTCGGTGTTATTCGTCTCGATATACCCCGGCGCAATGGCGTTCACGTTCAGGCCCTTGGCGGCCCACTCGTTTGCCATGATCTTGGTCAGACCCGCGACGCCGTGCTTTGACGCCGTGTAGGACGGCACACGAATGCCGCCTTGGAAGGTCAGAAGAGACGCGATGTTGACGATCCGGCCAGCGCCACGGGGCAGGGCGGCCTTGGCAAATGCCTGACAGGTGAAGAACACCGCCTTCAGGTTGACGTCGATCACGTCATCCCAATCGGCCTCCGAGAAATCGACACTGTCCTCGCGCCGGATGATCCCGGCGTTGTTGACCAGAATATCGACCTTACGATCCGAAAAGGCGTCTTTGGCGGCCATCGGATCAGCAAAATCGAGCGTCATCGCCTCTGCGCTGGCAATCATGCCAACCGTTTCGTCGACCGACGACCGACCGGCGCAGATCACATGCGCACCCGCCCGTCCCATCGCCACCGCGATGGCTTGCCCGATCCCGGTGTTCGCGCCAGTGACAAGCGCGGTCTGTCCCTCAAGCGAGAAAGGGCTCAACGCAGGTCCTCCATCGGCACCATCTCGACATCCTTGTAGTCGACATTGTCCCCCGCCATGGCCCAGCAGAAGGTGTAGCTGCCGGTGCCCGCACCGCAGTGGATCGACCACGGTGGAGACACCGCAACCTCTTCGTTCTTCATCACCAGATGGCGCGTCTCTTCGGGTTGACCCATGAAATGAAACACCCGGTTCTCGTCCGCCAGATCAAAGTAAAGATACGCTTCCATCCGCCGGTCATGGAGGTGTGCTGGCATGGTGTTCCAGACCGAGCCGCCATGGAACATCGTATACCCCATGACCAGCTGACAGCTTTTCATCACGTCGGGGTGGATGAACATGTAGATCGTGCGGTCGTTCGCGGTTTCCGCCGAGCCAAGGCTGAGCGCTCCGGCATCCTCGATCTTGACCAGCTTGCTCGGCAGCGTGCGATGCGCTGGCGTCGAGACGATATAGAAACGCCCCGGCGCGTCGAACGTGATCGCGCCAGCGCCCATGCCAAGATAAAGGATATCGCCCCGGTTCAGAGAATGGCTCTCACCACCGGCAGAAACATTGGCGGTCTCCCCAAGATTGAGGATCCCGATCTCACGCCGATCAAGGATGGACGCCGTGCCGGCCTCCTTCACTTCGTCAAGCGTCAGGCTGGCGCCATCCGGCACGATCCCGCCCACGATCATGCGATCGTAATGGGTGTAGGTCAGGTTCATCTTGCCCGGCTCAAACAGCCCGCCGACGTGAAAGTTTTCGCGAAGCGTTGAGGTGTCCATCGCCTTGGTGGCGACAGGGTCAACGGCATAGAGTGTGCGGACTGAAAGCATTCTGGTTCCTTAGAGAAAGTCGTCGCGGCGGGGGGTGAAGCTGTCGATCAGGGTGCCGGGTTCAAGGCAGATGCAGCCATGGACGGCGTCGCTTGGGATGACGAAACTGTCGCCAGGGCCAACCTCGAAAGCATCCTCCCCGATGGTGAACTTGAAGCGGCCTTCCTGAACGAAGGTTGATTGGACATGGGGGTGGGAATGCAGCGCGCCTTCGGCCCCGGTTTTGCCGAAGCGAAAAGCCACGACCATCAGGTTTGGATGGTCTGCCAGAACCTGGCGTGTGACATCCTCGCCGGCATCGACGACTGGAAAATCGGTCATTTGTCCCTCCCATTTTACCGGTCATGAAACCTTGCGGTGTCCGGCGATATTCTTTAACTGGTATGATAGTATACCAGTTTGCCGGAAGGAAGCCATCAGACAATGAATCTGGTCAAAAAAGTTGGAAAATGGCGCCGCGCGACGATCATCGGCGAGTGCATGGTTGAAATGGCACCCACCGGAGCAACGGGTGCCTTTCGCATGGGCTATGCCGGCGACACGTTTAACACAGCTTGGTACCTTGCCGGGCTCTGCACCGACGCCGAACTTGCCTATTTCACGGGCATTGGGACCGATCCGATTTCCGACGCCTTCAAGGAGTTCGCCAAGGACGCAGGGATCTGCACGGATCACGTTATCCGCCGCAAGGACCGAACACTGGGCCTTTATTTGATTTCCTTGGAGAGCGGCGAGCGAAGCTTTTCTTATTGGCGAAGCAATTCAGCTGCACGCACGCTTGCGGATGATCCCGTTGCGCTGGGGGCAGCGCTTGCAGATGCAGATCTCATTTACTTTTCTGGCATCACCCTTGGGATACTCGAACCGAGCGCGCGCGAAAGCCTTTTGTCCGGAATCCAGGCCGTGCGTTCAGGCGGCACGCTTGTCGTGTTCGATCCCAATCTGCGACCGAGCCTGTGGCCGGACGCAGAGACCATGACGCGTGCCATTATGGATGCTTGTGCGGTCTGCGATGTGGTGATGCCATCGTTCGAAGACGAGGCTATACATTTCTCGGACCCGAGCCCCGAACGCACGATAGCGCGCTACCTGAGCGCTGGCGCGGCATCAGTGATCGTCAAGAATGGTCCCGATCCTGTTTACTATGCTGTTGGTGACTCTGTTGGCCGGGTCGAGACAACGCCAGCGAAACAGATCGTCGATACAACCGCAGCAGGCGACAGCTTCAACGCCGGATTTCTCGCCGCACTATATGACGGGTGTGACACGCGCACAGCGATCCAAAGAGGGGCCAAACTCGCCCGTCACGTCATTGGAGCACGAGGCGCGTTGGTCCCCCCTGCGGTGATGGCGTGAAACCAACCTGGCGTTGGTTCGGCGAACGCGACCCTATTTCGCTATCTGACATCGCTCAAACGGGGGCAACGGGGATCGTCACCGCGCTCTATCACCACGCACCTGGACAGGTCTGGCCGCGAGACGAAATCGCCGCGTGCAAGGCGCGGATTATGGAAGCAGGACTTACGTGGGATGTTGTCGAAAGCTTGCCCGTCGCGGAAGCCATAAAATATGCCGGCCCCGAGCGTGGTGCGCTTTTTCAAGCTTATCGAGCCTCGCTGTCAAACTTGGCTGCAGAAGGGCTGAAAACGGTCTGCTACAACTTCATGCCAGTCCTCGACTGGACGCGCACCGATCTCTGCGCACCCGTCCCGGGCGGCGCAAGGGCTTTGGCCTTCAACATGGCACAAATGGCCGCTTTCGACATTTACATTCTTGGTCGAGACGGTTCGGAGACTGACTATTCAGTCGAGCTGATTCCCTATTCAAAACAATGGCTTGACCATTCTACGAAAGAGGATCGTGAAAGGCTTGAAAAGTCTATCTGTGCCGGACTTCCAGGATCAGTTGAAGGCTACGATGTCGAGGCGCTCCGAGACGCAATCGCAGCCTATCAGGGAATGTCAGCCGAAACGCTGCGACGCGGTCTTGTCGATTTTCTGGAAGAAGTGGTTCCGCATGCCGAACGGCTGGGTGTCCAACTCTGCATTCATCCCGATGACCCGCCGAGACATCTTTTGGGTCTGCCGCGCGTGGTCTCGACACAAGAGGATATCGCTGCGCTGCTCGATGCCGTTCCGTCGCCTGCGAACGGCCTGACGTTCTGTTCGGGCTCCCTTGGTGCGCGCAAGGACAATGATCTAATTTCAATTTTGCGCAGGTTCGGCCACGCAGTGCCTTTTTACCATTTACGCAACGTGACGACCGATGCGGACGGCTCCTTCGTTGAGGCGGACCACATCGGAGGCGATGCCGATATGGTCGCGATCATCGGCGAGATCCTCGCGAAGGAAGCGCGCACCGGACAAGATACTCCGTTTCGCCCGGATCATGGGCACGATTTCGGGTTCGATCAGACCGGCAAGGGGCAACCCGGATATTCTCTTGCGGGACGTTTGCGGGGCTTGTCGGAGTTGAGGGGCATCATCGCGGCTTTGGCGTAAGGTGTTTGTATTTGATGCGATCGCCGCGTGCTTCTGACATCAAATCTCGGATGCGCGTTGCTGCCACGTTCCGGTTAGGAAGACTTGGATCGTGTTGACCAAGCCGTTTTTTTGCGGTGGCAACGACGAACCGTTACCAGAAACGGTCCTAGCACAACGCAATCGACTTTGCCTGTAAAGCCAAGAGCCACGTATGTCCAAAAGTTGCTCATAATGAGCGCTGCTGACCTGAGCCGCGCTGAGCTAGTTCATAGTGCAAAACTATTTCACTCCGATGAAGGCACTGCGGTAGGAGGAATATGGTCCATTGGGACGGCATATCTGATTCTAAGGTGGGCGGTGTCGCCTGCCTCAATTGCGCCAGAAAGCGAAGGGCTGCGCGAAACAGTCTGTCCTGCGGCAAGTGGATTTGACCTCTTCCGGGTGTGAATTAACGCTTTGTAATCCTTGTTTTTGCTTCGGCGAACGCGCTCTGCGATGACAGTCCTCAACTCTGTTACGAGGTATAAGAATGAAACATGTTGTTGTCGCCGCAGCTCTTCTCGCAGCTGCGATCACGTCGGGTGCAGCAAATGCTGCGACTGTTGTTTTCACCGAAGGCAAGCGGAACGCTGTGATTGGCTCGACCAACGTGAAAGACGTGCCCAACAAAGCGAACAAGGCGTTCGATATGGGCGTGCTTGGCGGGGGTGACATTATCCAGCTTCACGGGCGGATCGTGTCGGCAATCGATAGCTTTGCGTTTACTGCTGATACGGCGTTCGAGATTTCGTTCCTCTTTGGAGGCTTCGAAACCAAAAAGGGTCCTGTAGCGGCCTCTGGGTTCGTGACTGAAAAGTCCTCGCCCAACACGTCCATCTTCAGACTTTTGGGAGGGCCGACCGCCTTCGATCCGATCAGCGAAGTGAGCCGCACCTCAGGGATCACCGAAGTCGCCGGGAACGGCGGAACGGCTGTTCTTTTCCGTGGCGGACCGGGCACCTACGTATTCCAGATCGACGGAACCGGGGGCAATGGCGGCAAGCCAGCGCTCTACGACATCGAAATTGCTCCAGTCCCGCTTCCGGCCAGCGCAGTGTTGCTTGTCGCTGGTTTGGCAGGGCTTGGGTTGGCGCGACGCAGAAGCGCCCGCTAGGCTTGCGGCGTCGCGACCCGGCGACGCTCGGCTTCCAAACCAAGGATCCGCAAGCGCAAGAACTGACGGTCGCTTCTTAGCGAGAGCGCGCGCGCTTCATCGCCGGTTTCCAGCGATCGCAACTCGGCATTGATATCGCGGATGTCGTCTTCGAGATCCAGAATTCTCTCAGTAATTCGGTGCCATTCCTGTCCGCGCGCATTGGCGCTTTCCAGGGCGGGCAATTGCGCAACCGGACAAACGGGGCTCAAGTCCCGTCCGCGTCGGCCCACATCGTAGGCGCGCGCGGGGGTACAATACTGCGGAAGGCCAGTTTGGCGGCCTTTTTCCCACGCGACTCGATCTGGCGTGATCCCAAGGTCCGCGCACGCCTCGGCATGGGAGGCAAGAAACCCTGGCAATCGTCCATTCGCACCATCCTCGACGCCGATGTCGAACCAATTGCCGGTACGACACTCCTCTTCTGTCAGGGTCGCACACGCCGCCAGAAGCCCGAGAGCGCACAAAGCGACCCCGAGCAGGGCGCGCATCAGTCGCGCACCCCGGCGAAGCGGGCCTGCCAGTCTTCGCGTTCCTCGTCCGTGATTTTGCGGAAGAGGACGTCGGGAACCGTGAAGCCATGGCCTTCGGGCAGGGCGGTGAGAGCCGCGCCGATGTCTTCGGGCCACTCGGTATCGAGCGTGTTCATCGCTGACAGCATCTTGGCCGCAGCATCCGGGATAAACGGGGCCGACAGGACCGCATAGACCCGGATCAGGTTCAACGCCAGCCGTGTGATTGCTGCAGCGCGGTCGGGGTCTTCCTTGAAGACGGCCCACGGGGCCGCAGATTGCAGGTACTCGTTGCCTGCGACCCAAAGCGCGCGCAACTCGTTGGAGGCCTTACGAATTTCGATAGCATCCATCTGGGTCTGATACGCCTCAAGCCCCGATTGGAGCTTGGCTATAAGCGCCTCTTCATCTTCGCTGAAGGCGCCGCCGGAAGGCACGCTCTCACCGAATTTGGAGCGGCAGAACTTGGTGACGCGGCTGACGAAATTGCCCAGCACGTCGGCAAGGTCCTTGTTCACCGAGGCCTGGAAGTTTTCCCAAGTGAATTCGCTATCCGAGTTCTCGGGCGCATGGGACAGCAGCCACCAACGCCAGTAGTCGGCGGGCAGGATATCCAGCGCCTGATCCATGAAGACGCCACGCCCCTGGCTGGTCGAGAACTGACCACCATCGTAGTTCAGGTAGTTGAACGATTTGATGTAATCGACCAGCTTCCAATCTTCGCCCGAGCCCATGATCGTG
>CAZWZG010000034.1:0-5163 GCA_964638245.1 uncultured Rhodobacterales bacterium
TGCTTGGGCTTGACTCGCGCATTGATGTCATCGAGCCGCCGCTGCTTCAGTTTCCGCGCGGCCTAATTGTGCGAGCCGATCGGTCGGAATTGCTTACAGGGCTCAACACTTCAATCGCAGATTTGTCGACACAGGAAATTGCGCTCTTGGAGGAGCGGTGGTTCGGCCGTGATAGTTACTTCATAGAAGATGTTCAAAACCAATGGATCATCACCGGTCTGTTCTTGGCTGTTCTCGCGCTCATTGGATCTGCTCTTGTTGCACACACCACCAAACGCAATGCTCACAGGACCTTTGCCGAACAGTCGCGCAACCGTTTGCTTGTCGATGCATTGAACGCTGTCGATCTTGCGGTCGTGATCTACGACCATGACCTGAACGCGGTGCATTGGAACGATAATTTTTTCGCGGCGTTCCCAAAGCTCATCCCTAACCTTCGGCGAGGCGCCGGACTACACCAAATGTTAGTCGCAGGAAAAACCAACGGAACGTCGCTAGAGCAAACTTCAATGGAAGACGCTGAAGCTTTTGCTGATGAAGTTATTGCTGACCTGAGATCGGGAAAAACCGTCTCGTTTTTGACAAAGACGGCCGATAGACGCGTGTTTGAACGATCGATATTGCCGGTTGGAAACGCGATGTTTGCCTCCGTCTCGAGGGACGTCACTCGATTTGAGGAGCAAGCATCGGAAATACGGGCACAGGGCGAAGAGCTTAAACGGGTCAACGCCAAACTTGGCGAGTTCTCGTCCATTGTCGCCCATGATTTGCGTGCACCCCTTCGCCAGCAGAGCACACTCCTGGACTTCATCGCTGAAGATTTCGAAGATGCCCAAACTCATATGCCTGCCGACGCCAAGGAGAACATCAAAACGTCGAAGGCAATACTGCAAGGTCTGTCGGAACTCGTGGAAGACTTGCTGAAGTACGCCTCGGCAGGCGCCGATCCCAAGGAAACGGAAGACTTCGACCCCAGCGAACGTATGAAAACAATTCGCATGCTAGCAGCAGTTCCGCATGGCTTTAGCCTGCAGGTCGACCAACACCTACCTATGGTGAAAGCTCCCAAAGCCGCTTTCGACACTGTACTGCGCAACATTCTAAGCAACGCCATCAAACACCATGATCGAAAGGACGGTGAAATCGCCGTCCGCGGGCATCAGGTTGGAGAAATGTGCGTTTTCGAAGTCGAAGATGACGGTCCTGGCATCCCTGAAGAATTTCGCGACCGGATATTTCAACCTTTCCAAAGGCTCAAATCGCGGGATGAGGTCCCAGGGAACGGCCTTGGCCTTTCGATGGTACAGAGGACCGTCGAAGGTTGGGGAGGAACTGTCGCCGTTGCCGCCTCATCAAGTGGAGGAAGCATTTTCCGCTTCTCGGTACGCGCGTCCGAACCCACGAGAGGCGCGGCCCATCAGCAACTACGGGCAGTATGAACGCTTCCTAGGGCGCAAAGAGCATTCTGCCTGTCGGTTTCGTCCCAGAGACAATTCCTTCGTGAAAAGCCAAACTATTCACTTAGACCCCAAGAAAAACTCCGTTTCCTTGCAAGCAATGCACTTCCGTTACACGTTTGTCATAGGAACTAAGGGGGCAGATCGTATGACTTCTGGTGGATTTTCGGCGGTGCTGCGCCGAGTGGGAAGCCGATTCTCTTTTAGCTTGCCAGTTCTGGAGCTTTGCGGGCTTGCCCTCTTGGCATACGCGGCAAGCTTCTAGTTTCCGGCGGCCTCAATAGCAGGGAAAAAATCACGTTCGAGAAACCGTTCGGTGATGGCTCCACGGAAGTGGAGGACTACCTCGCCATTGCCGTCAATGAGGAACGTCTCGGGCAACCCGAAGACTCCCCATTCAAGCGACTGCGTATTGCGCGGATCGTGCACGATCCCGGAAAACGGATTTCCCAATTCATCCAGGAACGCTTCTGCCGAGGCTAGATCCGTGTCCCGATTGATACCGTAGACGGGAATCTGCTCTGCGAGAGTTTTGAGTTGTGGATGCTCGGCGCGGCATGGGACGCACCAACTGGCCCAGAAATTCACAATCTTCAGGCCGTCGGCTTCTAGATCTGCACGATCAAAGGTCTCGAACGAGCCCAGCGGAATCGCCGCCACTTCGGGCGCTGGCAGCCCCTCTCGCGTTGAGGGCAGCCCATTGGGGTCCTCTCGAAAAAGCCCGGGCAGAAAAACCGCGCCGATCAAAAGCGCCGCGATTGCGAGGGGCGCAATACCGAGAAGGCTAATGGAACGCTTGCCCGCCATGTCAGTCGTCCTGCTCGAAGTCTTTGAGCGCGCGCTTGGCAGCACGTCGTTCCAGAATGCTCAGTGCGACCAATCCAACAAGCAGCAGAAGACCAACGCCGTAGGCCGACAGGACTTCAGTTGCATAGGCGCCAAGATCGGGCATCACGGGCGCGCCTCCTGGAGTCGGGCGCGTGCTTCTAGGCGACGCAAGCGGCTGCGATCGATTTCGGTGCGCGTGCGGTAGAAGACGAGCGCGACGAACAAGAGGACAAAGCCGGCAATCGTCAAAAGGAGAGGCATGTAAAAGACGTTGTCGATCTGGCGTTCATCATAGACGGGGTCAGATGCGGCCTGATGCAGGCCCTGATTCCAGAACAGCACGGCGTAGCGCGACAGAACGGCGAAGACCGAGCCGACAAGGCACAAAATGGCGGTCAGGTCTGCAGCCGTGTCAGGGTCCTCGATCGCGGACCAAAGGGCGACATAGCCGATGTAAAAGAGGAACAGGATCAGGAATGACGTTAGCCGCGGATCCCACGCCCACCATGTGCCCCACATAGGTTGGCCCCAAACGGCCCCGGTAAAAAGCGCTATCAGGGTCATCGTGATCCCGATCGGCGCTGCTGCTTTGGCGGCAAGGGCCGACACATGGTGGCGACGGATCACCCAGATGATCGACGCCACCAGCATCATTCCCCAGATGTTGATCGCCATCATTGCCGAGGGCACGTGAAGGTATATGATCTTGACCGTGGAGCCCTGCCGGAAATCATCGGGGGTGAAAAAGAAGCCCCAGACCAATCCGGCGACAAGACAGACGGCGGCCAATACGCCGGTCACCGGGACCACCCGGTCGGCGACGGCTCCGAATTTGCGCGGATTGGCATATTCCCAGATCGACATGCCCGTCATTTAACCGCTCTCCGCCGCACCAACAAGCACCCGCTCAGCGCAAATTGACGCGGAGCGCGGCGGCCGCGGCGAATGGCAGAAGGCCGATGCAGCCGAGTGACACGGCCCCCACCAGCCAGATTGATGTCGTTGGGTCCAGGCCCTGGACGACGCGGCGCACGGCAATCGAGCCAAAAACGAGCGTCGGCATGTAAAGAGGCAGCGTGATGACCGAGATCAGAAGACCGCCGCGTTTCAACCCCACCGTCAGCGCCGCGGCGAACGTCCCGATCAGGGACAACGCAGGCGTACCAACAAGAAGCGACAGGACAAGGATCCCGTAGCTGCCTGCGGGCAAACCCAGAAGTGCTCCTAGAAGGGGCGCGATGGCCGTGATCGGCAAGCCTGTAGTGAGCCAGTGGCTAATCGCCTTGGCCAGGGCAACGCTGGCAAGCGGGATGGGTGCCGTGCCGAGCACATCGAGCGTGCCGTCCTCGAAATCCGTGGAAAAAATGCGTTCAAGCGACAAGAGCGCGCTCAAAAGCGCTCCGATCCACAACAGGCCGGGAGCAATGGCGCTGAGCATGCCTGTGTCCGGTCCGAGGGCAAGCGGCAAAAGGACGACAAGGATCAAGTAGAACCCAAGCGCCAGTCCAAAGCCGCCGCCCGAGCGGAGCGCGAGCAAAAGATCGCGGCGGATCAGTGCGAACATTGATCCTGCTCCGTCACAGCGGCGCCTCGCTCAATTCGGGTCGGAAGGGTTCAAGATCGAACATCCGCGCCTCGACACCCAGATCCAAATGGGTTGCAACGATGGCTGCACCGCCAGAGGCCACATGGGCGCGCAAAGCATCGACGACGCGCGCGCTGTTTGCCTGGTCTAGTGAGGTCGTCGGCTCGTCCATTATCCAAAGCGGCGCACCGCTCAGCACCAGGCGCGACAGGCCTGCGCGCCGACGTTGCCCGGCCGACAAGGACGCGACCCGGCGACGGGCAAGGGACCGCAAAGCAAACGCGTCGAGCGCTGCATCAATCCCTTGTGCGCCATAAATCGATGCCCAAAAGGTGAGGTTTTCGCGCACGGAAAGGTTGCTCTTCAACCCGTCAAGATGCCCGCTGTAAGCCAACCCGCCTTCGGGACGATCAATCGAACCGCTATCCGGGTTTTGCAGACCAGAAATGGTGCGCAAGAGCGTTGTTTTGCCGATGCCATTGGGACCTTTGACGAGGACCAACTCACCAGCGGCAAGCGACAGATCAATGCCGTCCAGAACAGGCCAGCCCCCACGGCTGATCCCTACCCCGTTTAGCGTCAGCACGCTCAGCTCTCGCCCACCGCAAGAAGCGCGGCACCTATCCGGCGGCCTTCGCTGAGAAGGACGTTGTAGCTGCGGCACGCCGTGGGCGTTGCCATGGGTTCGACGCCGATCCCCACCGCCTCTAAAGCGCTTCGAAACGCCTTTGGGATCGTCGTCATCTCTGCACCGGTGCCCACAAGTAGCACATCAATCGTGCCTGCAGCGCCGACGATTGCTTCGAGATCTTCAAACCCCGCCCATGGCACCTGGCCGTCCGGCAATAGAAGTTGTCCGCCGTTAAAGATCTCTCCCCCGATGCGAAAGAAGTCGGGGCCATAGCCGTCGATGGGCTTGAGATCACTGTATTCAATTTCAGTCAGTCGCATGGAGGCACCCTAGTGGAAGAGCGGCATGGCAAAAAGGGCCGAGACAATGATGATTCCATAGGCGACCCTGCGGTACGTCGTCTCGTGATCAGGATTGAAAATACGCGAACCGACAAGAACGCCAAGGATGGCGGGGGCTGCAAGGATCAGACCAATTCCGATGAGGGACGATGTCAGGTCGCCGCGCAAGGTCAGGATCCCGAGCAGGACCACGTCCGACAGGAACAGGAACAACAAAAGGTTGGCCCGGATCGTGGCGACCGGTTTGGACGAAGCCATGTAGGTCAAAATGGCAGGCGGGCCCGGCAGCCCGAGAAACCCTCCGGTGAACCCCGCGACGCC